>CAYUFF010000001.1:0-42330 GCA_964444075.1 uncultured archaeon
ATTCGGAAGGAAACCTTTTGGTAATAGTTTCCAACGACGGAAAGATGAAGGTGAGCGGCTTCAAAGCTTACGTGGACAACAAGGAGGTCGCGATATTGAACGAGGTGAAGGAGTTGGATTCTGGCGAAACAGTAGCACTCCAGCTCGATTGGAAGGAGGATTTCTCGAAAGTAGAGGTCGAGACCTCCGAAGGCGCTAAGGACGTCTTCAGAACGATCTAGAGGTATTTTCGGTGACGGTTGAGTAATGTTCCAAGGTAATAGGGTTATCGGGTGTGAAAAAGACGTTCCGTGTGTTGCTCTGGTGTTTGATGTTTAACTGTCCTTTTTTCTGGAGCCTATTAGGGGAAATCGAAAAGGATTAAAGTGTATTCTCGGAGGGTTGTTGGATATGCTGTTGGGTAGAAGGAGTGAGTGAACGTTGTGTAGACTTTGGCTAACGATGAGGAAAATGTTGTCTCTGTTAAAAATTTTTAGGGAAAAACCAAATTTTTTCTCAAGATGACGCGAGCTTCGGAGGAATTCCAGCGGATGAAGAACCTCTTTCCATTCTTATTCCTAGCTTTATTCCTCCTTTCATTCTTCTTTTACTTGACTCTTGCAGAAAACTTTGAAGCAAGCGTCACGCAAAATTCACCCTCGCCTTGCATTAGCTGCCTAGAGCCTGGTATCGAAAACTTCATAAAAATTTCGATTAACAACACCGACGCTTCCCTCAACATCACTCAAGTGAACATAACGCTTCCTTCTGGGTTTGGATTCGTTAAGAATAGCAACGGGACTACAGCAAACGAAAGTTCTTCATTCTCCTGTATCGAGCCCAACCTAACTTGGTCCAACATTTCTAAAGTAGGATTCATCAAAAACGGTACCGAGGAGTTTTTCTGGTTCAACGTAACAGTTCCTCAGCTCGTGAACGGGACGCAACTCAACCTGACCGTGACTGTAAAGTTTACCGATGGAAGCGTCAACTCCACCAACCTGACTTTTACCATCTACGATACGATTCCTCCAAACTATGAGCATCTCGGCTCCAACCTTACTACAACCCCACATAGGGGTGAAACTTTCTTGTTCTACGCGAACTGGAGCGACAATTCAGGTGCTGTTGGTTTAGGGAACGCTACGTTAGAAACCAACGTTAGCGGAAGCTGGAAAGTTGAATCTACGAAGGATTTGAACGAATCTTGTACATGGTCGAACTTTACCTGGATGATACCCACTAGCGTTAACGTCGGTACCGTGGTAGCGGTGAGGATTAGGGCTAACGACACTGCCAACAACACCAACGTTACCGCTAGCTTTACTTTTACCGTATGGGGTTATTCTAAGAGTCTAGTCTTCTTGAAGGAAAACGCTACCCACATCAACGTTTCCTGCCGAGTAATCGATGCTACAAATTCTTCACCTATTGCGAACTATCCCGTAAAGATCTACAACATAACTCCCTACGGAGAAACTCTCTTAGCCGAAGGTTTGTCAGATAGCGACGGTTGGTTCAACTATACGTGGAAAAAAGTGGTTGGGAAGTACAACCTCGTGAAGTTCTCTTGCTCAATCTCCGACAACTCTTCCTTGTTCTACAACGTAACTGAGGTTGCTAATCAAACCGTGAGGATTTTCCTTACCGCTAACACAACCTTCGGAAATTACACCATTACAAACCTTCTTGAAGCTCACGCTACCCTTCCACACAGGTACTTCGTCAACGCCAGCTCGGTAGAGAATTCTACTTTCATCTGGGTGAATTTAACATGGAACAACTGCTCCAAGGACCTAGACTTATTCTTACTCAACTCTTCGGGAGGATTAATTGAGTTTTCGGTTTCGAAGGAAGGATGCTCAGAAAGTTTGTTAGTTAGGGTGAGCGATGAGGTTTTAGAAATTAGGGTCTACGGAAACGTTTCCACGAGCGAGCATTACACTTTAGAGCTTCAGCTTTCAACCATAAACTTTACCAACACTAGCACAAACGAATTCATAGACATCGTGGATTTTGGTAAAGTTTACCTGGGTAACATTTCTAGGACTAACTTTACCGTGAAAAACGTTGGAAACCTCAACTTCACAATAAGAAAGTTCCAAACTTCTTCTCTCCCTAACTCTCCGCACTTAACTAACCTCGGTTTTTACAGGGAGTATGTTTTTAACGGGGTTGAAAGCAAGAACTATACCTTCCTGTTTCCAGAGGCTTCGATCGGAGTTATCGCGTTGTTAACTTGGGATTCAAACGATAGCTACGAGCTAAGGTTATATTCTCCTAGCGATGTTTTAGTGACGAAGTCTTCTTCCCAGGAAAAAGCTAGCTACTTTTCGCTCGCTAACGTGTCGAAAAACATGACTTTCTTAAGGTATTCAACTCCTCCTTCTCACGAAGCTGGAGTATGGAAGGTTGAAGTAAGGAACTTGACTAGATTGGCTACTGGTAACAAGTACGAGTTGGAAATCCTCGTTTTCTACCCAGAGGATAATTTGGTGGCGACTAACTTCACTTCAGCAAGCCTCAACGAGACTTCAAGCTCATGCGTGGTTTCGCTCAACCTTTCCTCCAACCTCACGAGCGGAAGGTTTTACTACGCTTTCACTCTTGCAGAAAGCAACGAAAACGTTCCCGTAGCTTTCTTACTCTTTACTTCGAACACGAGCTCGGCCGAGTTTGTGGTCATGAACCGTCTTGAAAGAAAAACTTTGGAAATGAGCGAGGACATAGGGTTTAACAGGACCATTCGCTTAGAGATACCGATAAACAACACTGGCAACGCTCCATTAGAAATCAAAGAAATCTCTTGCCCCAAGTTCTTGAACCATTCGAGCGATACCAAAGCTTACGTAGGAATTAGTTGCTCGCAACTATCGCTTCCCTACGAGCTTCCCGCTAATGGAGGAGTTACTCTGGAAGTAAACCTTACGTTCAACAAAAGTTCTACCAATGGGTTCAAGGAAGGTATATACTCTGGGGTTTTCAACTTTTCTGTAAACTCTTCTGCGATTTCTGCAACCTTCAACCTTACTGTAAAGGTGAACCTCACCAGCCGATTGCTCGTGAAGATTCTTTTCATCCAGCCTGAAGTCATTACCGGTGACCAGGAAAAGAACGTTAGCCTCACGCTCGATATAAGGTTTGCGAACTCTTCAATCATTTCTCCAACGCTCGTGTTGCAGAACTTCACTGATCCTTACATGAAAGCTAGAGACGTTCCTTCCTACGTAGTAAACCCCACAATCTCTAGCGTTCATACAAGCGGAAGCTTATACAAAGTTAACGTTACCATTTCTCCGTCCCCAGGAAACAACTATACTATTTGCATAGGAGTTAACTACAAGGTAACTAACTCCTCCATCATCCTCAGCGGCAGCGATTGCTATCGTTACCTAACAATCTCCAACCCAGCCTTACTCATCTACGATATTTCCAAGCCGAGTACCATGTACAACTCAAGCTCTTCCACGGTAAGAGTTTACATTAAGAGTTACGGAAACCGCGACACTCCCGACCCAGCACAAATAAGGTTGCAAGAAACCACTGGCCTTTTGAAAAACATCACCAAGGGCGACACTACTTGTAGCGCAACGTTTGACGAAAGCACCGATACATGGAAAATATACTACAAGGCTGGAAACACAACAACCTGCTACGTTTCGTGGAAGATAGAGAGCGGCAAGTCTACAGGAACCGCCTCGCTTAAGCTTTCTTATCCATCTCATTCACACTGGTGGTTCAACAAATCTATACCATCATTTTCGATTACGATAGAGGCTCCCTCCGAGGAAGAGGAAGAAGAATTTCCGCCACCTGAAGAAGAGGAGGAGCAACCTACTTACGTGGTCGAGCTTGAGTTTGTAGAAGCTCCTTCGTTAGTCTTGGTAGTCCAAAACGCTACTAACACCACTACCGTCGTGGTGAAAAACGCTGGAAACAAGACCGTAACGGTATACTTCACCATCGAGAACATAACCTCCGATTGGTTCGCGCTCAACGATTCTTCCGAAGAGCTTTCCCCAGGAGAGAAAGCAGCATTCAAAATTTTGTTCAACGTAGGAAACGCTGAAATAGGGGATTACGAAGGTAAGTACAAAGCTTCCTGCTCTGAGAAAGTCGTTAGGAAGAGCTTCACCCTAAGAGTTTTACCGAGCGAGAAGAAAAAGGAGGAGATAAATTCGACGATCGCCGTCTTCAAACAAAACTACTCTTCCCTCGTGAACGAAACCAGTGAGCTGGAAAGTCTTGGTTACGACGTCAGCAAGGTGAAAGATTTGCTGAATAAGTTGGAGAAGAAGATAGAAAATGCTGAAAGTTTCGTGAAGGCGGGGGATTACATCTCCGCTTACCAGCTCTTCGATTCCATCAAATCACTCATAGGCCAAATTCACGTCGAACTTCAAAAAGTCAAGAAGGCAGAAGAAAGAAAGCCAGAAGAAGAGAAAAAAGCGAAGGGCTTTCCGTGGGGAATAGTTATTCCAGCGCTCTGCGGAATATTCGCCGCGATAATCCTGGCTTATCTCTTCTGGCCATCTGAAGAAGGATTCCAACCACAGAAAAAGAGATACGTACCTCCGAAGCGAAGAAAGTTTTCGTTTAAAAGACTTTTTTCGGGAGGAGAGCTCGAAGAAAAGTGGAAAAAGCTCTACCAAAAGTATTCCAAGAGCAGGAAATAAAGATTGCTCAAAGGTTCGTCAGCGATTTCTTCTTCAACAGCTCCACGATCTTTAGCGTAACTTCTTTCCTTACAACGCCTTCCATACCCTCTAGCTCCTTGAAATCCTTGGAATGGAGAATTCTCTCTAAAATTTCCTTGCAACGGTTCGTGAGTCGTTGAACCATCAATTGCTCTGTTGCACCGAAGCTTTCGTTCACGCAACCTATGAGCTCGTCGAGAAAAAACATGATGACAGCTTTGTAACCATCAAAGAATTTCCCAGCACTTCTCTCCCCAAGCAATTCCCTTTTGACGCTCACCAGCTCTTCGTTCTTGAATTCCCCCAGCCTGAGCAGGAGGTTGTCGCAAAAGTTTTTCCTGAACCGCTTTGAATCGAGGATTTCTTCTAACACAAGCGAGATCGCTAAGGGTTTGAGCTCTTTGAGCAGCAGCCCCATAATTAATACTAGGTTGGAGGAACCTTTTTTGAATTTTTCCTTCAAGGGTTCCTCAGCCTTATGTTCACGAACTTCTTGCATTCCTCGATGATTTCCTCTATCTCCTCCTTCTCGTATGGCGTCAGCCTTTTCCCTCCGACGACCTCTCCATACCACCTGAAATTCTGGAGATAATAAACCCTCGCCCCTCGAATTCGCTTGCAGATTTCTACTATATCGTCCTTCGAGATTATCTCTTTAGCTATGGTCGTCCTGAAATCGTACTCTATTTTCGAGTTCATCAGCAACTCTATCGAGCGCTGAACGTTCTCGAACATCTCTTCGGTAAGCACACCTCCAACCATCTCTCTGTACTTCCCGAACTCCAGCCTCGTCTTTATGTCCATCCCAACGTAATCGACCAAGCCCTCGTCGATCAACCTTTCTAGAACCTTCGAGTTCGTTCCGTTCGTCTCCAACCCAACCAAGAAACCCATGGATTTTATCCTTTCGACGAACTCGACCAAATCCGGTTGGATGGTAGGTTCTCCTCCCGTAATTACGACGGCGTCGACCAACCCCCTGTTCTTCTCCAAGTACGAGAATATTTCTTCCTCAGGAAAATCTCCTATGCTCTCCATCCTTTCGGGCAACACGAGCTGCGGCACGTAGCAGAACTTGCACCTGAAGTTGCAACCCTTAGTGAAGACTATCGCCGAGACTTTACCTGGGTAATCGACTAGGCTTAGCTTTTGGAAACCGCCTATCCTCATCCCGCCTTCCCCCGAATACTCTCGTCGAACTTCTTCCTCTGCTTGAACTCCTCCTGCTTGCCTGGATTCCACTGGTCTATCGGCCTCAGGTATCCAACTATTCTCGAATAAACCTCTGCCTCCGCGTTGCACTTGGGACATCTCGGAAACTCTCCAGGAAGATAGCCGTGAGAAGGACAGATGCTGAAGGTTGGAGTTAGCGTAAAATAGGGAATCCTGAAGTTCTCACAAACCTTCCTAACCAGCGCTACCACGCTTTCTACAGGAGGGTTCGCCTCCCCCAGCCAAACGTGCACCACCGTTCCTCCGGTATACTTGAGTTGGAGTGGCTCTTGCAACCTCAGCATTTCCCAGAGGTCGTCAGTGTAATAAACAGGAAGCTGGGTAGAATTCGTGTAGTAAGGCTCTGCCCCCTTTCTAACGTCTTCCTCGTTCGCGACTATTATGTTCGGGAACTTGCTTTTGTCTATCCTCGCCAGCCTGTAGCTGCACCCCTCTGCGGGCGTCGCTTCCAAGTTATAGATGTTTCCCGTTTCCTCCTGGAAATCCTTGATCCTTTCGAGCATGAAATCCAGAACTTTCAGCGCGAAGTCTATGCCCTCTTTCTCTCCTATGCTGCAGCCTAGGAAGTTCAAGCAAGCCTCGTTCATCCCTATGAGCCCTATGGTTGAGAAGTGATTCTTCCAGTAAGCCCCGGTCTCTTTCTTGATGTTCCTCAGGTAAAACCTAGAGTAGGGGTAGAGACCGAGCTCGGTGAATTTTTCTAGCCACTCCCTTTTTATCTCGAGCGATTGCTTAGCAAGCTCCATGAGCTCGGAAAGCCTCTCGAAAAAATCGCTCTCATCCTTGGCGAGATAGCCTATCCTCGCCATGTTGATGGTTACTACTCCTATACTGCCCGTTAAAGGATAGGCAGCGAACAAACCACCTCCTCTCTTCTTGAGTTCTCTTTTGTCGAGCCTCAAGTGGCAACAGTTGTGAGTGATGATTCCGAGGGAATGGACGAACAGATGGTTTTTCTCCAGTTCGATGTCGAAAAACTCCTGCTTTTCGTTCAGCTTTATCAGCTCACAACTCTCTACCCTAACCAACGCGACGTCTCCTCCGGCTATCAATCTGCTAAACCACGTGTGTGCCTCGTACTTATCCAAGGTTCTTATACCCACCATCCTGGATTTTTTCAAGCCAGGCACTAAGTAAGTAGACTTTGCCATCCAACCCGGCACTCTTTCGTAGAGAGTAGGCTGCTTGGATTTCGAGTGCTGGACATAAATCCTTTGACTTTTTTTCTTCTCTCTGTAACAAACCGGTATACCGATCAGCGAGGCCATGATCGCCAAGTCCCTCGCCAACTCCTTGTCGTTGATGTGCAACTCTTTATTCCTTTCGTATCCATCACCCAGGAAGAAAGATTCGAAGAACGCTTTCATTACGCTAGCGGGGGAGTCGAAGAGTATCTGCGGTAGCCTCCCGTATTTTCTGAATCCAGCATCATAGAGAGTCCTAGCGATCTCGACGGAGTAAACGTAAAGGTAGTAAGTGTTGTATCTCGGGTCTTTCCTGCCCTTGGGAGAGTAACCGAAAACCTCCTCTATCAGGGAACGGACTTTCTCGATCAACTCTTTATCTTTATCTTTGCTGTTGAACGTGAACTGAAGTCCTTTCGGTAACCCGTACGTCCTCACGTTCTTCCTCGTCTCGAATATGTAGTTTCCATCGGCCGTGAAGAAACCGAGCAAGCTGGCTAATTTCTCGTCGAGAGTAAACTTACCGACCTTTTTGTAACGCCTGCTCAGGCTTCGTCTCGCAGACCTGAGGGTTAGCAACAAATCTCCCTTCCTCACATCCTTGGCGAGCTTCAGCACGATACCTTGAGGAGTAACCACCGGTATCACGTGGTTGGTAGAAAACCTCACCGACTTCCCGTCGCTAGTGGTTATCCTCACCATCTTATCGTCACTCACCCTCAAAAACCTCACGACTTTAACCCACTCCAGCTCGAAGGTTTGTGGGTTGAGGGATAAAACTTCCAACCGCCTTTTCGGAACCTCCCAACCATCGCCGTCGAAATCAGCATACTCCTTAGCGATTTCACCCATGGTTTTCCTCTTTATTTCTCCGTCGTTCCTGACCAAAACCTCTTCCTCTGGATGCAAGCACATGCTCCTAACATCTTCTGGCTTCATGTCGGAGTTTATGAAGTTCGCAAAATAGGGTATCCCGTACTTCGCCGAGGTTTCGAAAATTTTCAAAGTCCCTTCGCTACCCCAGTCGAAATCCTTCGTTATGTTTATCGTCGGTATCGGAAAGGTAAAGACCCTTCCTACTCCATCACCCTCCAGCATCACTTCCGCCAGAGCCTTGTTGAAGGTATTCATCTCCTCCTGAAAATCTCCGTAGGTTTCTTCCATGAGTTTTCCTCCTATGATCACAGGCTCATCCTTCATAAAATCAGGAACTTTTAAGTCGAGAGTTATATTGGTAAAAGGTGTTTGAAATCCGACCCTTGTAGGAACGTTCATGTTGAAGATAAACTCTTGGAGAGCCTGCTTGACCTGCTTGAAGTTGAGGTTGTCGTACCTTATGAATGGAGCGAGATAAGTATCAAAGTTCGAAAGAGCCTGGGCTCCCGCTGCCTCTCCTTGAAGGGTGAAGAGAAAGTTTACCACCTGCCCTAGAGCTGACCTGAAATGCTTCGCGGGCTTGCAGGTAATCTTTCCCCTCACTCCCCTGAAGCCCGTGAGCAAGAGATCTCTTAGATCCCAACCAACGCAGTAAGCTCCCAACATTCCTAAGTCGTGGATGTGGAAGTCCCCGTTGATGTGAGCCTCCGCTATCTTCCTGTTCCTCTTCAGATAAATCTTGTGCAGCCAGTACTGGGAGATTACCTGCGAAGATATGTGAAAGTTCAGGGCTTGCAGGGAAAATGTCGTGTTCGCGTTCTCCCTTACAAGCCAGGTCTGCTTCTTCAAGTACCCGTCAACGAGCTCCCTTATCTGGTTGTGGAGGGCTCGATAGAGGATGTACGCCTTGGCGGTTTTGTAATGACCGTGTTCCACCAAAACCTTTTCCACGGCATCTTGAACCTGCTCAACATGAGGAATCTCCCCTGGCTTCAGCTGCTTTTCGAGGAGTTCGACAACCCTATCCGCTAACCATTCAGCACGTTTCTTATCCTTACCTCCCACGGCCTGTGCAGCCTTCCAAATAGCCTCGACGATCCTGTTTTTGTCGAACTTTACTATCCTTCCGTCCCTTTTCCTTATCTTCTCGATTACCATGCTACCAAAACTTTCTTTTTTCACGAAAAATCTTTATTTAGAATTTTCTCTCCGACAATCCAACCTTTCCACTAATCTCACTTGCTCTCAAATTCTTCGATTTCGTACTTGAACTCCCTGTCCGATTTTATCGCTCCCCTTTCCTTCAGGATTTCTCTAGCGAGCAACCAGAAAACAGTTGCTATCGCCTTTTTACCGACGTTGTTGCAGGGTATCACCAGGTCTACATTCTTTGTCTCGTTGAAGGTGTCACACAACGCTACCACGGGAATCCTCGCCTTGACGGCTTCTTCCAGGGCTCTGTAGTCTACTAGCGGGTCCGTTATGAGTAGAACGTCCGGCTCGACGTAATGCTTCAAGCTCGGGTTGGTGAGCATTCCTGGCATGAATCTCCCAGTCACAGCTTTGCAACCCACGATTTCCGCGAACTTTTTAACGGCTTTAAAAGCAATCTGCTTTCGCGTCGCCACGAGGATTTCTTTCTGCCTCGCTAAAAACTTCGCGGCTATTCTTATTCTTTCGTCTACTTTCTTCAAATCAAAGACCGCAAGACCAGTAGGCCTTACGTGGTAGATGAATTCCCTCATGTCCTCAGTCTTCTGCTTCATCCCTATGTGGATTCCCGATGCAAGGTACTTTGCTTTCGGTATCAGAAACCTTACCGGAATTTTTCCACCCCCTAAAAATTAAGCCCTCAACCTATATAAGTTAGTTCCTCCTTCTTCGTAGCCTCCCTGGCCACTTGGGCTAGCGCTCTCTTCTGCGTCTCTTCTACCTTCTTGATGAAGTCCTCCATCTCCTTTACCCTCTTCTCAAGCTTCGTTAAGTCGACATCGAGGTTCAAAACCTTCATCAAAACTTTCAGCACCGCCTCCGCGCTCTTAGGGTCCGGAATTATCGGAAATCCGGTCGTTTCCCCTAGGAGACACACGCCCTTTATTCCGTAGTACTTACCCAAACCAAGCATCAATCCAGCCGCACCTACTATCGTTCCCGCCCTCACGCCGGCAGCAAACTCTACGCCGGCTTCTTCATACTTCTTCACCAGGCTGAGGTCGTTGGTAGCACCCACCACCTTTGGTCTCGCCACCACTTCACCGACGTTAAGACCTCCGAGCGTTATGATTTCTTTGACTTTGAGCTTCTTGAGGTACTTCAACACCTCCTCCGCGATCTCGTAATGACCTTCGGAATCGACGCTTTGCATGTCGCCGGTAAGGATGATTAAATCCCTCTGACCCTTTTTCTTGGCCTTCCAAAAGAAAAACTCGTACTTTAGCAAGTGGGTTTCGCTTGTCTCGTGGAGCAGAACGAACGGCATGAAGTGCGAGGAGATGAGCTCGGCAAACTTCTTAGCCCCAAGCTCCTCCGCGAGGTAACCGGCCGCTATCCTTCCTACGTTCCCTATTCCCGGCAGACCTTGAATGAAGATAGGATTTTTCAACCTTGGCCTGCTAAGCTCGATTATCCTCGTGGTCATATTATTTATTTCCCGCGGTTTCCCTTATAAGCTTTCTCCTCCACTTCCCGAACTTATCCTCTGGAGAATACCTAGGCGGATGTGGCGATACCGTCGCTCTCCCGCACTTCGGACAAGTATCCTTTAGCGTGTACAAGCCGCAACTCTTGCACTTCCTCAGCCTCACCCTCTCACTCGTTACTCCTCCAAGATTTCGTAGCTTGCTTCACCGCCTAAACTCCTTCCCATCTCCACGGCTTCCTCCAGCCAAGTTCTTAGTTTCTTCTCGTCTTCCTTCGGAGACGTCGTTCGCATCCTCACCAAATACCTCGGAGCCGAGATGTAGGTAATGTCTATCCTCTCGTCCTTCTCCTCCAGGGACTTCAAAACCTTTTTGACTCTCTCTATCCCATCGCCGGAATAAAACTTGAGTTTTAGCTCCCCCCTCAGCCAAACTTCCCTTTCCTCGAAACTCTTCTCTATGGCTTCTAAGAGAGCCTTCCTCCACCTCGCCGGAATTCCGAGCTCATCCAGAAACTGCGGCCTCTTCCTTATTTTTTCGAACGCGGAAAAGAGGGAATCGAAATTCTCCTGCAGGAGAAAACCAACTTCTTCATAAGCTTCTTCCAAACTCTTTCCAACCTTGCTAGCGGCCTGTTCGAGAATTTTCTCCGCCCTGTTCTCCTTCTTGAACTCGTTCATCTTCCTCTCCTTTTCCTTCTGCGAAACCCTCTTCAGGCTAAGCTCCACGACCTTCTTTTCTCTATCGACCCTCATCACCTTCGTCACGTATTGCTTGTCCTTCTTCACGTACCTCCTTATGTCGTGCACGTGCCTTCCAGCCACTTCGCTGACGTGGATCATCCCTTGCAGCCCAGGGTATTCGAGGAGCTCGCACCATGCTGCGAAGGGGGTTATCCTATCGACCCTACAAACTACGAGCTCCTTAGGTTCCGGAAATCCTTTCTTCCTCACCATACACAAAAAACTTAGAAAGCGCTTTCAAATACTTTTAAGTTTATCTCGTAGACTTTGGGTTTGAGTGCCCTCTTCACGCTTTCCATCACACTCTCCTTTTTCAGGGGAAGGTAGCCTTCTGCGATGCTCTTTCCTAAGAGGTAAACGTTAGCGCACACGCTGCTCCCGCTAATCTCCACGGCCTTCTCGCTGGCGTTGACGAAGATCGCTTCTTTGCAAAACCTTCTCGATAGTCTTTCCATCTTCGCGAGCGAGGGATAATCCTTACCAAGAATGTAAACGCTCACCGGCTTTATAGGCTTGGAGTCGGAGAGAAGAGTAGTCCTTTCCCTGCTACCGTAGAAGACGTTCCTCAACCCTTCCAAGGGCTCCAGCGCCAGGATTAGGTCAGCCTTCGCGACCGGTACGAGGGGTGAATACACCCTCTTCCCGAACCTTACGTGGCAGACCACCGAGCCGTAACGCTGGGATAGCCCGTGAACCTCTGCCATCTTCACGTCGTAACCTTCTTCCATCGCAGCCTTGGAAATCGTATAGGCCAGGGTGAGCACTCCCTGACCTCCGACTCCTGCGATAATAATATTGAACTCCTCAACCCTTCCCCTCATCCCTCACCACCTCGATAGCCCTTTGCGGGCAGGCTTGGACACAAACTCCGCAGCCGTTGCAAACTTGCTCGTCTATCCTGTAATTCCCCTCCTCATCCTCGTAAATCGCTGGGCATGCGAACTCCCTCACGCAAACTCCGCACTTGTTACACTTCTCCTGGTTAACCCTGAACTTCGGAATCGCAATCCCTTGCTTCTTAGCCCTCCTTACGAACTTGAGCCTGCATTCTCTCCTAGCGACGATGACGGAAAGCTTTCCCGAGGTTAAAAACTCTTTCACAGTCTTCCTCACTTCCTCGATGTTGTAAGGGTCGATAACCTTAACGTTTTCTATTCCCAAGGAGGAAACAAGCCTCTCTATGCTTACCTTCTTCGTCTCCTCCCCCATCGCAGTCATTCCCACGCCGGGATGAGTCTGGTGGCCAGTCATCGCGGTAGTCTCGTTATCAAGGATCATCACCAACGGCGAGCTTTTGTTGAAGACCATGTTTATAAGCGCTGGAATGCCAGCGTGGAAGAACGTGGAATCGCCTACGAAGGCTATGGTCTTCTGTTTCGAAGACTTGCTTATCCCGTGGGCTATCCCTTCTCCGGCTCCCATGCAAAGGATTACGTCCTCGACCTCGTAGGGAGGAAACACGCCAAGCATATAGCAACCTATGTCGCCGCAAAAAGCGACATCTTCTCCGAGCTCTTCGCAAGCCTTTTTTACCGCGAAGAAGAGCGGCCTGTAAGGGCAACCGGGACACATGACCGGAAACCTTGCGGGCAAGTTTTTCCTCACCCTCTCGAAGCTCTTCAGGTGAGCTTCGTAGCTGAACCTAGGCTTCCTCCTCGAAAACTTAGCCACGGCTTCGCAAACCTTTTCCGGAGTCAGCTCCCCCACCTCTGGTACCAAATCCTTTCCCCTGATCTTAGTCTTTAGTCCGTTTTCCTGGGCTATCCTCTTTACCTCGCTTTCCAGCACAGGGTCGAGTTCCTCCACCACTAGCACTTCTTTGAAATTTTTCAGGAACCTGACGATAAGCTTGCTCGGAAGCGGATGGGTAGTCGTGAGCTTCAGCACCCTGGCGGAGAGGTTAAGTTCCCTCACGGCTTCCATCACGTAGTTGAAGGAAGTTCCGCTCGTGATTATCCCAATTGTAGGACGCTTTCCAGCGAAGCTTTCTACGAAGTTGAGCCTCGACCTTTCAAACTCTCCCTTCACCCTCTCGAGCTTCTGGAGTATCCTTTCGTGAAGCCTCAACACGTTGGGAGGTAGCGTGTTATATCTTTCATCCTTGACGAACTTCGCCTCCCCTTTCTTCCTTTTCCTGAGCGGTGCGAACTCGACTATACCCCTGCTGTGGCTCACCCTAGTAGTTGTTCTGAGTATCACAGGAATTTCGTACTTTTTCGAGATCCTGAAAGCTTCGACGACGCAGTCCTTGCATTCTTGAGGAGTTGAAGGCTCTAGCGTCGGTATCTTTCCCATCCTCGGGTAATGCCTGGAATCCTGCTCGGACTGGGCGGAGCTCCAGCCTTGGGGGTCGTCGGCTATGATTACGACCATCCCTCCCCTCGTTCCCACGTAAGCGATCGGTAGCAAGGAGTCTGAAGCTACGTTAGCGCCGAAGTGCTTCATCGAAGCCATGGAAGCGAGTCCGCAAAAGCTCGCTGCTCCAGCGGTTTCTACAGCAACCTTTTCGTTGACGCTCCACTCGAAGTAGATTCCAACTTCTTTAGCTAGAATCGAGAGTATGTTTCCTATCTCGCTCGCGGGAGTGCCGGGATAGCTGGCCGCGAACTCTACACCAGCCTCGATGGCACCCCTTACTATGGCTTCGTTTCCGAGGAGGAATTCTTTGATGGGTTTTTCGGTGAGAAGGATTTGGTAGGTCATTAAAGATATTTTTGACTCTTTCGCACTTTAAATTTTAAACCTCACAATTCCCAAATTGTGTTATGAAAATATGCTTTCTTTGTGATAGCTTTTACCCTTATCTTGGGGGTTCAGAAACCTATCTTAAAGAACTAGGAATTGGTCTTTCTAAGTACAAAGATATTGAGGAAATAATTTATTTAACAGCTCTTCTACCACGAACGAATAAAGTTGTTGAGAAAAATGTTTTCGACAGCAAAAAAATAAAAATTATAAGAATTCCTTTCCCAACAAGTTCGTTCTCGGTTTTTTTATCTCGTTGTCTTTTTTCTCTAGGTAATGTTCTTCTTAAAAAAATTGTAGAGGACGTCGACATTTATCATGTTATAACCTATCTTCCTTCTTTCACAGGATGGATTTTTCGTTACATGACCGGCAAACCGGTAGTACTTTTTTGTCACGAATTTTTTAGAGAAAAATGGAAATTTTTACGAGTACCTCCAGGTTCCTGTTTCTTCTTTAAAAAAATGGAGGAAATTATCTCCCATTTTCCTTACACATGGTTTATTTGCCCTTCACAATACACAAAAAATTCTCTTGTCGAGGCTGGCGTTCCTCCACACAAGATTTCTGTGATTTATCATGGTGTTAGTGAAATTTTTTCTCCCATAGGGGGAAACTTAAGAAAAGTATTCAACTTAAAAGACTCACCAATTGTAGGGTGGATTGGAAGAATGCAAGAATGGGGTCAAAAGGGGATTCCCTTTCTGTTGAAAACAATAAAATACGTGAAAAATCAAATCCCCACTGTGAAATTTTTAATTGGGGGCCCGTATTTTAACAGAATAAAACCATTGATTGATAAATTAGGTGTAAGAAAAAATGTTATTTACGTTGGAAGAGTTCCTTATCATAAATTACCCTTTTTTTACAGAACTTGCGATGTATTTCTTTCTACCTCTATTAGCGAGGGTTTTGGGTTTACTTGTGCTGAGGCTCAGAAATGTGGTATACCTGTTGTTGGTTTTCGCACAGGCGCACTCCCTGAAATTGTAAAAAATTATAAAACGGGTCTCTTGATCGAACCTTTCGATGTAAAAGAATTATCGGAGAGTATTTGTGAAATCCTTCAAAATAGAGAGTGGAGGGAAAAAATGAGAAAAAACTGTGTAAGGATTTTTTCTAGAAAATTTAAATGGGAAACTTCAATAAAACATCACTATACCATTTATACCAAACTTTTACACGAATGTGAAAGAATTTGATTATGTTTTTTAACTAAAACTATATCAAAAGTAAAGAAACGAACAAAAAAGCAAAGCTTTATAACCCCTTTTAAATTAACTGTGTAATTATGAAAAAATACAAACCTCTCTTGTTAGCGTGGTACATTCTCTTAATATGGATTTTAAGGAAGTTTCGACAAAAGTGATTAAGTATGATGCCCTCGATCGACGTAAGCGCTCTCGCGAGAAAATGCTTTTACCCAAGCTTGCTTATCGTTTTGCTCGGAGGCATAGTTTATCTCTCGGTGTGGGTGAGGCTCTCCACAATCTCCACTCCTACTGTCTTGGACTACGACCCGTGGTGGTTCTACAGGCATGCGAAGATGATTTTGGAAAACGGATTTAAGATGCCCGCCTGGGATTATCTGAGCTTCTACCCTCCTGGAAGACCCGTCGAACCTTTCCAAGGATGGTCGTACACGATAGCGTTACTTTACCTGCTACTGAAAAACCTATCACCTTCCATCACGCTAACGAAGGCCGCGATAATCTCTCCGCTCGTGATGGTAGCGCTTACTCCTATTCCAGCTTTCTTCCTCGGCAGGATACTAACGCGAAACGACGTGGGGGCTTTGGCTACCGCCCTCTTCTCAACCTTAACGCCAGCTTTCATAGGAGTCAGCATGGCCGGTTATTGCGATACCGACGCTCCCGTGGTCTTTTACTCCTTCCTTTCCGTATTGAGCGTAATCCTAGCCATTCAAAGAAAATCGATATCCCTATGCGTTATCGCCGCCCTCGTGAACTTCTTGTTCATCTTCAACTGGGGAGGAGGTTGGATCACTCTCATGCTTTTCACCGCGTTCATCCCGGCGATCCTAGCCTTCAGGGTCCTCGAATCGTTCTTGCATACTGGAAGGTTGACGCTCACCACAGAATGCCTGCGAGAGTTGAAATCTCTCTTGCTTCCCTTGGTAATAATCCTCTCGATCACCAACGTGCTGGCAATCGTGTTCGGGTTCCACAACATCCTCCAATCTTTCAGGGGAAGCTTAGCCTTCACCGGCATAGCTGGTCAGCCCTTGATCGTGAACATCTCAGTAGCCGAGCTCCAACCCATCAACATTTTTACCAGGGACGGATTTCTACAGGTCGCCGGTAGAGTGGGTGTCCTTCCTCTGGTCCTTTCTCTCTTCGGAATCCCTGCTCTCGCGATTTTCAAGCTTTGGAGGAGGGAAAGGATTTCTTGGGTCGAGGTCTTCCTCTTCCTCTGGGCACTCGTCGCTTTCTACCTCATCTCAAGGGGTGTAAGGTTCTCGTTACTATTTTCGATCGCAGCCACGGTCTCGAGCGGCTACGTGGTAGGAAACCTGTGGAACTACCTGAAAGGGAGGAGAGATGTCGTTTCCTTCACAGTTTTCGCCCTCCTGGCTTTCTTCTCGTTCCTCTTCGTTTCCCACGCAATAAAGATGGGAATCGCCAGCAAGGGAATGCTCATCAGCAAGAATTGGTATGAAATGCTAGATTGGCTTAAGGAAAACGCTGATAAGGATGCTTTGGTAGCTACCTGGTGGGACCCTGGACATATACTCGCTGGTTACACGGGGTTGAAGGTTCATGCAGACGGAGCTCACTGCCCTCCTGCTCACTGCGTTCCCTACAACCACAACATAAGGATTCAGGACATGGGTAAAATCATGACTACAAGCGATGAGGAGGAGGCGATAAGGATAATAAAGAAGTACACGAACCTCACGAAGGAGCAGTGCGAGCAGGCCAAGGAGTGGCATAAGGGGAAGATGCCAGAAGATGCGTGCAAGCCCGTTAGCGAGGTTTACTTGATAGCCAGCAACGACTTGATAGGCAAGTACTACTGGATGAGCTGCTTCGCAACCTTCGACTGGGACCTATGGACGAAGACCAACGGGAAGAAGTGGAGGTGTGATGGCAGGAGCTTCTTACAAGCGTTCTTCAAGAAGATGGACCAAGCCCGCGGGATAATAACTTATTGCCCTGGAAGCTGCGATACTTACAAGATTGAGCTCGTGACCAAGGAAGATAAGCTCGTTCCCGTGCTAACGGTTCCTGGGCAAGGAATAGTCAACGCGGTCGTGAAGGAAATAGTCTACTACCAAGACGGTAGGGAGGTCTCGCAGGTCTACGAGAAAGCCAAGGTAGATGGCTTGGTATGGGTTGACCCAAGCTTTTCTCTCGTTATCTACATGGACCCGAAAGTTAGGGACTCTTTGTTCACAACTCTCTTTTTCTGGGACGGGGATAGTAGCAAGGCTTTCCCTGAGGGGAAGAAGCTCGAACACTTTAAACTAGTGCTCAAGAATCCAGAGATAAGGCTCTACAAGGTTGTTTTCTAGCTAGAAGTACTTTTCCTTCGAGGAAATAACTATTCCTCGCTCGGTAATCTCGAAAGGATGAACCTGCATGCTGTGCTTCGTCCTCCTCATCTTCACTATCTGCAAAGCACGCATGGGAGTTTCCAACGGCAAAACTTTCAGCACGATCACGCTATCGGCTATGAATTCCTCGAAGCCAAGCCTCCCGAGGGATTGCTGGCCCGATGGTATCTCGGTTATCACCACGCTTGTCATCCTGAGCCTTTTCAAAGTTTTTATCAGGTTGAAAACCTTCGTCCTTATCTTGAAAGCTTCTTCCGGCCTTTCCTTCCAGCCCATCGCAGCAAGGGTTAAGCTATCCAGCACGAACCTTTTCACACTTCCCAACCTCGTGGCTTCTGTGTGGATGAAAGTTTTTAACTCTTCAACATCGCCGGGAGTGAAGTTTACTATCTTACAGAGCCCCTTTTCTATGTAGCTCTTGAAGTTCCAGCCGTACCTTTCCATGTCCTTCATTATTTCCTCCGGCTCTTGCTCCAGACTTACATATAGCCCTTTCTCTCCTGACTGCAAGCCCTTCCAGATGAATTGGCAGCCGAAAGTCGTCTTGCAAGTCCCTGTGGCACCAGCCACTAGGTTGACGGAATTCTCCACGAAGCCTCCCTCCATCAACTCATCGAGCCCAGGTATTCCCGTCGGAACTCTTCCTGCCATGGTTTCTGAATTTAATTTTTCCTGAGAAAAAATAATAAATTATGCGCGAGTCCTTGCTGAAAGAGTTGTTCATCGCGATCACCTTCCTCACGCTTACCGTCGCTACTCTTGCTAAACTTTCTGTGGCGGCGTCACCATGGCCGAAGATACTCTTGGTCAAGGATGCCCATTGGTTCAAGGGAGAGTTAGTCGGAGTAGCCGAAGAGATTCACAAGTACTACGTTCGAATCTTTAACGGACTTAAAGATGAATATGGTATCGAGTACGAAAACTGTACGATTCCGTGCACCGAGCAACCTTGTTCCGTTAACGGTCCCTGCTACAACTCAACCTATCCTTCCGGCTGCAAAAGTGGTTGTAAGGAAGGGGAGGACATTTATCTCCAGGATTATGACGTGGTGATATGGGTTACCGGAGAAGATTCTGCAGGAGAAACGTTGGTTGAAGGTGATCAAGAGTCTTTAAAAGAATTCCTCGATAACGGGGGTATGCTCTTCCTTACAGGTCAGGACATTGGTTACGATATAGGCACCACGAGTTTTTACCAGGATTACTTACACGCCTATTATTGTAAGAATGACATCGACGACTGGGACTTGGAAGGTAGGGAAAACGATCCGATAGGACATTACCTCAACCCTTACATTTCTGGAGGCGATGGGGCTGACAATCAGGATTCTCCTTCAGTAATCTATTATTACCTTCCTCTCTTAGATGCGGTAGATAGTTCTAGGAGCTCGTTTTACTACGGGGATACTTCCGATAAAATAATCTTAGACTGTTTTAAGTGGGTGAAGTGGTTAGGTATATACTATGTCTGCCAAGAAGGAGAATGTAGGTGTGGGGAGAACTTAATTTGCAACTGGACAGACAAAGATGACCCCTGCCACTCATTCTGTGACAGATATGAGGGCGATCCCTGCGTATACTGTGACGCTACTGAAGAGGTCGTCCTCACCTCAAAAATTCCCTCATCCGTTCGGGTAAACACCGGGGGACCTTTGGGTTATAAAGTGGTGTATTTCGCGTTCGGCTTCGAAGCCATCAACAATACGGATGATAGAAAGAGGGTGATGGGTAGAGTTTTAGCTTACCTTTTCCCGCCAAGGGTAAAAGAATCTCACATGTACGTTAACGCAAGTTCAATTTCTGGAGAAGATTGGGTCGAGGGCAACCTTACCTGCGACCCTAGCGATGAGTACTGTCATCGAGGTTATCCCAAGATAAACGCTACCTGCCGAAATTATCAGCTTTTCGGTAAAGTTAGCGGAGCTGAGTACTACATCGATGATCCGGTGCTACCAGAGAGGTTCGCTGGTAATGGTATTAATCTCCAAGCTAAGGATGGTAGCTTCAACGACGACTCTACCGAAGTCGTTGAAGGGGTGATTATTTTTCCAGAGAACCTACAACTGCCTAACACGATAGGTACGCACTACCTCTACGTCCATTGCAACGACACGGACGGTTACTGGGGAAAGTATGATAAACTCGTCTTTACAATCGATAGATACCATCCCCTCAATGTCATCTTTACATCCGACAACTCTCACTACACTAACAAAACCCTTCCAAACTTTTTTGTGGAGTACGCTGACACGGACGAGTTTTACCATTATTCAAGGTTTTCGTGTAATGGAACTAGTTGGACTCCTTGGGAAAAAATAACTGGTAGTAACCAAGCTGGGACCTTCACTTTTTCGAGCGCTTTCAACGTTACAGTCTCGGAGTTCGGTTGTCCTACCGATGATGGTAACAGAACTATTTACGTCCAAATAAGGGATTCCGCAGGGAATTGGCACGAGTCTGAATCTACAGCTTCATTCTGGGTTTTCTTGGACAGAAAGGCTCCGAGGATAATTTCCGTTTCTCCTCAAAACAAGTCTCACCCTTACCCTCACCTAAAGTCTTCCGACAACATCACGGTAACTTTCTACGACCCATCTCCAGCATCCGGTGTTGAGAGTAGCTACTGGGCGAACGAATCTCAAGGAGTTAAGCACGAGTTGTTCAATAACACTCCTTTTAACCCAGGGTGGAAGAACGAGGGAACCAACTACCTTTACACGTGGATAATCGATAAGGCTGGGAACGTTAACAAAAGCGTTTTCACTTTCGTTGTAGACGACACACCTCCTTACGTTAGCATAATCTTTCCTGAAGATGGTGAACACTACAACACCACAAGCTTAAACCTGAACTTTACTGCCTACGACGTTCTGAGCGGAGTGGATTCTTGCTGGTACTCTTTAGACGGTGGAGATAATCAAACGATTCCTTCCTGTCAGAACATCACCATGACAAACCTTACAGAAGGTGTTCATGAGCTCAAGCTTTTCGTCAACGATTCCCTAGCGACGAGGGGGAACGAGAATTCCACGAGCATCGAGTTCACGATAGACTTAACAAAACCTTTCGTCTACTTGCTTTCCCCCACTAACGGTTCTTGGCTGGCTACCCAGTATCCAGAGTTTTCTTTCAAGGTCGTGGACAACCTCGCGAAGGTTATGAAGTGCAAGCTTTACGTCGACGGGAGCCTTAGGAAAGAGTTTCCGAGCGTTCATAACAATACCACTACCTCTTGGGAAATCGACGTGGCCCTCGATGAAGGTCTCCACAACTGGACTGTAGCGTGCGTGGATAAAGCCGGCAACAGCAACGTTAGCGAGACTCGGTGGTTCTATGTCGACGTCAGCACACCAGAGGTAAAGTTGATCTCTCCAGTAGATAACGAGTGGGTAAACACCACGAGACCGAAGTTTTACTTCAACGCTACCGACAATCTTTCCCCAACGTTAACGTGCAAGCTCTACATCGGTAGTTCTCCCGATAACTCTACCGAGGTGCAGAGCGGTGAGATAACTTACATCCTTGCCAACAACAGCGTTGGCGAAGGTAGACACGAGTACTGGGTAGAATGCTTCGATATGGCTAACAACGGATACGGGGCCTCCTCAGTATTTAGAGTCGACGTTACTCCACCACGAATCTCCGACCTGAAGCCTAGTAACGAGACGTGGACGAGCAATGACACCATAATCTTCGAGTTTAACGCTACCGACAACCTTTCTCCATCGATCTACTGCAGCCTTTTGGTAAACTCCTCTATCAAGAAAACTTTGGAAACTCCAGGTAATGTGGTCGAAAAGGTTGAGCTGATTTTCTCTTCTGACGGGGTATTTTCTTGGAAGGTTAACTGTAGCGATGAAGCAGGCAACGAGAACGAAACCCTCGCTCGCTTACTCTTCGTAGACTTCACGCCACCATCCACTAGCGATAATGCCTCTTCCTCCTGGACGAAGGAGAATCAAACTATTCTTCTAACTTGCGTGGATAATCTCTCTGGTTGTAACAAGACTCTCTACTGCACCTACGATGA
This sequence comes from uncultured archaeon, assembly GCA_964444075.1. Taxonomy (GTDB): domain Archaea; phylum Aenigmatarchaeota; class Aenigmatarchaeia; order CG10238-14; family SCSR01; genus CAYUFF01. The sequence continues at coordinate 21,704 of CAYUFF010000001.1, forward strand.
AGGAGCGACTCCTTGCGAGCCTTCCCAACAGCCTCAGAACGTTTCGAAGAAAGGTGAAAGGGAAGTCAACTACACCTTGGAGGTAGATTGTCCTGAAGGGAGCACCTGCAAGAAGTACTTGAGGTACTTCAGCAACGACACTCTCTCTAACGAGGAAAACGTTAAAGAAACTCTCATTCTCATAGACAAGCAAGCACCGTCGATAACGATCCTTTCCCCGCAGGAAGGAAAGACCTATAGCGGTGTTGTAGAGCTTAAGGCTAAGGTTGTCGACATTGGGGTTGGCGTCGATAAGGTATGGTTCGAAATCAGGAACTCCACCAACATTCCGCAAGTCTTCGCGAGCGGCATGATGGAAAGATGTGACGATGACACGTGGTGCTCCTCATGGGATAGTTCTTCGATAACCAACGGAACGTTCGTGTTTAACGTTTCAGCAAACGACACGTTTGGGTACTTGAAGCAAAACGTTAACGTAACTTTCCACATCGCTAACACTTATCCTTCCGTAAAGATTTATTATCCTTCGCGAGTTTTCGTGAACGACAGCTTCAACCTCAACTTAACAGTGGAATCGCCTGCCACACCTGATGTAAACATTTCCTTCGCTTACTACAACATCTCCAACGAAACTCGCCACATGGTAAAGCATAACGAAAGCGGAATAGTGAACCAATCCTCCTACGTTTTCAGCGAGCTTTTCAACATCTCTTCTTCTTGCAATAACGCTGCTTGCAGCGAGGGTAACTACACGATATTCTTCTGGGCGAACAATACTCAAGGCAAGATTTCCAACGTAACTTCTTGGTTCGTGATAGACATTACTAGACCATCAATCAGGTTGAACTCACCCGCTGACGATACTTGGTTTTCTTTGAGAGTCATTGACGTAAGCTTCACACCTATCGATAACCTTTCGCCTACGCTCTTTTGCGAGCTTTTGGTTAACGACGTGGTTAACGCGAGTGACGAGGTTGACAACTCTACTCAAATCATCTTTTCAACGAGCGAGTTAGAGGAAGGGCATCATTCTTGGAAGATAAGGTGTAAGGACAAAGCCGGCAACAGCAACGTTAGCGAGACTCGGTGGTTCTACGTTGACGTTAGCAAGCCCAAGATCGAGTTGATTTCTCCTGGAGATGGGGAATGGTTGAACGACACGACACTTACCTTAAAATTCAAGGCAATCGATAACCTTTCACCGAATTTGACTTGCGATATTTTCGTAGACGGTTCGAAAGACGGTAGCAAATCTGTTAGTAACGCGGAAGAAGCTGCCTACGAAGTTTCGATAAGTGAGGGTGAGCATTCCTGGAAGGTGAACTGCAGCGACCTTGCAAAAAACTCCAACGAATCTTACCCACGAGAGTTCTACGTTGACGTTACACCACCAGAAGTTACACTCATCTCTCCCGATAATGACACTTGGACCAACAATCCTTATCCAACCTTTGAATTCAAGGGTTACGACAACCTTGCTAGCAGACTGAACTGCAGCCTCGTAATCGACGGAATAATTCTCGCTTCGAAAATAGTTTACAACGGTAGCGAGGAATCGATCACTCCCTCAACAGCTCTGGGAAGCGGGGAGAGGAAATGGAAAATAGTTTGTAAAGATTTTGCAGGCAATACCAAAGAGAGTGAAGAAAGGGTTATAAACGTCGATACCCTTGCTCCAAACACCAGCGATAACGTCAGCAGCGAGTGGAAGAACGTTGACCAAAGCATCCTGCTAACTTGTAAGGACCTTCCTTCCGATAACCCTTCTGGCTGTAATGTAACCCTAGTAAGTACTTGCGACGCTTATACTTCAGAATGCTCGCCTTTCTCTCAGCCTCAGAACGTTTCGAAGAAAGGTGAAGCTGAGGTCAACTATTCCCTAACTTTAACCTGCGATGAAGGAAAGGTTTGCGAGTACTATTTGAAGTACTATTCCAACGATACCCTCGGTAACTTGGAGAATGTAAAGTCTTCTGGAAGGGTAAAAATAGACAAGTTCGTTCCTAGGGTTTCGATCCTTTCTCCGAAGGATAATGAATTTGTCAGCGGAATCTTGCAAATAAAAGTTAAGATCGTAGAAAATGGCTCTGGAATCAAGGAGGTAAGATTCCTAATCAAAAATTCCACTTTCAACGTTTCGGGAGAGTTGAGCGAGAGTGACGAAGGAATTTGGGTATCTACGTTCGACACCACCTCGTTGAAAGACGGTACTTACGAGCTTTGGATAAACGCTAGTGATAACGCTACTAACGTCAACTGCACTGAGCACGTTTCCTTTAAGGTCGATAATACACCACCAAGTCTCATAAGCAATGTGACGAGCTTATCCTTGGATAAAAGCTACGGAGATTATAGATTGCTGTACGGGGAACAATTCACTTTCTCGGCCGAGCTGGAGGATTTCGTCGGTGTCGATTCAGCTTTCCTAAGGATAAAACTGTCCAACGGAGAGAATTGGCTCGGTTATCCACTCTCCTTAGCTGAAGGTAACGAGAACTTTGGGAATTGGAGCACTACAGTCTCGATCCAGGAAGAAAGTTTTCCGCTGGGAGCGCACACCATTCACTCTCTAGTGGTCGCTGATAAGTTGGGTAATACCAAGGTGTATCAGGTGGACATTCCGTTCAGGGTAGTGAACCTAACCTTAGAGCTGAAGGTCTGCAATACAACCTACATAGACGCAGGAAGGAAATGCAAGCTCAACCTCACAATAGATTTCAACAAGACGGTTCCCAACCCTAGCATCGCCTTGGAGATTCCGAAAGAGCTTCAAAACCAAACCGCTTACGCTTGTTCGCTCGACGATAGCAAAGCTTGCAACGTTGAGAACGTTGAGCTCGAAGGTTCTTATGCCGTTTATCTGGAGGCTCGTGGTTTAGAGGATTCTTCGAGGATGAACCTTACTTCATTACTCAAGGCTGTAACTCCGCTAGAAGATAGAAAACTTACTTGGAACTTCACTTTCATGGGAAAGACTTACAAGCTTCACACCTTGCTCAGGACGCCATACCTTAACATCACCAACGTGACTTGCGATTCCTCTTCCGCCTGCGAAGTGGAGCAGAAGAAAAAGTTTAACTTCACCGTGTTTGTCGAGAACGTGAACCAACCATCGCTCCACACGGGAAGTGCTTACGAGGTCTTCGCTAACTACACGAGCGAAATCTCTGCCGGTATAGCGAAGAAAGTTTCTGAATTGTTAGAAAGTGGTGAGGAAGCCTTCGCAACCTGGGAACTAAACCTTACCAAAGCAGGGGAACACATCTTCAAGGTCTTCGCGTGGGAATTCACGCGAGTCTACAACGCTACCTTCGAGAAGAAGGTTAAGGTACTCGACGTGGAGAAGCCTCAGCTAATCGACGTTTACTGGAAGGATGACGATAACGTTTTCAACAGGAATGAAACCATCGAGTACTTCGTGAAAGCGAGGGACAACGTTGGAATTAGAAGCGTTTGGGTTGAGGTCAACAACTCTGAGAAAAACTTCCTGAGAAACCTCTCGCTAGCTTTAGAGTATGCTTTCGAAGATTACGAGCTGTGGAAGCTCGAGTACAAGAACGATTCAGCAGGAATTTATAACATAACGAGAATCTTCGTCAACGACACTTCCGGAAACCTCGAAGTATTCGTTCCCACTGGCAAGGAAGCTTTGTTCGAAATAAGGAAGCTTTCCGTCAACGCTTCAGTCGCCTCACCTTCGCTCAAGGTGGGGAATTATCAGAACATTACCGCTAGCATTTCTGGAAACGCTTCGCTGGTAACGAAGGTCGTAGCAAAGATAACCAAGCCATACGGAGAAACCGAAACGATTACCTTAACCGACTCCGGAAACTTTACTTACGTGGGTAGCCTTTTCGTGGACGAATCCGGAAACTACAGCATAAACGTTTCCGTCACCCTCGCTTCAGGAATTGAGAGGTTTAACCTAACCAACTTCTCCTCACCCTACGGAACTCCAAGGATAGAAACTAGGAATCTTACTTTACTCAACGGAAGTTCTTACGAGTTTTCGTATTACTTGTACCCTCAAGGAGGAGACCTCATCGGCGTAAACGCTAGCTTAATCATCGATAACGAAAGCGTGATAATTTCGGAGGAGGGTTCTAGCAAAACTCTGGGAGATATTCTTTGGAAGGAGTGGAAGGATGAAGGTTTCAGGTCTACTTGGAAGTTGCTGGCCAAGAATGTTGGCGAGACCAACGTTACGCTACTCGTAAACTCCAGTAAAGGAGGTAATTCCCAAAGAACTTTCTTCGTAAGGGTCGTTGGAAGCGATGAAAAACCACCCTCGCTTAAGGAGTACTCCCACGAGTATCCAAGGTTAAATCTGATGGAAGAAAACCCGATAAAGGTTATAGCCTACGACAACGAAACTGAAATCAAGAACGTTACCATACTCGTAACTTTCCCGAGCGGTGTCACGAAAAGCTACGAGGCTACCGAATACGAACCCTTCAGCTACGTGCTACTCTTCAACGAGACGGAAGAAGTCGGTAATTATACCTACGAGGTAAAGGTTTTCGACCTCGCCGGTAACGTCAACGTAAGCTCTGAGAAAGGGAGCTTCGAGGTCGTCGATACTTTCTTGGTCAGCGTAACACACTCTCCTTACAACAAGGGTGATTTGATAACGTTCAAAGTCAACGTTACCGACGCTAGGGGCTTGCCGGTAAAAGGTTTCAACCTCACCCTGGTTCTACAGAAGAACGAGACGGGCAACCAAACTCTTGCGAACAACACGATAACAGAAGAGGTTTCCTACAGGGTCATGCCTACCGACCCTCCCGAAAGCAGTAGGGAAAAATCTTTGGCCTCGACCTACGTGGTTTACGCTACGGTTACTAAAAACGGAAACAAAGGTGTTTACAAGGGAGAGTTTGAGGTTAGCGAAGAACTTAAAACTACCATAATCTATCCTTCCGCTGGAGCTTACTTCTCGCCGGGTGGTAAGATTCCTCTGAAAGTGGAAGTTAAAAACGTTAGGGGAGAGATTGTAGATGATGCCGTCGTGGTAGCTTATTGTCCGGATTGTTCCTGGAACTACAGGCTCGTTCCTTGGAACAGCAGCTTACAAGCTTATTATTCTCCAGAAGCTTTCATAGCACCGAATAAAGAAAGCTTCTCGATTTTCGTCTACTCGGTAGACCACTGGAAGAACATGGGAATGTACGGAGAAGTGCTAACCACGGTAAAGCCACCAGAGTATCCTACCATTCCTCCAGGAGGCGGAGGGGCTGAAGAAGGCTTTCCTGGGATAACTTGCAACTGTACTCCTTGGATTGAGATAGGTTGCGGTATGGGTACTTGCAAGGACGATGAGATGTACATGGTAAGGACCTGCAACCCTCCGGGGTGCGCTGCAGAAACGAAGTGTGAAAAAGTGCCCGCATGCATAAAGGGAAAGTTCAGCTTGGAGTTTCCAGATGCGGCAGAAGTCATGCAGGGAAAGGACTCCGTTTTGATAGGAAGCGTGAGAAACAACGAGAAAATAGGGATTAAAGTCGTGTTCTCTTGGGTAGAGAAACCGAAGGTCCCGATTTCGCTAACCCTTCCTGGAGCAATTTCTCTCGGTGCTGGAGAATCGAAAGATTTTGAAGTAAGGATTCACGTCCCGCTCAACGTGAGCGTAGGTGAGTATCCGGCTTCGTTTTCTGCGAAGAGCAAGAATTATACCTTCGCGAAGACTTTCAAGATAATCGTAAAACCGAACCCGCTGATAGAGAAATATGTGAGTTTGCAAGAGTCGTTGAAGGAATTCAAGAAAACGCTGGAAGCTTACAGAAAAGTTGGAGTCGACGTTAGGGAGATAGAAGACCTCGTTAAAACTTTAGAGAAGAGACTTGAGAAAGCGAGAGCCTCGTTGAAAAAGGATGAGTTGAAAGTATTCGAAGCGGAGATAAAGTCTGCCGAAAAGGTTGTGAACGCTGTGAAGCTAAAAATATTCCAGCTGAAGCTCTGGAAGTTCTTGTTGGAAAACAAGTGGAATTTCATAATCATCGCCCTAGCAGCGCTCTTCTCGAACTATTTCGCTACGCAAGTAGCGATCCCTTACTACAAGCTTACGAAGAAGTTGAGGAAGCTTAAAGACGAAGAACAATCGCTGATAGCGGCGAGAGTCGAGGTTCAGAAGCAGTACTTCACGAGGAAGATAGACGAAAGAACTTTCTTCGCCTTAATGGCGGAGAAACAGGGAAAAATCCTTAGAGTAAGGGCTGACGTGAGAAGACTAGAGCTAGCGAGGAGGAAGTTACTGATATCCAAACTACATCCAAAAGAAATGTTAAAGTGGATGAAAGAAAGTTTTGCAAACCTACCGAAAAGTTTGAGAAAGTTGAGAGGTGTTCCTTCAAAGAAGAGGAAGGTGGAAAGGAAGCCGCCCTCTTTGATGGTTCCTGAGATAAAGATCAGTATGGAAGTGAAATACAGGATTTGGAAGATAAAGCACAAGCTGAAAAAACTATTTAGGAGTGTTTTCAAAACTTAAAATTTAGTATGGAGTTCGAAAACTCTGAGGAAAGGGGAATTGTAGAAAGAGTTTCTACCGGAGTGATCGGTCTAGACGAGCTTATTCAGGGCGGCTTCGTCAAAGGCTCTGTAGTACTAGTTACGGGAAAGACTGGGACAGGAAAGACAGCTTTCGCCGCGAGCTACCTTTACGAAGGTGCTAAGAGGGATGAGCCGGGTGTGTACGTTACGACAGAAGAGAGGGAGGAAGATATAAAGGATGATATAATGGCCATGTTCGGTTGGGATTTAAGAGCCTTGGAGGAGAAAAAACTGGTTAAATTCTTGTCGGTAAAGCCAGTGATACCGACTTCAGCTATACGAGCATTTTCTTCGATGGAGGAGGAGATAGGGAGCATAATAAAGCTCTACATAATCGACCTGTCTAAGAAGATCGAGGAAGCCGTTAAGGAGATAAACGCCAAGCGCGTCGTGATAGACTCGATATCGATCATCGAGATGTTCATCAAAGATGAATATATGAGGAGGGTAGCCTTAATCCAGCTCGTAAACAACCTGAAGGAGCTCGGAGTTACCACCCTCCTCACCGGAACCATCGAGGAAGGTTCCGAAGCCTTGAGCCTTTCTGGAATAATAGAGTTCATCGTGGACGGCGTGATAAAGCTGGACTTCGTCCCCGTAGCGGAGGAGTTCAAGAGGACCTTAACAGTCAGGAAGATGAGGAGAACCGAGCACTCGATCTATATTCATCCCTTCGAGATAACCAAGGAAGGCCTCAAGATCGTAGAAATATCTTCCATCTGAATCTACAGAAATCTCTGTAGTCCAGGTTTCAAAGTGGAAGTATCTATTAGCACTATCTCCTTGTTTACAGGAAGTGCTACGTTGTATACCGGAACTCTCCCGACCCACGCGAACCTCTTTCCTTTGTGAGAATGTCCGTGTACCACCAAGCTCGGCTCTCTTTTCCACAGAACCTCTTCCATTTTCCTGCTGCCCAAGAAGGGGTAGGTCCTCCTCGGCTCTCCTTCCAGCGTCCTGTAAGTCGGTGAGTAGTGGATGAGGAGTATCCTGAAGCTCGCGTTAGAAATTTTTTCGAGGAGCCCGTCGACCTTCGAGATCCTTTCCCTGTATATTTCCCTTATGTTTGGTATGTTCCTAACCTGCCAGCTCGTCGGAGAATCCAGGCTTCCAGTACTTCCCACTATCCCTACGTCCTCTCCCCTAATTTTAAGCACGACGTAGCTATCGTCGAGGAAAATTATTTCCCTGAACCTCCTCTTCATCTCCTCCCTTATTTCCTGGTACTCGTTGTTCCCGAAGCACGCCACCACCGGGCAGTCTACCTTTCCGAAAAGGGCGTTCACCACCTTCTCCATTTCCAAGACGCTACCGTTGTCCACCATGTCGCCGGCGAGCAAGAAAAGGTCCGGCTTCTTTTCCATCCTTTCCAAAGCACTCAAGAACTCCTGGTAGTACTGGGGGCTATGAATGTCTGCCGTCGAGGCAATAATCATACTTAGAATGCCTCCTCAACAAACATTTAAATTTCCCTCCAAAATTTAATTGTGAGTCCGAGGAACGGGGTCGCCTCACGGCTTTTCGTCGGAATAGTAGGCTTCGCGGCGTTCCTGCTACTCTTGAAAATTTTCCTCCCGGGACTTTTCACCCTAATCCTTCGAGCGCTCCCTTTCCTTGCCCTGGCTTCCGTAGCCTTCTTCGGCTTTTACAAGGTCTTCATCGTAAACTACGGCGAGACGGAAAGGGGAATAATCTACAGGTTCGGAAAGTTTAATAGGGTAGCTGGCCCAGGATGGGCGATCGTTATACCGTTCTTCGAGCAGGAGTTTAAGAGGGTTGACATAAGGACTAGGAGCGTGACGCTCAACAACATAACGGCGGTAACCAGGGATGACATTCCTCTGACCTTGGATGCCGTCTTCTTCTACTCGATAGCCGACCCCAAGAAAGCCGTACTCCAAGTTACCGTACTCGAGGATGCTCTAAACAACTTCGTTTACGGGGTAATAAGGGATAGCGTTGGCGGCTTCGTGATGAGGGAAGCCTTCTACAACATCGAAGGTATTAACGAGGAGTGCAAGAAAAGGTTGGTGTTCGCCCTCGAAGAATGGGGTGCCGACGTGAAGGATGTGGAGATCCTCAGGGTCAAGATTCCGGACGATGTGTTCAAGGCGTTGATAGCACCGGTAACCGAAGAGCAGAAGGCTATAGCGGCGAGGTTCCAAGCGGAGGCTAAGAGGGTCGCTGTAGAGGTCTTGGGAGACGCTGCAGAAAGGCTGAACCCGCAGGCTTTGACCTACCTTTACCTCAAGGCGCTAGAAAAGATAGCATCTTCCAAGGGCTCGAAGATAGTGCTGCCGGCTTCCTTTCCAAAGATTACCGAAGACTTGATGAAAGGCGTTGGAATAGGAGCTGGGTTGGAGGCCATAAACGCCGAGGAGGCGATCAAGAAAATAGCGGAAAAACTACAGCAGAAACCTGGGGGTTAACAGGGTCGTCAAGGATATAGCAAACGCGACAGCCCAGGCCTTCTTGCTCCACCAGAAAACCTTGCTCCCGTCCAAAGGAGGAATCGGAAGCAGGTTGAAGAGCGCTAGCCACGCGTTGATGAAGACTAATGTCCTTACGAAGCTCGGCGTCGAAGAGAACGGCAGGAAAATCGCAGAAATCATAATGTTCGCCAGCGGTCCTGCCAAGGCTACTATCCCCATCTCTTCTTTAATCCTCCACGGCGGCTTGAAATAAGTGGAGAATGCCGGTAGGATGACGACGGCTCCGGGCAGCACTACTATTATGCCTAGGAAGGAAAAGACCAACCCGAGCATCAGCCCTTCGAGCGAGGCTTTGAAAAACGCGACGTAGCCGAATTTTTTCGCAACCTGCCTGTGGGCAAGCTCGTGCACGAAGAAGCTGAGGACCACGAGAAGGAAGTAGGATAAAAGCAGCCTAGGGTCGAAGACCCCGTTAGCAATCCAAAAGATTAGGCTAAGTAATAGTATCGCGAGAGCTATATCGGTGACCTCTTCTCTGTAAAACACGCTACTCCTCCGCGAAGTACTTCAACGCTTCCTCCACGTTGCTGACTTCTTTAACTTCTATTCCGCATTCCTTCCCGATGTTGACCTCTTTCAGCTCGTAGGTAGAAGTGCAAACCTTCTGGTAGAAACCTGGCGCTCTGTATTCCTTACACTTTACCTCTGGAACGTATTCTTTGTAGACTCCTTGACCTTCCGGTACTAAGAAAAGTGTTGCTCCACTCTCTTTGGCCGCTTTGCACTTCTCTATTACTCCGCCGACTTTTCCTATCGAGCCGTCTTCTTGTATCGTGCCTGTAATGACCACATCCTCACGCAGGGTAATGTTTTTTAACGCGGCTATCGTCGCTATCGTCAGTGCAGCGCCAGCCGATTCTCCTTCCACCAACGATGCCTCAGTTTCTACGGAGTAGATTAAATCTATTCTGGAAGTATCCACGTTAGTATAGGCTTCCGCGACCTTTTTCGCCACCCTGATGGAGTGCTGCGTGTCTATCCAGAAGGAAAGTTGTTTGATGTTCACCAGAACCCTACCCTCACCAGGGCGAGCTTGAACCTTGAGCGTGGTAATCACTCCGTTACCCTCGTTGTCCACCGCAGGAACCTTCAGGCTCACTGTGTAATTTTCCAGCGTTACGTTAGGGATAAAAGTCGGAATTATTCTCATACTTTCTTGAGAACCTCTTTCAACAGGTAAAAAGCTCGGCGTAGCAACGGTTGGTTGTAAAGGATAGAGTTGCGTTACCAAGAAGATTCCCAGCGCTATTCCTCCTACCACGCTGAGCAAAAGGCCCACCCAAAAACTCCTCATAAATTCAAAAAACATTTTCTTCCTAATAAACTTAACTTAAGTTCATGAGGGAAGGCAAGTTTTTTTCCTTCGCGACCTACGACGAGAAGTCGGCGAACGCGTTCATCCTAGGAATAAAAGTAGGTAAACACTCGAAGAAGGTACTCGAAACCTACAGGAAAGCAAGCTGGTTCGTAGAGTTTTTCGACGTGGATAGGAAGGAAAATCTTCTCGAAGGATTGAGGTTCTGCGACGTAGGCGACGTTTCCATCAGCAGCTACAGGGATTGGCGGAAAGTCGAAGAGTTGGTCGAGGGCATCCTTTCTTTGAAAAGGTTCGTCGTAACCTTTTCGCGAGCCCACCTTACCAGTTACTTTACGTTCAAGGGTGCTTCGCGTTTCGTCGACAAGTTCGTAGTTTTCGACGCGCACGCGGACTTGAAATCTTCCTACGTGGACAGTAAGGTAAGGGAGATGGACTGGATGTCGAAGGAAAGGGTGAGAAAAGCTCTCAACGACGCTACCTGGCTGAGGAGGTTCAAGGAGGAGTATCCACAAAAGAAGGTCCTGCTCCTAGGCCTGAGGTCTTGCGACGAGGAGGAATACGGCATCCTCTCCGAGGCTGGTGACGGAATCAAGTTTGCGACATCCTTGCAAATCGAGGAAAGCTTTGGTAAGGTAAGGAAGTTGGTTAAAAGTTTCTCCAAGAGGGGGGAGAACGTTTACTTATCCGTAGACATCGATTGCTTCGACCCCTCTTTCACACCAGCGGTCGACTACCCAGAAGCTTCTGGAATCAGCTTCAGAACCTTTCAGAAGTGTGTGCAAGCGATCAACGGAAAGATCGTGGGAGCGGATTTTGCTTGTATAAATAGCATCGAAAGCAATATGGTCACCGAGTTCTTGGTCATGAGAGCTTTCAACGAGGTTTGTAAGAAGGTCAAAACCACTATCCCTCAGACTTGAAAAACTTTAAGTTTTACTAAAACAAAAGTTTTTTATGGCAAAGAAAAAAGCAAAGGGAAAGAAAAAGAAAGCCAAGGGTAAGCCGTTCGGCGGTTACGTCGTCTGCTTCAAGGGCGTTAAGGATTCTCTGGAACAGGTCTTCGGTAAGAAGCCCATCGCCCCGAGCGCGATGACGAAGGTCCTCTGGGCTTACATCAAGAAAAAGAAACTCTTGTACAAAAAATAGCTTTCCTGGTTTTTTGTTTTTCTCCCGTTTTTCATTCTTCGCTCACTCTGGGTGCTAGCACGAAAGCTAGGGAAAGCTTGTCCTCTACGGTGAACTCCAGCCTTATCGGGTAGTCGTTTCCCCACGAGAGCTTAACCCTGTCCGAAACTTTGCTGGCTTTCACCATCTTCCTGAGGTAATCCAGCGGGTACCTCGCCTTCGTCTCCTCCTTCGCGTCGAGGCTGAACAAGCCGGGAGAGCCCCTCTCCAGCTCGAGCTCCGTCCTGCTCACGTCCCCCTCCGCGACCATCACGAATTTTTCTGGGGTCGCTATTATCAGCACGGAATCTGCGACCACGCTCGCGTCCTCCAGCCCGTCCTTGAAGACCGAGGAATCTACCTCGGCGCTGCAGGAGAATTCCAACTGTTCTATCTGCGGTAGTTCTTCTTCCTTCAAATCGAGGAGCGGGAGCGTGAACTTCCTCCTCGAGGAGTTGTGGATCACGACGTCGAGCCTGCTCGAATCCTTCAACCGAAGGGTCAGCATTTCCCTGGCCTTCACTCTCTTCAACACCGAAATCAGGTTGACGATGTTAACCCCAAGGTTTACACTTTCCTCGAGCTCGAACGTGTCGAAAGCCGTGGAGAGTATCTTGAAATCTATCGCCGCGACCATGGCCCTGTCGGCCGCCTTCAGCCTGATGCCGTCCTTGTCGACCTTGAAGATCCCCTCGTCTATCAGCTCGCCTATGGAAACGACAGCGTCGGCCAACATTTTCGGGTCAGAGAGCGTCGCCGTGAACACGGTCCCACCACCACGGGAACTCACACGTTCGCACGCTCGTAGAGCTTATTAACTTTTTCCCACATTTCCATATTAAAGTTTTCCAACACCTGGAAAAAGTCGACGAGCAACCTTCCCTCCACCACAGTGCAGAAGACCCTCACGACCTTCCTTTCCTTCAACCCGTCCACGAACCCTATTTCCACCTCGCCGGAACCGTCTTCGAACACTATGCTGTTTTCCCTAACCTCCTTTACCCTCCCTACCAGCACTACCCTCTTGTCCTTCTCGTAGTCCACCTCGGCGACTCTCCTGGGTACGTAATGCTTCTCTTCGAGCATGCTACTTCTTACTTTCTCCCCCACGCTTAAATAAGTTCCAGGACGTAGTCTACCCTGCTCACCCTAAGGTCCGCGTCCTTCAGCCTCAACAACTCCTGCACGAAGTTCGGATGGTAGAGACCTTCGCACTTCACCCTCACCCTTTCCCTTCCGCCGCCCATCACGACCTCGAACGTGACGTCCTTGTGCATACTCGTCGTGTAAGGTGTATGGTAGTTCCCCTTCCACCTCGTCACCATCTTCAGAAGTTCTCTCACGAGTTGTAGGTAGCCGTTCTTTTCCAGAGTCCTATAAAATTCCTCGAGGGGAAAGGTAATCACCCATCTTCCCCACCGAAAAAATTTTAGAGGAAAGGTTTTAAAAAACTTTCTACGCAAGCTGGCAGAGCTTTCGTATGGTAACCGCCCTCCATGATAACGAAGACGGGTAGGCCGAGTCCCTTTAGCTCAGCGCCTATCATTTCGAAATCCTCCTCCCTCAGGCTGAGCCCGCCTACCGGGTCGTAGATGTAGGTATCGAAGCCCATGGAAACCCCGAGAGCTTCGGGAGAAAATTCCTCAACCTCCTTGAGCGCCCTTTCCAGCACCTCGAAATATTCTCGCGGGCTAACGTCCAAGGGTAACGGATGGTTCCTGCAGTTCTCTTCGCTGTACTTGCCGGTACCGGGGTACGCTGGGTAAGCGTGGAGGGAGACGTAGAGAACATCTCGCCTTCCGAGGAATATCTCCTGCGTGCCGTTGCCGTGATGATAATCTAGGTCCACGATCGCCACTTTACTGACGAGTCCCTCCCTTATCGCTTTTTCCGTCGCGATCGCTACGTTGTTGAAGTAGCAAAATCCCATGGTGCTTACGTTAAGAGCCCTTCCCTCCCTTCCGGCATGATGCCCTGGAGGTCTCATGAGAGAGAAGGCAAACCCCTTTTTCAAGGAAATTTTCATCGCCTCGATTGCAGCTCCTGCGGAGAGTAACGCGTACTCGTAGATGTTTTTCAAAGCAGGCGTATCAGGGTCGTAGAAATCTCCCCTCTCTATCTTCTCCGCGTAAGAAGTCGTATGCACCAACTCGATGTCCTCCCTCTTTGCTGCCTTTGGCTCGGTAAATCTAAACTCTTTCTCCTTCAGATAATCTACGATCACCTTAATCCTCTCGGGAGACTCAGGATGACCATGCGCCTTGTACTCCAAAGCTTTTCGCGAGAAAAGTATCTCCATGATAACTTTTTTAGAGTCATGAAACTTAATTAAGATGTTCTACAGGAAAATTTTACTGTAAAATTTTAATAAGTTTGAAGTCTACAGTAAATCTGCACGGGACGTGGGAGCATGCAGCACGACCTGCTCTCAGATGCTCTCTCTGCGATAAAGAATGCGGAAAGGGTTGGAAAGAAGGAATGTTTAGTGAAGGCTTCGAAGCTCGTGAGGAACGTGTTGAGAGTCATGCAGGAGCATGGGTACATAGGCAAGGTCGAGTACGTTTACGACGGTAGGGGTGGTAAGTACAGGGTCGAGCTCAGGGGAAGGGTCGTGGACTGCAACGCCATACGGCCGAGGTTTTCGGTCAAGGTGGATGAATTCGAGAAGTGGGAGAAGAGGAAGCTTCCGGCGAGGGACGTCGGGATACTGATCCTAACCACCTCCAAGGGCGTCATGGACCACAAGAAGGCCAAGGAGTTGCGCGTGGGGGGTAAGTTGATCGCTTATTGCTATTGAGGTCGTGACCCATGTTCGTGAAGGAGGTGAAGATTCCCGAAGGAGTCAGCGTTTCGTTGGAAGGTAGGTCCACGGTCAAGGTGGAGGGCCCAAAGGGTGCGCTACGCAGGTCCTTCAACCTTCTGCCCTCGGTGAGGATAGAAGTCTCCGACGGGAAGGTAAGGGTCCTCTCGGACGTCGAGAGGAGAAAGGTGAAGGCGCTCGTCGGGACCGTAGCAGCGCACGTGAGGAACATGATAAAGGGCGTCACTGAGGGCCACACCTACAGGCTGAAGGTTTGCTTCGCCCACTTCCCGATGAGGGTGGAGGTCAAGGGCGATAGGGTGCTAATCCATAATTTCCTCGGAGAAAAAACGCCGAGGGTTGCGAAGGTCGTCGAGGGTGTGGAGGTCAAGGTGGAGGGGCAGGACGTGGTGGTCAGCGGGGTCGACGTGGAAGCCGTCGGCACCACCGCTAGCAACATAGAGCAGGCCTGCAGGGTCGTGGGGTACGACAGGAGGAGGTTCCCGGACGGCATCTACATTTACAAGAAGGAGTAAGGTCTGTCCGATGAGAAGGGAACCGAAAAGGGTGGTGGCGTTCCTTCTCCTCTCCCAGCTGCTTTCCGTACTTTTCACGCTCAAGCTCCTCTCGTTGAACCTAATCCCAGAACCCTACCAGCCGTTCGGGAACCGCGACGTCGCGCAAGCCTCCGCGAACTCCTTGGCCTTCCTCTCAATGGTTCTGGTAGCGACGTTCGTTTTCCTCATCTTCCTCACGAAGCTGAAGTTCCTCCTGAAGCATTTCGTCTCCCTCGTCTCGGTATCCGCGTTCTTCCTCCTCAACTCCCTCTACCTTCCCGCAACCCTCGGTCTTTCGAACGGCATTGTCCTAACAACCGCCCTTACCCTCCTCCTTGGCTACGCGCTAGTAAAGTCGATTACTCCGGTAGTCGTCTTCTCCGCGCTCCTGGTTTCCGCCGAGGTCGGCAGCTACCTCTCCTTGGCGCTGCGCCCGCCGACGCTTGTGGTATTCCCTGCCGTGTTCGCGCTCTACGACGCAGTGTCCGTCTTCAGGGGTCCGCTCGGGAAGTTGATCAAACTCCTCAGGCCGCGCGGCAGAGCGAGGGGGGTGGCGAAGCCGTCGCCGGCCCTGGGAATTTTCCTCGTCCCCCTCGGCGGCTTCTCCGTCGGAACCGGAGACTTGGTTTTTTCCTCTTTTTTCGCCTCGGCCGCCGCAGTCGTCGGCGGGTTGCCCTGCCTATTCCTCACCCTCTTGGCGACGAACGCAGGTTTTTTCCTTACGCTGAGGCTCGTGGAGAAGTACAAGAGGCCGTTGCCGGCCCTTCCGCTACCAACCCTTTTCTGGCTACTAGTCGTTGCTGCGTTCTACTCCTTCCGCTGAAGCGTACTAGCACGTTTTCCCGGTGTTGCCTTACACAAAGGATGAAAGCCGAAACCGCGGCTTCCCTCGAAACGAAATTTTTAAGTTTTTTACTTCCCTCCTTACCCATATGGAAACGAAACTCACGTTCAAGGTCATAGAGGAAGGTGAGGACGATAAGATCTTTCAAAAAGAAATAGTGGGTAAAGCTGATTTAATCGTCGAAGGTGGGGCTGGAAACAACCTTGGTCCGTGTATCTGGCTGAGGCGTGCCGGCTACCGCGGACCATACGTCCGAGTCGACCCTGCGTATCCGCCCCGATTGACGGAACTCGAACTCGAGGAAGGTGTAAGGTATTGTAATCAGGGTGGAGATTGTTTTGACCTGGGGTTGGTCGAAAGCTTAATCGAAAAATTCGACTCGGAGACACCGTGTTTCTTGACGCACAAAGCCCTTTCGAACGTGCTGCTGAGAAAGTGCGAGAGGGAGGGAATTCGTCGGGTAACGAAAATCTTGACAGAGCTTTACGAGATGCAGCTCCACATTCTACCGGCGGGTTTCGGGATAATCACCCACAAGCGCCACTACGATGAAATTTTTCGCAAGGAAAAACCAGAAGACAGGCCGCCATACGTTGAGCTTTATCCTACCGAAGATGAGAGTTGGGTCGTTGCCGTGGATGTTTTTGGCGTCGGAAACCTGGGGGAGCATCAAAACGTTAAGACCTTTAAGGCGTTCGTCGAAGAAAGCTACAAACTGGGCTGGGATTTTTGCGTACCAAAGTACACGGGCGAATTGATGTTGATGTTGAGAAGGGACGCGACAGAGTTGGGAAGGTAGGAGGAATGGAAAAAGGTTTTATTAAGACTCGCGTACTTAGGATAAATTAACTCCAGCCGCGCCGGCCGTCCTGTGGGGTTGAGGGTGGGCGCGTGGGCGTACAGTACGTTCCCGTGAAGTGTAAGGAATGCACGTACCTTCTCTACGACCCCTCGGAGGAGAGGGTACTCTGCCTCAAGGGGGAGAAGCCGGAGGGCTGCAGCCTCGGCCGGAAGGTAGACGACTTCCTGGGAAGCCTGCTCTCCTCCCTCGGGGTCGACGCGGACAGCACGCTCGTGAAGGGCGTGTACCCCACGCGGGAGGGTATGGGAAACTTCCTGGAGCTCCTCGCCCGCGGGAGCGCGGAAGACTACAGGAGCATGACGGAGGGCGAGCGTGAGGTTGTGGAAGTCGAAGGAACCTTCCGTCCCGCGCAGCGAGAGGACCTTCCGTTGGAGAAAAAGTACGAGGAGGTTGTGCAGGGGTTCTACGAAAGCTTCCTCAGGAGTCTGACGCCGGAGAAGGTCGAGGACGCTCAGGAAGTTAGAGTAAATCCACGACGGCCCTCAACAAGTCCGTCTTGGTGACGATCCCGACGAGCTTACCGCCCTCGTCGACCACCGGGAGCCCGCTCACCCCCTTCTCGAGCATCGTCTCGACGGCATCGCCCAGCGAGGCGGTCTTCCGGATGGTTATGACGTCCTTGCTCATAACATCCTCGACCAAGATTTTCTTCATCCTTTCTTCCCAGTGCCTCCCCTCGACAACCTTCCTGAAAGTTCCGAGGGCCCTCGCCACGTCCTTTTCCGTGAGCATCCCGACTATCCTTCCGTCGAGCAGGACAGGAATCCTCTTTATTTTGTTCTCGAGCATCAGCCTCCTCGCGTGGAGAAGGGTAGAGCCCACGGGGAGCGTTACGACGCCCACCTTCATCCAACCCTCTACCTTCTCTTCCCTCCCCCTCAACGCCTTGACCACGTCGGTCTTCGTTACGATCCCGACCACCCTTCCGCTTTCGTCGCGAACGACCAGGCTGCTTATACCGTTCTCGAGCATGGTCCTAGCGGCTTCCTTGACGCTTTCCTCCTGCCCGATGCACTTGAGCCCCCTCGTGTACGCCGAGCTCACGAATATCCTCGCGTCGGAAATCCTCCTTTCCTTCCAGCTGCCCAGCCTTTTCGCCACGTCGTACTCGGTGATTATCCCGACTATCTCTCCGCCCTTCGTTACGAGGAGTCTGGAGACTCCCTCCTCCTCCATCTTCCTCATCGCATCCCTCAAGCTCCTGTCGGCTTCTATGGTCACGAGCTCCTCGCTCATCAACTCCTTGACCTTCACCCTACCACCGTCCTCAAGAGGTCGACATCCCTAACTATACCGCCGTCCTCTACCGCGACGCAGAACCTCCTCTCCCTCGCGAGCATGGAGGCAACCTCCCTCACCGTGGCGTCGCGCCTCACCTTGAACTCCTCGGCGACGTCTCCGACCCTGACCAGCGGGAGCGTGTGTCGGTGCTCTTCCCCAGAAAGCAGCCGTCGCTCAAGCCTCTTGCCCAACCACTTCCTCTCCTCTCCCCTCAGCGTCTCGAAGTCCGTCTCGAACCTTTTTAGAAGAAAGTCCTCGACGAATATGAGGAAGTAGAGTTCTTCGGGGAGGTAAGCGGAAAAGGGTTTTCCGTCCTTCCTTACTAGCAGGGGCTTTCCCTCCCTCACGAGGTCTACGAGCTCTTTCAGGTCGGCGTCGGCGTCCACCTCGACGTAATCGGCGGTCACGAAACCTTCCACACTCTCCTCCTCGCCGACCAGGGCGAGCAACATCCTCCTCGTGGTGTAGCCGGCGAAGGTACCCTCCTTCTCGAAGCAGAAGATTAGCCTGCCGCTCTCGACGAGCCTCCTCACTACCTCTTCCTCGGGAGTCGCTACGTCGCCTTTCTGGACGTCCTCCTCCATCACGTGGGCCGCTGTCAAGGCCTCGGGGTCGCAGCGGTGCCTGGAGAGTACCTCGACCACTCCCTTAGCGGTAACCGTACCGACGACCCTTCCCTCGCTGACGACGGGTAACTCAAAAAGGTGTGAGGCGTTCATCACATTCTTCACCGCCGGCAGTGGGTCGTTCTTCTCTAGGAACGGCTCCACCCTGATAAGCCTCTCGTCCACGGGCGCCCACCCCGCATCGTTTTTAAAGTTAACTTTACCTATAATTATTGATATTATGGGCGCAAATACTTTAAGGAGGCTCGCGGCGCGGGTCCTAGGAGTGGGAGAGAGTAGGGTCTGGTTCGACCCGAGCAAGAAGGAGGAGATCGAGAAAGCCGTCACCAAGGCGGACGTGAGGAGGTTGGTCCTCAAGGGCTACGTAAGAGCGCTCCCGGAAAGGAGGAGGGTGAGGGAAAGGGAAAGAAGGAGGAGGGGACCCGGCAAGAAAAAGGGTTCGAAGTACGTCAGGGTTTCGAGGAAAGAGAGGTGGATCAACACCGTGAGGCCCCTGAGGGAGATGTTGAGGGAGCTCAAGGAGGAAGGGATGCTGGACGGCAGGACTTACAGGAAGCTCTACAGGCTCGTGAAGGGCGGTATGTTCAGGAGCAGGGCGCACCTGAGGATTTATCTCGAGCAGCACAACCTTTTGAAGGGTGAGCGAGCATGAAGCTTTCCCCCACTTTCGTGATGCCGTTCAGGAGGAGGAGGGAAGGTAAGACGAACTACGCGAAGAGGCTGAAGCTGCTCAAGTCCGGGAAGCCTAGGCTCGTCGTGAGGAAGAGTTTGAAGTACGTGAGGGCTCAAATAATAGACTACGCTCCCGGCGGCGACAGGACCCTGGTTTCCGCCATTTCCAAGGAGTTGAGGGGGTTCGGGTGGAAGTACGCTTGCGACAACATGCCCGCGAGCTACTTGGTGGGTCTGCTGGTTGGAAAGAGGGCCCTCAAGAGGGGGATAAGGGAAGTCGTGCTCGACCTGGGTGTTTACCCTTCCACGCGAGGCTCCAGGTTGTACGCGGTAGCGAAGGGTGCGGCAGACGCGGGCCTCGGAATCCCCGTGGGAGAGGGAATGTTCCCGTCGGAAGAGAGGATAAGGGGTGAGCACATAGCTTCTTACTCAGAAAAGTTCAAGGACATGCCCGAAGTTTTTGAGACCGTCAAGAGTAGAATCTTGGGTGGTGAAAATGGTGGAGGAAAGGGCTGAGGAGAGCGTGGAAGAAGGAAAGGGTGAGGAGGTAGAGGAAGGTACGCAGGAGGTTGAAGAGGAAGGGGAGGCGGAGGAAATCGAAGCCGAGGAGGAAATTCCCGCTTTACCGCCTTCCCTGGAAGGGTGGACGCCAAAGACCTCTTTGGGTAGGAAGGTCGTCAGGGGTGAGATAAAGAGCATCGACGAAATCTTGGAAAACGGTCACAAGATCTTGGAGCCCGAGATCGTGGACGTTTTACTCCCAGACCTCAAGAGCGAGGTCATACTAATAGGCGGTAGGACCGGGAAGGGTGGCGGCATCCAGAGGATTCCGATAAAGATCACGGCGAAGATGACGAAGTCGGGTAGGAGGTTCAGGATGAGCGCCTTCGTCGTCGTGGGCAACGAGGACGGGGTCGTCGGAATAGGTAGCGGGAAGGCTAGGGATGCTAGGAGTGCTATCCTGAAGGCGGTGAGGAAGGCCAAGATGAACCTCATCAAGGTGAAGAGGGGCTGCGGTAGCTGGGAGTGCGGGTGCGGTACGGAGCATAGCATTCCCTACAAGACGGAGGGTAAGTGTGGGAGCGTTCGCGTGGTCCTGTACCCGGCTCCGAAGGGCGTCGGGCTCGTCGCGAACGACGAGGCGAAGAAGCTCTTTAGGTTGGCTGGAATAAAGGACGTGTGGATGAAGGCTTTCGGCGATACCTCGACGAGGAGGAACTTGATCACGGCGGTCTACAACGCCCTGAAAAACCTTTACGTTTACGATAGGTAGCGTTTTAGCTCGAGTTCGCTATTTGCACGTTCTGCCGGGCAGCCTTCCGTGTTGGAAAAAAGTATAAAAATCTACGGTTCTATACCAAGCGTAGGCGGACGACGAGAAGAAGTTTCCTTGAAGGGCCGTTGTACACGGCTTCGGCCTTCGTAGGAATCGGAGAGTATACGAACCTGCCACGGCGTGGCGAAA
>CAYUFF010000001.1:42430-54444 GCA_964444075.1 uncultured archaeon
GCTTCGGCCTTCGTAGGAATCGGAGAGTATACGAACCTGCCACGGCGTGGCGAAAGGAATGTTGTGAGAGTTGAAAATTTCAATCCTACTCTAGTCTGATTTTAACGTCCTCCTTCCCAGCGAACTTCTTCACCCTTTCGACCTCAAACTCCATTTCTTCTATGCGGAGCGTCACTTCCTCCAGCTTTTCTGCCACGTTCTGATGAAGAGCCTATCCGGACTCGAAATCAACAACATTTTTTCTTCCCCCGCAGCTACCGTGTAATCCCGTGGCACGGGAAAGATGTTGGAAAAGCAGAAAAACTTATAACCCCTTTTGTCGTGGAGCACGCTGTACTCAGTATCCCTGAGCAAGCTATAGATGGCTCCCTGAAGCTTGTGGAAGTATGAAAGGTCGTATGTGAAACTTTTACTGGCCTTCAGCGTAACGAGGAGTCTCATACTAAAAATCGGTGACACGAAAATCTTAATAAAAGTAAGCCATCCCTTTCGGTCTCACGTACTCAAGCTTGTTCGCTACTGGGTCTACTCTCACACCCAAAGCTTCCAGAGTTTCAACGCCTATCACAACCTTCGTCCCCGGGAACGTAAGCGCTATGGTTGGTGCTTCCCTATCTTCAAATCTTATCACAACACCATAAGCGTTGGCAAGAACTTTCTTCCCATCGCCAAGCTCAACCTCAACCTTAGTCGGTAGCTTTACAGCACCAACCTTTTCTAGCGTCTCTCGCTTAAGAAAAGTGTAAGTAGCACCTGTATCGACGATGACGTTTTCTAGTTTCTCTTCTCCTTTCTCGCCTTTCACTACCACATCCATGTAAACGTGTCCCATATGAATTGTTTTGAGAAGAACATTTTTAAACTTTTAAAAACTTTTAACCCCACAAATTACATTCATGGAAATTCGAGAATTCAAAACCAAAGAAATAACGCTAGAGAAGGACTACGTCGGATTCCACAGGGTCAAGAGAAGCCTCTACGAGGTCGTGGACTACCTCAGAGTCCTCGTGAGTCTCAGCGACTCCGGCGAGAGGGAAAGGCTGAAGGCTCTGATCTCTTCTTGCGGAGGCTCGATAATCACCGGAGACGCGGGTGTCGGGAAGACCTATGCCCTACACGCCCTGGCGAACGAGGCTAAAAAGCTCGGCTACAGGATCGTGGACGGGAGCGAGGTATATTACGACGAGATTGACGAGTTTTTCCGGAAGTGTGAGGATGGTGCCAAGGAATCACCGATGCTGATCGTTTTCGACGACAGGAGGGAGCTACTCGGTTCCGAGCTTGTAAGGCAAACGGAAGATTTTTGGGGTAGTAAGCTCGGCCTCGTCGATTCGAAGGAGAGGGAACTGTTAGGGAAGTTCAAAAGGTACCTCGACAGGCTGCACGAATTTGAGAAACCAACCTACGTAATCGTGACCGCAGCGGTCAGCCCCTCGGTGATCGACAGGCAAATATCGAGGAGGCTCAGGAAAATCATCCACATACCCAACCCGAATTTAAGGAGTAGGGAAGAGTTGTTCGGGTACTACCTGAACAAGCACGGTCTTTACGCGGAAGGGCTGGACTTGCTGACGTTCTCTTTCTTAACGGAAGGTTTGAACGCCGCAAAGATCGCCGAAATAGTTTCGGACGTCGCCTACAAGAGCCACGCCGGCCAAAGGGTGAGCAACAAACTGGTGATCGCGGAGATAATAAAAACCCTACGAGGCCCGTCGACGACGGACCTCGTTGAAAGCGAGGAGGAAAGGATCGAGAAGGGTTACCACGAGGGTGGAGGGCACCTGGTCACTTCCGTGGTAATCGGGCTGCAACCCATCCTGGTAACGGTCGAGCCGGTGGTCGGTGCTTTGGGAAAAACCATAGTGATACCCTCACCGCAAATTCCGAGGGGCTCGTCGAAATATTACTTCGCGAACGTCATCAGCGCGTTGGGGAGCACCGCAGTCTACGAGGTCATGGGGAGGGGCGGTGAGGAGGGAAGAGAAAGCGATTTGAGGGACGCGGTCAAGAGCGCCCTTAAGTTGTACTCTCTCAAAGACCCCCTGCCCACCGCCAAAGCGGAGGACGCTTCCGGGGAAGAAAAGTGGCCGTACTTGTTTTTCCTCAGCGAGGAGAAGAAGAGGGAAACGGAGAAAGAGGTAGGGAGGATAATGGACGGTGCGAGGAAAATAGCGTCGGGGATCATAAGAGAGTATAAGCATGAGATAGAGGAATTCGTCGAAGGGTATTTGGTCCCGAAGGGAACCCTCGCCGGCAACGAAATTTTGAGCGTCTTCCGACGCTTGGGTATACCGGTCGGTGGGCGCAACGAATTCTACCGCAAGCTCACGGAGACCCTGAAGGGATGGGGGTACCTCGTATAGTTCGGGTACCGACGCGCGTTTTTCAGGATAGGAGTACGTCGACCGGGCCCGAGCCTAAAGACCATTAGAAAGTTAAATTTATATACTCAAAGACGAAATATTTAAAGTCGACCGGTGGGACGATGCCGAAGCCCTACGAAAAGTTCCAGCTTCCAGAAGAATTGGTGACGAAGATCCTCCAGGCCGTAGAGGTCGCGAAGAACACGGGAAAGGTGAAGAGGGGGGTCAACGAGACGACCAAGGCGGTGGAGAGGGGCCTCGCCAAGTTCGTGGTGATCGCCACCGACGTAGAACCCGAAGAGATAGTCATGCACCTTCCCCCGCTCTGCGAGGAGAAGAACGTCCCTTACGGCTACGTGCCGAGCAAGCTCGAGCTGGGGAGGACCGCCGGGATAGACGTCGCGGCGTCCTCCGTGGCGATAGTAGACCCCGGGGAGGCTAGGGAACTCCTGGAGGAGGTCGTCGAGAAGGTAGAGGAAATCAGGAAGAAAAGCGGTTGAAACGCATGCCTAAGGACGACGCGTACCCTGCAGAGGTCTTGCAGGTCTTCGGCAGGAGCGGCGTCAGGGGCGTCACCCAAGTGAGGTGCCGGGTGCTCGAGGGCCCGGACAAAGGCAAAGTACTGGTGAGGAACGTCATGGGTCCGGTTAGAGTCGGGGATGTGCTCATGCTGAGGGAGACGGAGATGGAAACGGCGCTCAAGCTCGAAACTAGGTAAGGGTGGTGTTGGTTGAAATGCTCGTTTTGCGGAAAGGAGATACCGAAGGGAAGGGGAAAGATGTTCGTCAGGCTGAGCGGAGAGATATTGTACTTTTGCAGGAAGAAGTGTGAAAGGTACTACTTCATGGGGAAGGATGCGAGGAAACTTAAGTGGACGGAGAGGTACAAAAAGAAAAGATGAGCCTCTCGTTACCCTTACCTTTTTCCTCGTTTCGGCTATTCTGTTCATGCTGATCTGTGGTTTGGTTATTGTTCTTATTCTTGGCTCGGTAAAGGGGTTGGTGGAAAAATTTCCCGCTGAGGAGGGTTGGGGTGGAAACTACACGTTGCCGTCGTTGTCGCGAAGCATCGCTCCCACCAAGCTCTCCACGGATGGTTTCAGGAAGGTCGACGACGTAACCGTAGACTTTCTTAACGATGAGGCTGTAGTCAACCTTAGGTGCGGATGCTACGTGCTGAGGGGGGTGGTTGAAAAATCGCAGGGTGTTTCCATTACCAATGCTCTTCGCAACAGAACTGGCCCCCGCGCAATCTCTCACGATTTTATCCGAGACGTCTTCAACACCCTAGGGATAAAGGTTCATATGGTAAAAATCGTAGGAATAAAGGACAGGATGTACCTCGCGAGGATCTTCCTGCAGCAGGGCAACACGCTGCTGGACTTCGACATAAGGCCTAGCGACGGTATGGCAGTAGCGCTCAGGATGGGTGCTCCGATTTACGTCAACGAAACCCTCCTCGAAACGCACGGAAGGAAGGTTTGCTGAAAGTTTCAAAACCTTTATATGTAGCCCCTACAAAATTCCTACGGAAGCATGGTGGGGGAGGCGTCCCAGGAAGAGGCGCTGAAGTTCCAGAACTACTACCAGCAACTGCAGTCGGTGCTCGTCCAGAAGGAAACCCTTAGACTCCAAGAGAGCGAGATGAAGCTCGCCTTGAAAGAATTGGAGAAGAGCGAGGAGAAATCGGCGTACAAACTCGTCGGCAACGTCCTAATCTTAAAGCCGAAGGAAAAGTTGGTGGAAGAGTTGAAGGAGGGTATAGAGAGCGTCAGGGCTAAAATCTCCAGCCTCGAAAAGATGGAAAACTTTCTTTCTCAAAAACTGGAGGAACTACAGAAGAAGCTGAAACCTTAGCGAACCCTGCGGGAACTCCTGGGCTTTCCCGCTCCTCCGAAGCGTCCGCCTGACTTTCGAAACGCTCGACCGACATTTTTATAAACCTTTCCCCGTTTCAAAATTTTTTAGGTGGGAGTTATGAAAGGGTTGGACAAGATCGTCGACATGCTCGAGACCATACTCAACGACAGGACGGTACCGAGGAACATAAAGAACGCGGTCGAGGACTCCAAGAGTGCGCTGCTCGACGAGAACCAAGAGCTCGTGGTGAGGATTAGCACCGCGATACAGATACTCGACGAGGTGATCAACGACCCCAACATGCCGATGTACACGAGAACGCAGATCTGGAACATCGTAAGCTTACTCGAAGAAAAGAGGAGGGAGCTATCGTAAAACATTATTTTACGGGAGGAAATATATTGGTTAGGTGAGGTGGTGTTCAAGTTTTGGAGAGGCAAGAGAGAAGACGAGGAGGAGTACATAGAGGTTGAGGACCTCGAGAGCGAGGAGAAAATTAAGGTGAAGGTCAGTTCGATAGATAGCCTGAAGGATGTCGGAAGAATTCAGGAATTGGTAAGGAGTGGTTACATCGTTTTCGCTTACATCAAAGACCTGAAGGAGAGGGATATGGAGGAGTTGAAGAGGGCTGTTGAAAGGATAAGGATGACCTGTACGGCCATAGATGGCGACCTCGTAGGAGTTGATGACGATTATCTCATCATCACACCCACGTCTGTTAAAGTCGCAAGGTAGTTTCCATGAGGATTCCCAGCGTGAGGATTTTGGCACTGTTCATGCTATTCTTAATTTCCTTTACCGCCGTAGCGTGGTTCCTCGTTCCACAAAGGGGTGGGGTTAAAGTTTTAAAGATGGAACCGTGGGCAAGGTGCAGCAACGTCGAGGTCGGTTTCGTCGTTAACGAAGTTGACGGAAGAGAGGTACGAACTCCGCAGGAGTTTTATACGCTCGTTTCCAACCATTCCGCAGGCGATTACGTTCCCATGGTCGTGAACGGCGTCCCGGGTGGATGCTTCGTGACTGAAAGGGGAATGGGAATAAAAGTCGGTGAGATCTCGAGTAAACGGATAAGACTTTCGAGCGAGGTCGGAGGGAGCATCGTCAAAAAATACGCGGTCGAGGGCAACCCTCCTTCCGTCGATTACGTGGTAAAGATTTTGAGGGAGAGGGCGAACATCCTCGGCCTAGGATGGGTGAAAATCCGTGGCGAAGGTTCCGAAATTTCCTTCTCCGACGTGGAAAATCCAGAGGTGCTCTTTTCCCCTTGCAGGTTTTCAGTAAGGGTTGTTATCCCTTACCAAATATCCAACGGGTCCTCGATGATATTCCTCGGCGATAAACCGTTCAACGTTAGATTCATCAACGAAAGTACGTTCGAGCTCGACGGAAAGGTCTACGGGGTCGGTGAAAAATTCTTCTTGGACGGAACCGAAGTTTTCCTTACCAACGCCACCAACGCGTCGTTCCTACTAAACTCGGAAGTTGTTGGTAACGAGGACGTGCTTTCGAACCTCGTCTCGGAAGGTAACTTCTACGTCTTCTATTCTCGCCGTACTGGAAAGTACCAACTCTTTGCCCTCCTTCCGATTTCCAACTCTTCCGAGGAGAAAATACTCAAGTTGTTGAAGAACGTCGACAGCTACTCGCTGGACGGTAGGCTATACCTCTACGCAAGCTTCTCCTACACGGTCGATAACAACAGCCTGGGAAGCTTTCCCGTGTACCACGAGCTGAAGGAAAGCTGTAAGAGCGTTCCCGTCGCTGTAGTCTGCGAAACCTACGGAGAGTGTTCAGAGATTAAGAAAACACTGATGGCGTGCCTGAAAACAGGGGAGTTTCCGTACCAACTTCGCTACGTCGGCGAGGAATACAGACCTCCAACCCATAAAAACTTAGCGATCTTCCTCGCCGCACTCCCGCCCGTAATTTCCTTCTTACCCTTCCTGAAAAGGAAAGGAAAGAGGACCGTGCTTCTCTCGTCCATACTCCTCGCAGAGATTTTCATCCTCTTCGGGATAGCGTTGCTCACACAAATCTTCTTCAACCCCGGAATGGTAATAGACCTCGTCTTCCTCGCATCCCTTGCCGTTCCTCCCTTACTCACCTTCTTCGAACTTTCTGGAAGAGGAGCTAGCATTTCACGCGTAAAAATTCTCCTTCTCATCGCCTCCTTCCCGCTATTCTTCACTCCCTTCAAAAACCTTGGGTTCGTTTGCGTGTTTTGGCTCGCGCTACGTCACGCTTTAACAGAAAACTTTCTTAAAACTTTCCTTTAACATTCTAACTCTGGTCGATGCACTTCTCACCAACGTCTCGGAGCGCTTTTCCGAAAGAATGGACGGCAGAACTATACCGAGGATTGCACCGACGATTACATCGCTAGGGTAGTGTATGCCCAAGTAAAGCGCTACCATCGGTATCGAGAGTAAGTAAGCGCGGGTAACGACCTTCCACGGTAGGTTCCACCTTTTCGGTATGAATCTCCAGCAGAGGAGCGAAATGAAAGCGTGCGTGGAGGGAAACGAAGGGTCAGGTTTGTTAAGGATAACGCTGAACTCTTCCGGAGAGGGTCTTCCCCTCCTCACGAGGTACTTGATAAAGTAGATTGCGACGCACCCCACGACCAGGTTGAGCATCAGCTGGAGAAACTTTTTTCTCCTCCTCTTCCAGAAGAAGAGGAACCTCCTCTTCGTGTAGTAGTACGCGAGGAGGAACGCCAGGAAACCGTAGACCGAGTAGTACAGCGCTATCGCGAGGGTGTTCAGCCAGGGGTCCGCCGGCTTGTTCAGGAGGCTCAGCAACCATCCGTCGAAGCGTATAACCTCAGAAAACCACATACTCGGACCTTAACTTTTCGCTGTAAAACAAGAGCTCCCCCTTACACTCAACACACTTGCCTGAGAGGGGAATGGTGGAGTAAGTTTTCCTGCAAGACTTGCAGATTACGCCCTTAACGTCCTCGACCTTTATCTCCGCACTCCCCGCATCCTTCCCGTTAAACCTTTGGGTAACCTCGGCCAGCTGTAGCTGCCTGCCGAAGCTCAAAAGCTCGGACTTCTTTATCCCCATCGCCTCGAAAATCCTCTCCACGGGGGGTAGGAGTTGGCTCTCGACGTAGTACCTCGAGTCGACGGGTAAGTTGTGGAGCTTCACCCACTCCGGGTCCTCGGCCCTCTCCGAAACCTGCTCCACACCTTTCACGATCACGAACCCCACCCTATCTCCTACCCCGGGAGCTTTCACGCCCTTCCTCCTCATCATCTTCTTCACGAGCTCCACGTGGGGCTGCGTTCCCTTGTAGTCCTCGACCCTCTTGGAAAGACCCTTAACGATCACGAGCTTTTCCAGCGGTATCCTCCCCTCCTGCAGGTCCTCGACGACCTTCCTGAAGTACTTCAGGGCCTTTCCGGGGTCCTGCTCTTTGAGTATGATCTCTAGGATTTTTTCGAGCGTCTCTCCCACGAGCTCGCACCAATCCTTCCTCACCGTTTCTATCCCCTTCATCACGATCTTACCGACGAGCTTGTCCCCCTTCCTCTCGAAGCACCACCCGGCGTACCTCTTCTTCGCGTTGATTAGTAGCGTCCTGAAGACGCCCTCGAGCTTCATCTTTAGGACCTTCACCTCCCTCGTGATGAGTTCTGCGAGCTCTTCCCCTACCCTCAACGCTTCCTCCACGTCGTCGGTGTCGGTTTTTATGAAGATGGAATCTGTGTCGCCGTAGATTACCTTGTACGGCGTCTT
Source organism: uncultured archaeon (assembly GCA_964444075.1). Lineage (GTDB taxonomy): Archaea > Aenigmatarchaeota > Aenigmatarchaeia > CG10238-14 > SCSR01 > CAYUFF01. The sequence continues at coordinate 50,397 of CAYUFF010000001.1, forward strand.
TCCCTCGACGATGCGCTTCGTGAGCGTTATGTACTTCCTCCCCAAGCTCGTGATGGAGTTCGCGATCTCCAGCAGGTATAGCCTAGCCCGAATGAAGCCGGTGTAGCCGTAGAAGGCGTTGGCCATCCTCTTGAAAGCCTCCTGCTTCGCGTCCCATACCCTCCTCTTCGCGGGGTCTTTTTCCTCCTTCATCCTCCTTTTAAACTCCTGACGCTTCTCAATCAGCTCCTTCACTACCCTGGGGAAGATACCCAACCTTACCTTCGGTGAGACGAACCTCGAGCCGTAGGGAGTTTCTACGGACTCGACCCCCTCTCCCAACCCGTTGTCCAGCAGGATTGTGGTGGGGCATATGTTGAACGCTATTATCAGGGATGGGTACATGCTCATGAAATCTAAGTAGACGACGCACTTCGTGTGGAGCCCGACTTCCGGCTCAAGGACGAAAGCTCCCTTCAACCCCTTCTCGTCCCTCTCCTCCTCCCTCTCTTCTACCTCCTCCTTCGGTTTGCAGGGGAAGACGAACCCCTCCTTGTTGAACTCCCTCAGCAAAAGGTTTTCTATCTTCGCGGACTCCCCGGAATCCAGCGCGTCCTGTAGCAGGAGCCCCGAGACCTGCGAGATCGCCACGTACTTTTCTAAAAAACCCTTTTCCAAGAGGATTTTTAGGGCCAGCTGGGCGTCCTTCCTCGCGTAGTCCAGCAGCTTGTTGACTTCCTCCCAACTACCATTCCACAGCTTGAATATCTCGCTGTGGGCGACGTCGACTTTCTTCTCCCCAAGGAAGTACTCTGAAACGTCCCCCAAGCCGAACCTCTTCAACCCGACGAAAAACCCCCTAGCTGCCATCTCCTTTATTATCAGGTACGGGTCCACGAGGACCCTTCCGACGACAGAACACCTGTACTTACTCTCAGAGATTTTCCTCACCGAAATACACTTATCCTTACACCTTCCCAACGTCCTAGGAAGTTTGTTCTCCTTCAACCTCTCGTTGATGTACGGTATGTCGAAAGCGAGGATGTTGTAACCGGTGATTACGTCGGGGTCGTAAGCGTTCACGATCTCCACGAACTTTTCCAGCATTTCCTTCTCACTCGGAAAGACGAGGACGTCCTTATCCTTCGCCCTAACCGGTTTGGAAACCAAGACCAACGTACTCCTCCCATGGAAAGCAGGGTAGAACGCCAAGCTTATTATACCGATCTCATCCTTCTCCGGGGACGGTATCCCTCCTTTGGTGGGTACTTCGATGTCCACGGAGAGGTACTTGAACTTCACGTTCTCGTGCACCTCCTCCTCCTCGAGCTTTTTACACTCCAAGGTTATGTCGACGTTGACCCGGTTCGTCGCCGACCTCTCCCCATGAACTCTCAACCACTTCATCCCGCTGATCCCGAAGTCAGCCATGAACCTGTACCTGAAGAGTATGTCCGCCTCGTAGACCTCACAGTCGACTTTCTTTTTCAGGGTATCCCTCACCTCGGGCGTCTTCGCTGGGTTTTTGAGGGTTAGTTTGAACATCTTAACTTTGTTGGGGTTGTAGCCCAGGGGTAGGAACCTCTCCACTTCCTCCACCCCGAGCACTTCGTCGCGGAACGATTCCTCGATCACCCTGAGCAGCCCTTCCCTATCTTCCGTCCTCACGTAGAAGTACGGCCTGTAGCCACGGTAGAACGCGCAGACCGTCTTACCCTCCCTTGTCTTTCCGAAAAGCCTGAGGACCGGCCTGCCGTCCACGTTGACGTAGTCGCAATCTAACAACTGGAAGGAAACCTCCATGAGGACACCAAATGTTTTTTACACCAACTCTACTTTTATTGATTTTCGTTCCTTCAAATTCACTAAGAAAGCTATAGGTTTCGACAGAAGGTTTCCCACCGAGAACAGACTCGTGCCTTTGTAGTTACTTTCTGCACCATCACCGTCGAAACACACGACTATATCCGGGACCTCCTTGAGTAAAAGGAAGTCGTACTTCCTAACCGGGACGTACCTCCTCCTCAACACACCCTGTAGCCCACCGCTCGAGGAAGGACCGTCCAGGAGTAGGACGTTCACCCCACACACTTCAACCTGCACCGGAAGCGTCAACCTCGTACCTCCCTCCGAATCCGCATCACCATACCCACCCGTGTTGACGGTGGAGGGTAAGCACGCGTACACCCGCGCCTCCCTAAACCTTCCTAACACTTCCGCCTCACCCTCCGTGAGGTAGAGGAAGTGGAAGACGTTCTTAAAGTCGTAGTTAAGCAGGGAGGAGATTACCCTCTCCCTCCTCCCCTCCTCACAACCCTCGAGGCCGCGGAGGGAGGCAAACACACAGTAAACTTCCTCCTCTGAGAATGAGACCTTCCTTCTCAACGGGACGTCCGGGAAGTACACCCTCTCCCCGCGTATCTTCCCACCAACCCTCTTACATTTTATTCCGACGACGTCCCCCTCCGAAAGCGCGTCGAGGGTCCCCCTCCCGTCGAGCGACACCTTCACGCTACCGGTAAGGTCCTCGAGCACCACGGAGTTTTCGTGCTCCAGCTTTTCCAGCACCATACCGATCAGTATGAAGTTGTCGGAGAGTCGTGTGATCTTACCGATGGAGAGCGGCCTCATATCGCTGAGCTTTTTGGAGATTATCCCGCTCAAGAAGTTGAACCTCTCCAAGTGAAGGGTGTGGAGCTCCCTCACCTTGAGTTTTTTACGCTGGTTCTGGGGTGAGTTGACGATCTTCACCCCATTCCTTCTGTAAAATTCACCGGAAAGTAAGTTTTCTAAAATACCCTTCTCGACGACGCTGACCTTCACCCTCCTCAACCCCTCGAAGACGACGCTCAAATCCTCAACGCCCTTGGAAGTAAGGTATTCCACCGCATCCCTCTGGACGAAGTACTCCCTCTCCAAGAAACTCTCGACCACTTCCTTCTCCCTCATGCTACACCCTCACCTCTTTATCCTGTAAACGGTTAGCCCTTCCTTCCCCTCCAGCTTGGAGTGGGGTAACGGTATCGCCTCGACCCTCTCCATGGTAACGAGCTCGTCGAGGTATTTCTTAACGGTGTTCCAGCTTACCCTACCGATTCTCTCTTCAACCCTCTTTTTGATGGACAACACCGACATGGGCACCTCTACCGAGGAGAGTACGTCCAAGATCGATTGCGCTACCTCCCTCCTCTTACTCGGCCTTCCCCTCCGCATGGTATGTTTATTGTTGAAAACTTTCTGACTTAAATTGGTTTTGTGGGTAGGTAGCTCCAACTTACCGATCGTATATCCTAGTTATCTCGCTTTTAAACTAAAACTCATATGTTAAACGTCTAACATTTTGAACGAGGAACTCCTCATCCTTACTCTCTGAGAGAAGAAAGAAGAGAGCATATAGTTAGACAGAAAACAGGATGAGAAGTCACAATTTTTTCGCGGAAAGTTCACCGAAAACCCTCCGAACCTTTCGGTTTTTTCCTCCGAAAGTTCATGTAAAATATTTTTTATAAACTTTCGAAAATTTTTCTGAAAACTTTCCGACGAATTTTCCAAAACTTTCTCACTATTTTTTGAAAACATCCGCGTACTGAACCATCCCGCTGATGAGGAAGAACTTCGTTATCACGGCCCTCACGAAGTTCTCCTTTCCCCTAACCGGGATGTAGGCCGAGGGGTTAGAATTCTTCACCTTCTCCAACAACCCCAGCTTCACGAGGTTGTTCAACCTTTTCCTCAACCCCTCCACACCAATCTTTACCCTGTGGAGTTGCTTCATCTCCTTGTAGAGGAGCGGGAAGCAGTAGGGACGGATGTCGTTGGGAAACTCCTTCCCGGTAACGTAAAACTTCTTGAGGATCATGACGTCTAAAAAATCCAACCTTTCAGCGAGGTGACACACGGCTTCTATCTCACTACCCCCGAGAAGTCGGCGGGTCTCACAAACTCTCTCCTGGACCATTTTATCCCACATTTTTTGTCCCACGTTTTTTAAGTGTTTTTTTCTCTTCTTATAGTTATGTTACGTTAACTATTTTTGCCGCGGCCCTTCCATCCTCCGATATTTCTACGG
>CAYUFF010000002.1:0-45684 GCA_964444075.1 uncultured archaeon
GGGTGGATTGAAGCTCGGGTGGAGAAAGCCCGTCTATCATCGACGAGTTTACGGAGTTCGGCTTGATGAGGGAGGGGTTGAGGTAACCTTCTTGCGTGCTCGCGGGGACGTAATCTCCTCCGAGGGTCGTGTAGATATCCTTCAGCAAATGGTGGGCCGGGGAGCGCTGGATCACTTCCTGTTGGGTTAGAGCGGTGGCTAGCTTGAGAGCCGCGAGGGAGCATGTTAGGAGTAGCGCGACGAGGAGGAGCGAGCGCCCCCTTCCTCTGGGAAGCTTCGGTAGCTTTCCGCGGAGCGAGGAGAGCATGTTATTGATAGATTGTTACGACGCGCACTTAAAGGTTTCCTAGCCTGTTGTTATGCTGGAGTCACCCGAGAAAAAACGAAAAGCTTTTTAAAGGTTTAAGGTAAATTTAACAAAGTCGGTGAAAGCATGGCAGAAAAACCTCACCTTAACCTCGTAACGATAGGCCACGTAGACCACGGAAAATCTACGTTAATAGGAAGGCTCCTCTTCGAGACCGGGGTGGTTAAGGAAGAGGAGATCCAACAGTTAAAGGAGATTGCAAAGGAGTACAAGAAGGAAGGTTGGGAGTTCGCTTACGTCCTCGACAAAACGAAGGAAGAAAGGGCGAGGGGTCTAACCATCGACATAATGCACAGGCCTTTTGAGACCAACAAGTATTTCTTCACGATAATAGACGCCCCCGGTCACAGGGACTTCGTTAAAAACATGATTACTGGAGCGAGCCAAGCCGACGCCGCCCTCCTAGTAGTTTCTGCGAAGCCGGGAGAGGGCGTGCAACAGCAGACGAAGGAGCACGCTTACCTAGCGAAGGTGCTCGGTATCGACCAGCTCATCGTCGCCATAACGAAGATGGACCTCGCGAACTGGGATCAAAAGAGGTACGAAGAGGTGAAGGAGCAAGTGATAAACCTGTTGAAGCCTCTCGGCTACGACGTCGACAAGATAGATTTCATACCCGTTTCCGGACAGCAGGGAGACAACTTGATAAAACCGTCCGAGAAGACGCCGTGGTACTCCGGGCCGACGTTGATAGAAGCGCTAGACAAACTCCAAGTTCCGAAAAGGCCGATCGACAAGCCACTCAGGATCCCTATCCAAGACGTCTTCTCCATCACCGGAGTAGGAACTGTACCCGTAGGAAGGGTTGAAACTGGCGTGCTGAAGGTGGGGGAGACGGTCGTCTTCGAACCTGCCGGAGTCAAGGGCGAAGTGAAGTCCATCGAAATCCACCACCAGCCGATCAAGGAGGCGAAGCCAGGAGATAACATAGGTTTCAACGTAAGGGGTGTGAGCAAAACCGACATAAGGAGGGGAGACGTAGCGGGACACCCAGACAACCCACCGACGGTCGTGAAAGAGTTCACAGGTCAAATAGTCGTGCTGCAACACCCGACGGTGATCGCCGCTGGCTACACTCCTGTCTTCCACTGCCACACGGCGAGCGTCGCTTGTAAGATAGCAGAACTGATAGCAAAGATCGACCCAAGGACCGGGCAGGTCATCCAAGAGAATCCAGACTTCATCAAGCCTGGAGAGGCCGCGAAGATCAAGGTCGTTCCTACCAAGCCTATGGTGATAGAGCCTCAGTCGGAGTTCCCAGAGTTAGCCAGGTTTGCGATAAGGGACATGGGAATTACCGTGGCGGCTGGCGTTTGTTTGGAGGTCGTGAAAGCTAAGTAGCGCGGAATTCTGAGAAAATGGGAGGGATTTTCGCCGCAGATTTTTTTATTTTGTTCGTTTCTTTGTTTTTCCTCGGTTTCTTTTCCGACATCGCGATAGAGAACGCGGTAAGGTTCGCGAAACTTTCTGGAATGGGCAAGCTCGCCGTGGGTTTTTTGCTCGTATCGTTGATCACCTCTCTTCCAGAGTTCGCCATAACGCTCTCCTCGGTGGTCGAAAGAGTCCCGAAAATTTCTCTCGGAAACTTGGTGGGAGCCGACGTGGCCAACATAACCCTCATCCTCGGAGTGGTATCGCTCCTCGCTCCCATGCGCTTCAAAAAGGAGCACGAATTTCAACTGAGGTTTCCTCCCTTCCTCATCATCCCACCCTTACTTCTCCTGCTCCTTAACCTCTCGCCCTCTTCACATTTTCTCGTGGGGGTTTGTCTAATAACTTTCTTTTTCTTCGTGGCGGGGCTCATCATGAAGAGGGGGATTACTCTCGAGGAGAGAAAGCCTTTCTTCCAGCATAAAAGAGAATACTTCAACTCTCTAGTCGCGATGCTCCTTAGCCTCTCCTTGGTCCTTCTGTGTGCTCACCTGATCGTCAACCGAACTGTCAAAATCGCCAGGGCGGTAGGAATCAGCTCCTCCTTGATAGCAGCGACGTTACTTTCGTTAGGAACGACTCTCCCCGAACTCTCCACAAGCTTGTCAGCAGTGAGGAAGGGTCATCCTTCGGTGGCACTAGGCAACGTTCTGGGTAGTTGCATCGTAAACTTAAGCTTAATCCTCGGTATACTGCTCGTGCTTTCCGCACCCCAACTCCCTCAGGAAGAATTTACCACCTTGCTGCTCTTCGCAATCTCACTACCGTTGATTCTCTACGTTCTCCTCCAGGATTACGCTCTCGACAGGAAAGACGGTGCGGTGCTGTTCGTAACCTACACGATTTTCTTGGTGATACTCTTACCCGCCCCTAATTTCCTCCGCCAGTTTTTCTAACCTCTTTATCCTTTCCTCGATGGGTGGATGCGTCGAAAAAAGCCTCGAAATCCACTCTCCCCTGAATGGGTTTACGATGAAGAGGTGAGAGGTCGCAAAGTTTCCCCTCTCCAACGGCACCATCCTTACACCCTCGGCTATTTTTCTCAGGGCGGAGGCGAGGCCCAGCGGTTTTTTCGAGATTATACCACCTACCCTATCGGCTTCGAACTCCCTTTCTCTAGAAATCGCGAGCTGCACGAGGGTTGCTGCCAGAGGAGCGAAGATGAGAAGAGGAAGTAAGAAGAAGCCATACCCTCCTTCCCTTTCCTCCGAGAAAACCATGAAGTACCAAGCCAGCTGCGCTAGGTATGAAATCGCCCCTCCGACGGATGCCGCTACCGTAGAGATTAAAGTATCCCTCGATTTTATGTGCGCCAGCTCGTGGGAAAGCACTCCCTCGAGCTCTTCCTCGTCGAGTAATTCGAGCAAACCTCTCGTAACGGCCACTGCAGAATGCCTCGGAGACCTTCCCGTAGCGAAGGCGTTCGGAGAGGGGGAATCGATCAAATAAACTCTCGGCTTTGGTATCTCCGCCTTCCTGGAGAGTTTCTCGACGATTTCGTGCAACTTTGGATTCTCCTCTTTTCTTACTTCCCTAGCTCCGTACATGGAAAGGACAATCTTATCGGAGTACCAGTAAGCGAGAAAGTTCACGGCTAAAGCTAAGAACAAAGCTATCGTCATCCCGCTAATTCCTCCTATCAAGAAACCTATACCTAGGAAAATTGCTATAAGGAGCGCGAAGAATAGCGTCGTCCTTAAAATTCCAATCCCATTCATCTTCATACACCGAATCTAATTAATACCAGAAAGATTATAAAAATTACGGCAGAAAGTATCGCAAGAGTTAGCGCGACCGTCCTGTCGGTACCGCCCACTATGGGTATAGGTCCTATCCAAACGACGAATCCGCCCTCTGCCCTACTCTTTACTTTTTCTTTAGATGAAAGGGAAAGGAGCAGTAGGAGACTCCCCACGATCAACAACAGAATCCCCATGCTAATCATGAGGATCCCCAAGTTCGGGTCGAACGCCAAGAGTTTTTCCACCATCTTCTCCAAAACAAAATGATACTTTAATAAGTTTAAAGTTAACAAAAAATATTTAAGCATGATGAATGTGGGCTTCGGTCAAGTTGTACGTGTGAAAAAGGAAAGAACGACCGTGTTTTCTCTTACTATGCTTTTCGTCTTACTCATCCTTTCAACTTCAGCCCTAGGAGACCTACCCTTCACCTGCACCGTAAAACCTTCCTGCGACCAGTCGACGGGTGAGAAGGTCGTGCTCAAGCTCTCCAACACGACAAACGCGCACGCCGCGCTACCTACCGAAACGTACCCTTACTCTCTCTGTTGCAAGGGAATAGGTGGGAATTGGATTCTTGGTTTAGATTGTTCCTCCAAGTTTTCCTATAATTTTTTAAACTTATCCAACGTAACTAACGCGCATGTGGAAACGAGTCTCTACGACAACTACCATGTGAAAGCTTGTATTGCAGGCGTTGGTCTCGTAAACTGTACCTATGCTTTGGATAGCTGCCCTAAAGACTACTACTGTGTTGTTGCAATTTCCAACTGGACGAACGCGCACGTCGAAGAGTGTAACGCTGGAAACTACAGGATAAAGGTTTGCTGCAGAATTTTCAGTCATTTTATATGGAAACCTCCAGAGGAGGGTGACATCAGAAAGTTGATAGGGATTTCTGGGACTAAGGATTTTCTAAATGTTTTCTGGAAAATTTCGAGTGTGGGTGGGAAAAACCAAAGACCTTTAAACGTGACTTGCTGGCTCAACGGAGATAAGGCAAACGCCTGTCACGGGTTTAGGAGAATCAGCAGCTGCACAATATTTCATCCTAAGTATAACTCTACACTAGAATGTACGGCTTCTGGATGTAAAGTCGGAAAAAGTATGATAACTTGCATAGTTAACGATACCGTTTATCCTATGGTAAGCAACCAAACCTCCCTCGAATTCAGGCATATCGACCACCGGATAAAGTGTTTACCTGGTTTGAACGCTACCGTAGGTAGGCTGGATATAAGGCTGACGTTGAAAAATACCGGATTGTTGAGAGATAGATACAACGTGACGTTGGATTCTTTAACGCCAAACATTCTCACCCCCATACAAAAAAGGCTTCAAACTAACCTTCTAGCTTATGGAGAAATCGAAGATAAGACAGTAAAAATCCTCCTGCTATCTAGCGGTGAGGGTTGGTTAATCATTACTACCAATTCCACGGAGGATCCCAGGATGGGAAACGTTGTGCGAATGAAAATTTTCACTGGTTACAAGAGTCTGAGCGGATTGAACTACGTCGCTATCACCCAGCTCTTCCTCCTAAGCTCATTAATTTTCTTGCTCTTTCAGAGGAGAGGTATAATAAAACTTTAAAGCGTTTATCAAATAGGAAATTATTCTATGAAGGCTTATTTGCTCACCATTCCCGTAGGAGTAATTGCTGTTGACGAGAAGAAAAAAGTGTTGGAAACTTATTTCTTTCCCAAAGACCCTAAGCTCGCTGCTACCAAATTTCTTTCATCAGAAGAAGGAAAAATTATCAAGGAAGAAAAGAAAGTTAAGGATTTTCTTGAGAAAAAAGGCTACGAGGTAGTCTTCCTGAAGAAAAAGAAGGGTGAAAGGTTTGAAGAGAACGTAGAAATCGAGGATTGGGTGAGGGAGAACTTAATCAAGATTCTCCTTGAAAAAAATTTTGCTAAGGATGTATTAGAGGTTAACGAGTTGCTTTCTAAAATCAACCTTGTGATAAGCAGGGAAAGGATAAGGAAGTCCGCACGAAGGGACAGGCTCGTGATCCAAGCGACGAATGCCTTGGAAGAACTGGATAAAATAATCAACATACTCGCCCAAAGGTTGAGGGAGTTCTACTCTTTCCATTTTCCAGAAATGGATAGAGAGGTTTCGAGTCATGAAAGGTTCGCGAAGCTCGTGGAAAAATACGGGAGGAGAGAAAACGTGGACGATCCTTCGTTGAAAAGGCTTGCAGAAGAGAGTGTGGGCGGAGAGTTCCGAAATACCGACGTAGAGATCTGTAGGAAGCTCGCGAAGGAATTGCTCAACCTTTATACACTAAGGGAAAGCGTTAGCGAGTATGTTGAAAAAACTGTTAGAGAACTCGCTCCTAACTTCACCGAGCTCGCAACACCACTCATAGCTGCGAAACTCATAGCGAAGGCTGGTAGCTTAGAAAAAATAGCGAAGATGGCTTCTTCGACGTTACAACTGGTAGGGGCCGAAAAAGCACTCTTCAGGTATTTAAGGGGGAAGGGAAAAAGCCCTAGGTTTGGAGTGCTTGCTATTCATCCCTTAATCCAAAGGGCACCAGAAAAGCTGAAGGGAAAGGTAGCGAGAGTGTTGGCGGCAAAGCTGAGTATGGCGGCGAAGATAGACTTTTACTCCAAGGAAAACAAAGCGGAAAAGCTGAAAAGGGAGTTAGAGAAGAAATTGGAGGAAATTGTCTCCACCTGAACTTTTCGAGAAGTTCGACTTTTCTGTTTTACCGTCGAGGGTTTCTGAAAACCTTCTCGAAGCCAAACTATATTATCATTTAAACACTTAAATTATTATTATTTAAGGTAGTAAAAAAAATTATAGTGTTATGATGGTCGAAAGAAATAACGAAAGTGAAAAGGAGGGTTACGAGGAATACGAAATCGTACCCCTATCACCCTTAAGAAAGTTGGAAAGAAGGGTCCGAAGACTCGAAGCGGAAAGGAGTGTTAGTAATAAAGAACTTTTTTCCAAACTCTTGGAAGTAAGCGAAGCCAACCAAACGTTAGTAGAAAGACTCATCGAGAACGACCGCGTTTTGAGAGAAGAACTTGGTAAGCTATCGACTTTGATCGAAGACCTCGTAAACAACTTAAAGGAGTTAATCGTCTACATAAAGCTCGGAGCTTCGAGGGAAGTTTCAGGTATAGAAAAAGTCGGTGGTGAGGCTGAAACCGCGATCCCATCGACCGAGGATGTAGCCCTCAAAATCCTCCTAGAAAAATTAATCGAAGAAAACAGAAGAATCATCGAGACGAACCAAACTATAACGGATAGACTGGAGGAGCTCAGTAGAAAGTTGGGAAGGATTCTTCATCTTCCACCACCGCTCGTAATAAGGAGGGCCACCCCCGTAGAAAGGAGGTGAGGAAAGATGAAGCTTTGTCAAGCCCACATAGTTTCCTACGTAATAGTGGCTCTCCTCGCCATAGCCTTTGCTGGAACAGGCTACGTGTGGATTAAGCCTTTGATAGAGAAAAGGAGCGACAAAATTAAGGTAGAAGCGTTGCTTCGTGCTTTCGATCCTGACAATCCAGAATCTTTACCGAGGAAAATTGAGGAAGTTGCAAACACTCATAGTACGACCAGGTTCACATTTCCCGAGAAGGGTGCATGGATAGTTTCGGAACAGAACAACTCATTTTCCTTCACTGTACCTTCCAAAATAAGCAACGTTGCTGTAGGGACTGGATGGGTTTCTTACACACCCGGCGTATCCTGCCCTCCGCAAACAGGAGAAATCGGTGAGTCTCCCTTTGCCGTATGCATCAGAGCTAGAAAAGTGGGTAGTATCTACGAGTTGTACTACAAAGTTACGTTCAGGGAGCTCTTCGATGAAACTTCAGGAAAAACCTACAAGGTCCAACTGAAACCCTGCGAAAGGGCAAGTGGGTATGGGGATGAAATTGTGATAAGATTTTTAGGGGTGGAAAAGACGGGAAACCACATCATTACCAAAGTTGCTTTATGTGGCTAAGTATGAAGAGCCAAGCAGAGGTAATTTCGCTCGTCTTGGTTTTTTTGATTGCTATGGGACTTCTCTACTTTACCTTCGGATGGTTCTATCCATGGGTAGAAAGGCGAAGAGACGAGATTAAGCTTGAGAGAGTCCTGTCTAATTTCGACCCGAGCAACCCCAACTCTCTTCCGAGGAAGATTGAGGAAGTTGCAAACACTGGTGGAGTGGTCAAGTTCAGGGTTGGAGAAAGAGGTGTGTGGAACCTTTACCCTCACAACGCTCATGATCCTTTGAATAATTCCCTAGAATTCTCTTTCTTCAGTAGGATAATCACCCATAAAATTCCGCGCGGTGAGTGGAAAAGTTTTGAAGGAAAAGAATGCAAGACAACAGTAGGTAGCATCTCAGAAAAGCCGTTCCTCGTTTGTTTGAAAGCGGATGAGCAAGCGAACGGTTACCTCGTCAAGCTAAGGGTTGTTTTTAGGGAGCTTTGTTCGGTTGGGAATTGCGTTAAAATTTTGCTTTCAAGAGAAACTCCCCTATCTCCTCTTTCCTCAACTTCAAAAACAATTACTATAAGGGGTTCTGGAACAACTTCTTCCGTGGAGAGGGGAATAGTTATAATCCTTAAAGAAGTGAAAATTTCATTGGTATGAAGAAAAAACTTCAGAGCGTCATCGTTCAGTTTATCATCTTCTTCTTAGTATGCGTGGGTGTCCTCGTTACGTTCTCGAACCTTTTCCACATCCAGTTAAGGATTACCCAAAAGGACATTCTAAGAGAAAACCTCAAACTTATAACCGAGGAGTCCTCCCAAGCAATGGTCTACGCTTCGATTACTTGTAAACAGTGCGATTACGCAAGGATAACGATCTTTCCTCCGAAGAAAATTTCCAACGTTCATTACAAGGTTGAAACTTCTTCCCGTGGTTTGGAGACGACTTCTTTTAGTTCACGATTCAACGAAAGTTGGGTGTCTCCTGTATTCAACTTAAACTACACACTTTCCCTTCAACCTGAGGAATGGTATTCTGGTAGAAATTTAACTTTAATTTTCCAAAGAAGAAACTATAAACTATGGATAGGGTGAGTAAGGTTTCGATCCGTCCTCAAGAGATTTTCAAAACGTTGGTTAAAGGATACAAGATAAAAAGGAGGTTAGAAACCTTCCCTAAACCACCTCCTCGGGAGATGAGGATACCTCCTGTAAAAGTCGCGCCTCTGAGTTCTCCGGTTACCCAACCCGAACTACCGAAGATTAAACCAAAGAAGGAAGAAGGTATAGAAGAAGTGGAAAGAAGGCGTGCAGAAGAGGCTCCTTCTCAACCCATGGAGGAAAGGGTAAAAGAAGGGAGGGCTCAAGAGAAAATCCCTTCGGAAGAGGAATCGGAAGCGGAAGGAATCGAACTACCGACGACAATAACGAAGACTATCGAAGCTTCCGTGAAACTACCTGAGGAAAAGGCAGCAAAAATCGTCATGGTCTATCCTCTGATTCCAAAAAAACCTTCAGCAAAAGATTTGGTGTTCGCATACGCGAAAATATTTTGGAACTTAAAGGAGAATAGGTATGTCTACCATGTGGTAGAGCCGGAGCTTACTCCTCGCTTGAAAAACGTGCTAGAGAAGGTTAAGCATCTCCTCGAGCAAAAGATAGATATCGAGTTCTCTAAACTTGCTAAAGCAGAGGCGAAAGAATACTTAAGAAAAAAAATGGAAGAGGCCCTAAACTACTTTGGTTTTAAGTTACATCCGTTGGAAAGAAAAATACTGCACTACTACGCTGAGCGCGACTTCATAGGCCTAGGAAAAATAGAGCCTTTGATGAGGGATCCAGACATAGAAGAAATTTCTTGCGACGGTGTCGGCATACCTTTGTTTGTTTTTCACAGGAACCCAGCCTTGGGTTCGGTAGTTACTAACATAGTTTTCGAGACCTCAGAAGAGCTCGATTCCTTTGTGATAAGGCTTTCCCAACTCTGCGGAAAATCTATTTCTGTAGCTTCTCCTTTGCTCGACGGAAGCTTACCAGACGGTTCGAGAGTGCAAGCCACGTTAGCTACCGATATAGCGAGGAAGGGGAGTAACTTTACCATCAGAAAGTTCACGGAAACTCCGCTCACACCAACACACTTGCTTAAGTACAACACTCTCGACGTGAAAGTGCTAGCGTTCTTGTGGCTGTGTGTCGATTACGGTCTTTCTATGTTTGTTTCGGGAGGAACCGCTACGGGAAAGACTACTTTTCTGAACGTCCTTTCTCTCTTCATAAGGCCGGAGAAAAAGATAGTATCCATCGAAGATACTGCAGAGCTTAGGCTACCGCATCCCCACTGGGTGCCTCAAGTAGCGAGGGTTCCCATAGCGACGAAGCCTGGAGAAGTAGACCTTTTCGCTCTGCTGAAGGAGAGCCTCAGACAGAGGCCCGATTACATCATCGTCGGAGAAGTTAGGGGACCAGAAGCCTTTGTGCTCTTCCAGCAGATAGCTACGGGTCATCCAAGCTTAGCTACGATTCATGCGGAAGACATGACCAAGCTCGTCGATAGGTTAATAACGCCTCCTATTTCCCTTCCTCCAGGCCTCATAGAAAATCTCGACCTCGTGATATTTCTCGTGAGGACAAGGTATAAAGACAAGATAGTCAGGAGAGTTAACGAAGTCGTCGAAATAGTCGGTTTTGACAGAGAAAAAAACTTCCCGCGGGTTAACGTACTTTTCAAGTGGAACCCTTCTACCGATGCCTTCGACGTGAAAAGCAAGAGCTTTTGCTTGAGGAAACTAGCTGAAAGGAGGGGTATTCCCGAAAAAGAGATAACGGCAGAGTTGCAAAGGAGAATGCTAGTCTTAAAGTGGGTTGCGGAGAATGACGTCTATGATTACAGAGATGTCTACAAAGTAATTAACGCTTACTACACTCAGCCAGAAAGGGTGATTGAAATGATAAGACAAGGTATGGAATGATGGGGTTGTACACAACGCTTGCGATGAGGTTCTTCTCGGAATACGGGTTGAAGCTCTCCAAGTATTTTGCAGAGACTTCAGAAGAGCTAAGAAGGGTGGGAATGGGAATGTCACCGCAGGAGTATTTTTCGGTAGCAATCTTCACATCCTTTATAGTTTTTCTGGCGGAGTTACCTTCCTTAACATTTATAATGGCTGTTATTGTCCAAAAATCTCCGCTTTTCAGCTTTTTTTCCGCATTCCTCATGAGCTCTGGTTGTACAGCTGGGATTTTCTTCCTCTTTCTCGGCTATCCTAAGAGTGTGGGAAGGGATAAAACGAGGGAGATAGAAAGAGATTTGCCACTGACTACTTTGCATCTTTTTACCGTTTCGCAGACTCGTCTTCCGCTCCACAAGATTTTTGAAATGTTTTCTCGGTTCGCGAGGGGAGAAACGAAAAAAGAAGTCGGAAAGATAGTAAGAGATGTAAGGTTTTTTGGGTTGGACATAGACAGCGCACTCGAGAGAGCTATCAACAGAACGCCCTCCAAGGATTTTAGGGAGTTGCTCTTGGGCATTCTTTCTACGCGAAGAGCCGGCGGGAGTGTTTCCTCCTATTTAAGAGAAAAAGCTTCAACATTCACGGAGGATTACAGGAGAAAGCTTTACGAATTCTCGAGGCAGCTGACGATTTACATAGAAATCTATCTGGTAGCGATAGTCCTCGGTAGCGTACTCTTTATAACCTTAACTTCTCTCTTCGCTACCATGATGGCAAAGGGACTTGATATAATAATCATCCAGTTTTTCCTCGCCGTAATCTTCATACCAGCAATCTCGATAGTCCTTATAGTGTTGATAAAATCGATAACTCCGGGTGGTGGATAATCGAGCTCAAACGTAAGATACTCATAGGAAGTTTGGTAATCTCCGCGTTTTTAGTTAGTCTTGGAATGCTCGACCCAGGCGTACTTTTTCTTAGTATAATCCTCTCCACTTTCATCGTCCTCCTCCCACAGATGTTCTTCAAGTACGAAAAGTACAGAAAAATAAAGGAAATGGAAAGGATGTTTCCTTCTTTTCTGAGAGATTTGGTAGAGCACGTGAGAGCTGGAGAACCCCTTCACACAGCTATAATCAACGTAAGCAACGTTGATTACGGAGAACTTTCGAAGGAAGTTAAAAGGATAGCAGCTCAACTTAGCTGGGGAATTCCCATACACAAAGTGCTAGAACAATTTGCCGAGAGGGTCGAAAGCAGAAGGTTGTCAATGGCTGTGGAAGTTCTAAGAGAGTGCTACCTTTCTGGTGGTGACGTTGCACTCACCTTGGAATCTTTAGGTGAAACTATTTCTAAACTCGAGGACGTCGAAAGGGAAAGGAAAGCCATACTCAACCAATATGTGGTAATAATTTACATTATCACACTACTCTTCATAGGAGTCGTTACGATCTTGAACAACTTCATGATTCCGATTTTCGAGATAGGAGGGACTATGGGGGGTGAAGTCGCATTCGAGAATCCTTGTAATGTGGCTTACGGACCCTCCTTGCTAATCTGCGACCTTTATCGAGGAATTTCCTCTGCCTTCGCGATAAAGAGCGAAATTGCATCTTACTACGTTGGTCTGTTCTTCTTAATGACCATGGTCCAAGCATTTTTTGGCGGGTTAATAATAGGACAGATTACTCGCGGCTCCATTACCGCTGGGTTCGTTCATAGTATATTACTTTCCTCTATCGTGTTTGGGTCTTTCGGAATTTTGAGCTATTTGGGTGTGTTAGGATGAAGCTCTCTCAAGCTGGGATGGATTTCGTCGTCGTAATCGTGATCTTCCTAGTAATCTCTACCTACCTTTTCTTCCGGACATTTTCCTACAAATCCTGGTACTTACAGAAGGTTAGGGAAAATCGTTTGGAGTTGATAGCGTACGAAATCTCGGAAATCCTGATAAACGACCCCGGTGAGCCTGTAGATTGGGATGCGGCAAACGTCAAGAGAATTGGACTTTCCGATGAGAAGGCTAACTTGACAAACCTTGTTTGGATGGAAAAGATTAAAGCTTTAGCTAGCATTTGCAGTAATTATGAGGACGTGAGAAAAAAGTTGGGTGTTAGCAGCGATGTTTGGTTTTCGATAGAAATAGAAGTACCTTCGCAAAACTACCATTATGTTTGTCAACCCACCACTATAATATCGAGAGGTTTTAACTATACCTTCGAGAGAGTGTTCGTCGCAAGGAACCAAACTTTCATCGGCTTCGGAAAGCTAAAAGTAACGGTGTGGTAAGTATGAAAGGTGTTGTAATAATCTTCGAACTCCTCATCACACTCTTGATACTCATCGGAACTTACTTGGTGTTTTTTTCCTTTCCAGAAGTTCATTTTTATTGGAAGGAGGCAAAGCAAACTTTGTTAGCGAGGGATTTGCTCGTTTCTCTAGATAGGCTTAACTTGCTTTACGAGAGTTCCTTCAACCTAACGAAGTTCTCTTCTTATCTCGACTATCTTTTCAAAGAAAAGCCTCTCCTCTTTACATTACTCGTCCGTGGAACCATCAAAGGAGATATAAACGTAGCATGCAACTGCACCGAGGAGGAGAAGAAGTTTATAGAGGATTGGTTGGAAGGTCATAAGGGATTTGCGAAGTTTTCCTTCAACGGAAGGAAGGTCAACTTCCACGTTTGCCTCACCGACCTCGAATCCACCGCTAATCCCTGCTTGAGCAGGAACCCCGACGTCCTAATTATTTTGGGAAAGAAAAAGTTAGATAAACCGAAATACCTCGACCTGCTTTCTTCTCTTCTGAAAAAGGGTTGCGGTATAGTCGAGGTGAGAGATTTTTCTTCCTCCAGCGAGATAGACCAAGTTCAGAAAAAAATATTCGGTATAGAATGGGTTGGAACTGGAGCGACCCAACAGTACGATTACTTTCCTAGAGAGCCTTCCAGCGTGAAGGAAATCTATTATCAACCTTGGAAGTACTTCTACCACCTTCCGATAAACCTGGAGTACAACTCTTCCGAAAGAATAGCGGGCTGCACTTTTTCGCCCTCCGCCAAAGGCATCTTTAGCTTCAATCAAACTTCCTATTACTTTTGGATTTGCGACGAGAAGAGCGTCTGCATAGACAAGGACAAGTCTGGAACTTGCGAGTTAGCTAGCGAAAGGGTAAAGGAGGGTGAATTCTTTTCGTTGAAAGGTAGAAAGTTTTATTTGAGTTACATTAACGGCAACGTTTCCATAGGAATCTCTTTCAAGCCAGAGTATAAATTCGCGGATTTTTTGAGCAGCGGTGGAGGAAGTTACCACGTTAAGCCGAGCAATGACGATTCCACAAGGATACTCCTCCAATCCTACCCCGCTAATTTCCCAGTCGTGATTCTGAATTCTACAAAAATCGCGAACGTAGCGTGGATTGCCAACTTCACTAAAGACGGTCACGTTAGCGACGACGAGAGGCTCCTGTTCATTTCCTTGTTACTCTGGGCTTCCAACAAGGATGTTTATTGGACCAGAGTCTCTCCCGAGAAAATTTCCTACTTCAAAAGATTCCCAACCGTTACCTATATCAACGCCGTCAACAAGGACATGTTCGAGGTCTACGAATTGGGTTTGAAAGTTGCGTCGCCTTACTAGTATTTCTCAAGTCTGAAGAAAAGTGTTATTCTTTTGAAAGTTGGAAGGCTGTGAAAATTATAGCGTCAGTAGGTTCGGTAAAAACAGCGTTAATTTAAAAAGTCTTAACGAAAAATTTTATTTTATGCTACGATGTGGTAAGTTTCCGTTGCCATGTTTCACCTACGCATTCCTTTTCCTCGTAACCCTTTTCATCTTTACCGTTCTCTCCGTAGCGCAACATAACTTGATAGAATCTTTCAAATCTTCCTTGTTTTATCACGGAAATGTAAGGATAAGCCTCGCGAAGAATCTCTACTCTCCTGGAGAAGGCTTGCAAGCGAGGGTAGAACTCCAAAACTTTGAAAGTTTTCCATTGCTTAATACTTATCTTGTTATAGAGCTCGTGAGGGGTTGCGAAACTCCCCTTCAACCAACCTACTTAGGGGAGTGCAACGTCGTCCACGAGGAAAGGGTTCACGTCGGAACTTTACTACCAGGTGAAACTAAAGTCGTTGTGTGGAACTTTACCCTTCCGCAGGACCTAAGGCCCGGGGTTTACAGGGTCGACGTCTACTTCAAGAACGATAGAACGCCCATTTTCGGTATTCCACACAGTTTTTTCATGCCAGCCTACGTTACGTTCAACGTAAGCTACGCGGAAGGTGCCGATTATCCAAGAGCAAAAATCCTTTGGACGAAGACTCACGTCCTGGGAGGTTACGCTCAATCGGGACCGATGGTTTTACCCGGAACTCTCGTGGAAGGCGCCGTTTTCGTGAAGGCTTTTCAGAGTTTCGATGGAACGTTGAGTGTTAAGGTTTGCCCTTACGACGACACCTCATGCAAGAACTTTCCGATAGAGAGGGTGTATCGTGTGAAATTGAAGAAAGGTGAGGAGAAACCATTCATAATAAACTTCACGGCGCCTACCGCTCCTAACGCTTACTCTATCCGCTTGGAATTGCGAGACGTTAACGGGAGGTTGCATTCTCTTTACAGGAGTAGAATAGTTGTCCTAGGTGAAGGAGCGAGGATATTGAAAATGGCGGTAAGCAATGTTACCCTCGAAAGCGGAAAGGAATCTTGGGTCCTCGTGGCCGTGACGGGCCCTCTCGGTTACTCTACAATACTACCGAGTAAGAAAAACGTTACCGGAGTTAAGCTGAAAGTTTGGGTCGAAACCAAAGGAAAGGAAGTCACTCTTTCCGACGAGCATACCTTCCCGTCCCTCAGTTTTGATCAAATCGAGGTTTACCAAGCCAAGTTTGTGCCGATAGCTTCTCTTGCGGATTTCAGAGTCTGCACCTCCTTGACAAAAGACGGTAAAGTGTTAGATGAATACTGTGAAAGCGTATGGACGGAAAAACTTCCAGTAATCGTAACCGGCAGGGAAGTTCCCTCCCTCAACGCCATAATCGTGGCAGGAGTGGTAGGTTTATTAATCCTGATGGTTATCGTTATTCATAAGAGAAGGAGGATGTTGTGAGAGTATGGTGAAGAGAATCGAGTTTTTAAAGGGAAGCATAATGATGGTAATTTTCTTTTTCGTTTACTCTTCTCTTGGTTACGGCGGATGCCCTCCTCTCCAGTTTGACCCGCCGCCATTGAAGGTTACTGGGGAGACTTACATTATAGCTCCGGGTACGAAGGTTTCGGCACCCGACTGTTGGTCGAAGATACATACTTGCAGTAATACAGCAGGTTATTGGGGTTGGGTTCCACACTACATCACGATTACGGGAAGTAAAAACGAGTTCTACCTGCTAGACGTAAACGAAGAAAACGTTTCCGTGAAAAGAGCTGATGTCGTTGACGCAATTTCTTCTCACGTCTACGATGACATTTCCCTCACGACTCCAGCGCAGGATTACGGGCCGTCGATAGAGACGGTTGACATCCCCCCTTTGGATGACATCCAGGGTGTTCCTCCCAGCACAGTAACCTGTGAAGCGTACGATACGTCGAGAGCTTTAACTTTCTCTTACGTGCCAGAGTTGGAAAAAAGAGTACACAAAGCCTTGGAGAATTGGATTGAGAGAGTAAACAGAACTTCAACAGGAAATGTGACTACTTTCACGAAAGGGAACATGACGATCACGATGAACGTCACGAAAGTTTTTCACTACGAGCTACAGCCAATTTCAACTGCTCTGGATAGGATAGATATTATCATAAACGTCACGAACGTAACTCAAGTTGAGAACGCTACCACAAACAAGACGGAAACGTTCATCTCTACCGAAGTGGTTAAGAGAACTCTCTACGTCTCTTACGAAAAAGTTTTCCGCACATTCTACGACCAAGCGAAGATTACGGTAAGGAGCTACAGGATGTTGTGCGGCGTGGACAAGGACATCAAAGCGAGTCGCGTGCGAAGCTTTATCTTTTCGGAACCTGGAAGGTTTTACATCTACGGAACCAAACAATATGAAGTGGAAGTCGTAGGAAAATGAGAAAAGTGTTTAACCCGTGGGGAGAAAAGGTTCTTGGGAAAGTTGAACTTACACTTAGTTTTATTTTTCTGTTGGCAACGACTTTCTTTTTATATACACTTTCCCAACTTTCGGAAGCGATAGAAGTGATAGTGGTCGACCCGCACATCTCCATTTCTCCGCCCTTCTCACCGCAGTACAGATTACCAGGTGTACCTTGGAGGTTTGACTTTGTGTTGATAAACGACGGTTACGGAGACGTCCAAGTAATTGCGGTCTCTCCTTCTTGTCCGCTGAATGTAATCTGTTCCGTAGAGGGATTCACCTCTGGCAAGCTGGTAGAAGGTGAGAACGTTACTACCACTCTTGAAGTTAGACTACCTCACGATGCGGAACCGGGTGAGGAATTTATCGTAGGAATTTCGGTAGAGTACGACGATGCTTACGGCCTACCCACAGTCGGTCCGAAAACGGCACTCTCCAACACCACTTTAAAATCCCTCAGGGCGAAGCTCGTCATCGAAAAATTCTACTTGGAAAACATAACCAAGGTCGACGGAAGGTGGATTGTGGTGGTCCACACTCCCCATAGAGTCAAGCTATGGGTTACCAACGTCGGCAACCTGAGAGCCGACAACGTGACCGTGGTGTGGACAATTCCTAACGGTTGGGAAATCCAGGAACTTCAAACTCCATCGACGATCGACGTGGGAGAGACGAAACTTTTCGAATACTCGCTCGTCCCGAGGAGCCTGGGTAATTTTTCGTTGGGGTTAAGAATCGATTATACTTCTTGGCAATACGGAAAAAACGTCACACATTTTGTCGCGCACTCTGTGGATGTGTGGTGCTTCGATAAACCGCAGTTCAACATAGCGCCTTCAGGGGATGTAAGGAAGTTGCTAGGCGTTTCTGGCACGCCGGACTATCTCAACGTCTTTTGGAACGTGACTTACATGGAAGGTAGCATAAGGGACGTAACCGTTACGTGTTGGTTAAACTACGGGAAATCTTGTAAGGGTTATAGGAGGAGTAGCAGCTGCACGATTTTTCACCCGAACTACAATGCTTCGCTCGACTGCAGTGTACTCGGGTGTACGGCAGGAAAAAACCTCGTTTTATGTACGGTGAACGATTCGGAATATCCTAAGATAAGCAACGTGGCAAGCGTCAGCTTCAGACACTTGGACTTCGAAATGAAATTACCGGAGAACGTGACGTTTACTGTCGGTAGCGTGATTCTACCGTTTCGTTTAAAAAACCTAGGATTGCTTCCAGACAACTACAGCATCGGCGTTACCACTTTTCCTACTGGAAGGATGGTAGTAACCCTCGCAGAAAATTCCACTCCAACGATGCACCACGGAGAAATTTACTCGGCAAACGTTCGTATCTTAGTCCTTTTAGGCGGGGAGTCCTACCTAAATTTCCTCGTAAATTCTACTACTGACCCCAGAGTATGGAAGTCCTACGGGGTAAAAGTGAAAGCTGGTCATAAGGCCCTTTCAGGTATGAACGAGATTTCTGTGTTTACACTACTACTGCTCTCTGCAGGTGTATTCTTTGTTTTGTCGAGGAGGAATAAATTTTAACCCCCTTCTTAAAAATTTAATCGATGAAAGTCGTTATCTCACTCGGGGGGTCTTTGCTGACGAGAAGCTTGACACCAAGGAATTTCGGAAAGTACGTGAAAGTCCTAAAGAAGTTGAAGGCCGAAGGGCATAAGCTAGTAGTGATCTGTGGTGGCGGGAGGGTTTGCAGGATTTACCAAAGGATAGCCAAAGCTTTCGGAGCCAGCAACGTGTTGCTCGACGAGATAGGTATAAAGGCCACGCATCTAAACGCGATGACGCTGATAGCTTGCTTAGGAAACGATGCTTATCCCAAGGTGTTGAAAACCCCGAAAGAAGTGAAGAGGTTGCTCGGTAAAAAAATACTCGTCTGCGGCGGAAATCTTCCAGGATGCTCCACTGATTACGATGCAGCGCTTTTTGCCGAGGAAATTTCCGCAGACTTGCTCATAAACGCTACAGACGTCGATGGGGTTTACTCTTCCGACCCTAAAAAAGACCCTAATGCCAGGAAATTCGAGAGACTTTCTTACAAGAGGTTTAGGAAAGTTCTCTCGAAGCTGGAGCAAGCTCCTGGGAAGTATGCTCTCTTCGACCTCAAAGCCGTGGATATCATAGAGAGAGCTGGAATAAAAACAATCATACTCGACGGAAGGGATCCACGAAACATCCTTAAGGCTGTCGAGGGCAAACGCGTTGGAACGATCGTTGGATAAGCATGGAAGTCTACATAGCCGAAGACGTGTCGGAATACAGGAAGCTCGCTAAGAAGCTTCTCAAGAAAAATGACGTAGTCCTCGAGGTCGGCTGCGGGTTTGGAAAGACTTCTTACCTGCTCTCCAAGATTTCCCGAATGGTTGTTGGAATAGACGTTTCGAAGGATGCTGTACAGCAGGCAAAGAGGTATGAGAAGCTTTCGAGTAACCTCAAAATCCTTTGCGTAGACGCCTTCGATGTAGGGAAGCTTCTGCGCATAGAGAAGAATTTTACCGCGATACTCATAGACATAGGAGGCAGCGCTAAGCCGTGGGAAGTACTGAGGTTATTTTCCAAGCTCACCGCCGTGTACTCTCCAAGGGTGGTGATAATAAAAAACTATCCGCTGAAGCGCTTCGTAGAAAGGGTAAAAAACCTGTCTTGAACATGCGTTAACCTTTCGTTAAATTTTTCGTTAACATTCGTTAAGGTTCGTTAAGTCTGCGGAACGTTTGAGAAAGAAAACAAGAAGTATGGGGTCGCTGGGATTTGAACCCAGGTCAGCTGGTTTCCTCATCCTTCTTCAGAGCTCCAGGCTGCTGGAGCCAGCCGTGCTAACCTGGCTACACCACGACCCCACATAAAAAATTTGTCCTCACTTAAAATTTTTTCATGCGAACCTTTAAAGAGATTCTTGGAAAGGTGCTGTGCAGGCTTGGCTTCCACCGCTGGAGCAGGGAAAGGGTTTATTTCCGATTCGATTCCCACGTCAAGGAATACGAGAAAGTTTGCCTAAGGTGCGGGAAGGTAAAAAGATGGTTCGTCCCCGTTTGAAAAGCAACAGACCTCAACCCTTTCTCGGCAAGACAACGACTGGCTTGGAAATCGTTACCCTCTTCTTCCTTCCTCTTCCTACGTACTGCACGGTAGCTTCTGGTAGCCTCAAGCTTCCTACTATATCCACGACGGGCTTTATCCTGTAGCTCAGGATGACCTCCTCCCCCGGCTTCAGCGACGGTATCCTCCATACGAGCTCGACTCCTTTCTTCGTCTTCCTCTTCACCGGCTTGAGCGTTTCGAATTTTTCGACGAGCGCAGCAAGGGGAGGTACCCTGTCCTTAACGATAACATCTTTGACGACGTGCCTCGAGTGGTTCGCCACCGAAAGCGTTATCGGTATCTCCTTCTCCCTGCTCAACAGCTTCACGGGCTTGATTTTCTTCACGACCTTTATCGAGTAGTACCTTGCGTACGAAATTACGGTAACCGCTATTGCTACTACGGCCAAGAGCAAGAGCAGCGTGTAATCGAAGGAGTACCTTATCTCGTACTCCCTGTTCGGATTCAGCGACGGCACCTCCCACACGTAGGTTACTTTACCTTCTTTTTCATAGGTCTCGGTCGGCTTAGTCTCCGGTCTGAAGAAGAGGGAAAGGAATTTCGAGATGTTGAGCGTATAAGGCTTCGGGCTTGAGGGGGCGTTGCCCACGTTCCTTATCTTCACCACGTAACTTTGGATTAGCAGCATGTTTTTCATCGAAGTGGTTACCGCGAACTTTTCTACTGGCATCACCGAAAAGGATAGCAGCTTGGAACTCACTATCCTCTCGTCTTTCTTCAGCAGAACGTAAACCTTGTAATCTCCGGCTTGGCTCCACTCCGGCAACTGGAACGAGCTAACAAAATCTCTACCTCCCTTCCTCTCCAGGTAAAAACCTTCCCTGAAGATTTTCTTTATGTCTCCGTCTTTCTTCACGAGAATTTCTAGCGAAAAATTGCCGCTTTCAGCGAAGTTGCTAACGGAGACTTTCACGCTAACCTTTTCCCCTGGGTAAAATCTTTCTTTGTTCAGTTCGCAACGCGTTATGCAAGTTAGCCCCTCGCCTCTAACCTTCATCAGGATTTGCTCCGACGACTTTTCCTCGGGTTTGGTGAGCGAGAACGCCGTTACCTTGAAAACGACCTCGCCGCCGAGAGTGCATTCTGGCGTGTAGAACTTTAACGGAATCTCGACCTTTTCTCCTGGTGCTAACTCAACCCTCGGCGGGACGTCGACGTAAATTCCGAACTTGGAAGCTTCCGGTGGCCATACGGAGATTCCGAAGATGTCGCTCTCGCTCCCGAGATTCTGCAGGGTTACCGTAACGGTTTTCGTTCCTCCGACGTTTACCTCGAGGGTTGTTGCCGAAAGGTTCATAAAAATTTTAGCTTGTGCCATCGTTGGAGAAAAGAGGTAAAGGAAGAGGAGTGTCGATATAAGCAACGACGAATGATTACCTAAAAATTTACGAACTTTCATTCTCTTCCCTTAAAATATCTTAGGATTTTCTCTAAAAAAGGTTGCCTCCCCTCCTCCGTTCCTGCGACTCCTTTCCTTCCTCCGAAGATTTTTTCGATGAAAGCCAGCATGTCCTTGCTTTCCACGGAAAAACTCTTTCCGAAGGAATCTTCCCAGCTCACGTTCTCGAAAGGAATCTTCTTTATCGGTTCCGGTTCTTCCGATGGGTAGCCCACGGTAACGATGATTAGCGGTTTCAGGTATTCTGGCATGTCCAAAGCTTTCTTCACGCCCTCCTCGTCGAAGGCTCGCACGAAGTTGCATCCCAATCCTAGAGCAACGCATGACAAAAAAATCAGCATCGCAGCGTGCGAGCAATCTTGGGTCGCGTAAACCTCGCCTTTTTGAGGGTACTTTAGCTTCACCTTTTCAAGGTCGGCAGCTATTACGATGCAAACTTTCGAATCGAGGATGATCGTTTGCTTCAAGCTTGCTTCGTAAAGCAACCTTTTCTTCTCCTCGTCCTTGACGACGATGAAGTGCCAAGGCTTCGTTTCTCCCGCAGAGGGCGCGTGAGTTGCGAGGTGAAGCAAGACCGCTACCAGCCTTTCGTCGACATCCTTTTCAGAAAACTTAGTCGTCCTAGCCAGGTTGAGTATGGCCTCTATCACGTGCATGGAATCACAGTTAGAAATTACTCGAAGAGTTTTAAAAAGTTTAAGACGTACGACAACTTTGGGCTACTCTGGGATAATACCAAAATCCTGCTGGATGAGAGCGGTAGCTAGCTAGAGCGTCGTCTAGCTTGCGTTTCCTCTTCAATCTTTCCAAGGCTTCCTTGGTTTTCTTCCAACTCTTTTCTCCATTCATCTCTCTCAGGAATTCTTCAAGGGGGATTTTGACAACCTTACAGTTAAGCTTTTTGAAGAGTTCTTTCTCCTCGGTAGAAAGTGGTCTCTTACTGCCGCCTATGAGGCCTACGGCCTTCCTTTTTTCGAGCCCGCTGATTATTCTTTTCCAAACGAAAAATTCCTTCGGTATTTTTTCGACATCGTCGAGAAAAACTATCCTCGCCCTCGCGTTCCTCCTGAACTTCCCTTCAAGAGCGGAGGGTAAAGAGTTGTTTTCCCCATAAGTTAAAAGCAAGCACGGCACGCGAGAACAAAGCTCAGAAAGTAAACTTCCGGTTCCCCCAGAGCCGACAAAAACTACGCAAGGTTTGTTCATTCTTCTAGCTTTTTCCCTCGAGAGAATTTCGACCTTATCAAACTTTTCGAGTTTGAGCCTTAAAAAATAACGTTCGAAACTTTCGGTTCCTCCAAGAAGTTAAGCAAGGTCTGACGCAAGTTCTTTAACAGGACGTGTGCGTTCGCGCGTACATCTAACCCCGCGTTGGCGAAAGCGCCGAACTCCGACAGAAAACAAAGTGAACCTCCTCGGCTTACCCTCTAATTCTACCGTGACAATTTCCACATCAAACCCAAAATAAGGTATTAAATTTTGGAAACGGCTAAATTATGTTTATGCTCGCACACGCTTTTCAAACTCTCGTCAAGCCCGCGAACATTTTTCTTTCTAGCGTCCTCAAGGTAAGTAAGGCAACGAGACTATCAAGCCTTTTCTCGCCGTATGTGTCTGAAATACTTTTCATGTCGCGAACAGGGACTTCCTCCCTTTCCTTTCTTAAGGGTAAGAGGAGTGGTAGAAATGAGAAAGCTTCTATAATTGAGGAGGTGGTATTTCTTCTTGCCCCTCTCGCTTTTTTGACGTCTCTTCTCGCAATTCTTTACTTTTTTCTCCCTCCTTCGGAGGAAAGAATTGTAGGTATATTCGTCTCTTTCTCCATGCTCGTTTTGGGAAGCTGTCTGGTATACAGGTTTGGAGACATACTCGTAGAAACTTGTAAGAGAATCGCTAGTTCTTTGGGAGTATCGCACTTTTTCTTCGGTGTATTTTTCTTACCTTTGGTAACGACATTACCCAACGTCTTTTTATCCTTCTTCCTTCTTCTCTCTGGCACAAAGGATATGATCGTGATGAACAGCGTAGGAAACAACGTATTCAACTTAACTTTCATAATTCCTCTCGCCGTCTTCATAGGAAGAAAGTACGTTGTAAAGAACGAAACGCTCCTCAAGAACAGTATGTTCATTCTTATTTTTTCGTCGTTCCTGCTTTACTTTTTCTTCCTTGACCTCACGCTCACGAGGATGGAAGCTCTATTCCTTCTTTTAACCCTTGCCGTTTTTCTCAGAGGTGCGAAGGGTATAAGGATGAAAGAAGCGAAAGGGACTAGAAAGAAAAACGTAAGGAATGACGTAATTCTGGCTATCATCTCTGCTGTTTTAATCTTCCTTGGTTGTTTTTTCATCGAAAGGTCCGTTAAAACGCTCATGAATATGGGTTACATCCAAAGAAATTTCGCTGGGTTTGTACTCTTGACGATCGCAGTAACATTACCAGAAGGTTTCGTTGCTTTGTGGGCAAGTAAAAAAGGACTTATCGAGCTTTCTCTCGGAAACATCGTCGGCGACAACCTGGGGTCGATACCGTTGACCCTGGGTATATTTTCTTTAGCGTCTCCGATCTCCGTAAGTCATACCATTTCCTCCGTCTTCCTCCCTTTCTACCTTTTCACGATTGTGGTCTTCTCACTCCTACTCTTCTTCGACCCTTTGAGAATAAAAAAAGGTAAAAGGTACGACATAAAGGTGGAGGAAGCCCTTTTACTGTTCTTCATTTTCATCGCTTTTCTTTGGATTTCGCACAAGTATTAGCTATTTTTAAGTCTTCTTCCAAACCAGCCAAACTTAGCAAAAGATTCTCACGTTGCTACCTTTCGGATTCTTCTCCATAAGCTCGCGAATCGTTATCGCCTTTCCTCCGGCCTCTTCGATCTTCCTCTTCGCGCCCCCCGAAAACCTCCACGCCGCAACCGTTACGGGTTTATTTATGCTCCCTGCACCTAACACAACCCCAGGAACCACTATCTCCTCGTTTTCTTCGGCATACCTGTTTATCCTGGAAACGTTCACCTCGACCCTTTTCCTCCTCGGCTTCTCGAGCTTTTCCGCGACATCCCTCCAGATTTTCGCCTTGGTTTCGACGAACTTCTTCCTAAGCTCTTCTATCAACTCTTTCAAGCACGGATTCGTCGGTCCAGTCCTCTTTACCATAAAAGTTTTTTGCCTTCCTCAGCTTTTTAAACTTTTTTATGAGGGTTTTACCGAGGAAATTCTACCAGAGAGACCCAGCGAAGGTCGCGGAGCTCTTGTTGGGAAAGGTGCTGGTCAGGAGGTTTCGGGGCTCCTTGAAGAAAGGTTTGGTCGTGGAGACTGAGGCCTACTACGGAACGGAAGACCCAGCATCCAGGCTAAGGTTGGGAAGTCCTAAGTACTGCGAAGAGCTCATGTGCGGTGAGGTCGGGAAAGCTTTCATCTACAACGTCCACAACAACTGGTTACTCAACATCGTAGCACACCCAAGAAAAGAATGCGGTGCCGTATTGATAAGAGCCCTCCAACCTTTATGGAAAGTGAAAAACTCTAGCAAAACTCTCCCCACCAACGGGCCAGGGAAGCTTTGCAAAGCCTTGCGAATAACGAAAGCCCTCAACGGAGTAGACGTTTGCTCTTCGAATAGCCCTCTCTTCCTATGCGAGGAAGATGTACTGAAGCAAGCCTGCGGGAGATTCAAAGTGGCGAGGAGTTTCAGGATAGGCGTTTCTCGGGATTTGAACGTTCCGCTCAGGTTTTTCGTGAAGGGTAACGAGTTCGTTTCTAGGTGATAGCATGCTTGACAGAAAAAGGGCTTTGGCGATAGCGCTGGTGGGAATTTTTCTGGCTTCGTTATCGCACCTTGAAAAAACCGGATATTTCGCGAAGAAAGAGTGCGCTCTCGTTGCCAGGGTGATAGACGGCGATACCTTCGTTCTTTCCGACGGAAGGAGGGTAAGGCTACTCTCGATAAACGCTCCGGAAAAGGAAGAGTACTATTGGGCCGAATCCAAGGCTGCTCTGGAAAAGCTCGTTAGCGGGAAGGAGGTATGCCTAGAAAGGGACGTCGTTCCCGTAGACAAGTACGGAAGGTTGTTGAGGTACGTTTATGCGAACGGTACATTCGTGAACCTTTACCTCGTGAGGAACGGGTTCGCCAAGGCATCCTTCGTGCCCCCAAACTTAAAGTACATGCAAGCCTTCATCGAAGCCGAAGCTTTTGCCATCGAAAATTCTTTAGGAATGTGGAGAAGGAAGAGCGAGTACTACGGGTGCTTCAAGATAACCGGCGTGAAGCTTGAAGGTAGGGACGAGCACGTAACCCTGAAGAACGTCTGCAACTTCCCGATAAGGATGTTGAACTGGCTCGTGGAAGATGAGGGCAAGAATCTCGTGAGGATTAGGGATGATATCATCGTTCCTCCGAACGGGAACGTCACTCTTTACTCTTCCGAGCCACGTTCGATGGAGGGAGGGCTGCTGCATCGAGGAAAAATAGTCTACCTAGGTAATTATCCTCTCTGGGATAACGACGGTGACCTTTTCGTGCTGAGGGATCCTAGGAATTCACTCGTGATCGCGGAGAGGATTCTCCAATCCTCCTAAGCTCAGAGGTACTTGATGACCATCATCCTTGCCCTATCCGCCACATCCCCTACCTTCCTGTGCAGGACCGTCATCCTATGAAGGATTTCGAGCGTGAAGTCTATTCTTCTCGGGTTGATGTCCCTTGCCAAGAAAACTTTCCTGTAGATCTCGTACATTTTTTCTTTCATCTTCCTCCTTTCCTCTCGCAACTTTTCGTAATGCTCCATGACCCCCTCGATCCTTTCCGTGAGCGAGGCGAGAAGCAAGTTTAAGATGGCGAAGTTCTGACCGAGACAAAGTGAGAACTCGAAGAAATCCTTCCTCAGGCTCTTCGGAAGCTTCCCGCAAGCTATGATCTTCGAGGTCTCCTCGATTATGTCTACCAGGTCATCCATATCATCCATGAGCAGTAGCCTGTCGGTCTTCAGGAAAGGGAGGAAGCTTCCTTTGTATACCTCGTCCTCGGCCTTTTCCCTAACGTTGTCCATCTCCCTTTCGAGGCTCTCAATCTTTTTCACGAAAGTCATCACATCCTTGCCATGCGATGCGTACTGAAGGAGTTTCACGAACTCTCTAGAAGACTTCTCGACGAACTTCACGAGCTCTTCGAAGAGGTGCGAAAACTCCTTGCTTTCCCCGAAGAGTCCCATGATAAAAATTCTTCTTTCTCGGAAAAATCTTATTTTATGTGGGTCTTTTTGCTTGCGGTAGCGGTAGCGTTTTATGTCGCGTTCTCTATAGGAGCGAACTCAGAAACCTTAGCTACTACCGTAGGTAGCGGAGTCTTTTCCATGAGGAAAGCAATCCTACTCTCCGCTGTCTTTGCCTTCCTAGGAGCCGTTCTCCTGAGTAAAGGAGTCGTCGAAACCGTGGGAAGCAAGATAATACCCGAGGAAGAGCTACTCGCCAACAAGGAAGTTCTCCTCCTCATAGGCATCGTCGTCGCGAGCTGGTTGACCTTCTCGACCTGGAAGAGGATACCGATTTCAACCACCCATTCGCTCCTCGGAGCGATGATCGGCGTCGCGTTGGCTAAATCCCTAACGTTGCTCTGGGAAACCGTGATCAAGGTTCTTGTTTCGGCTGTCCTTTCTCCACTGCTTTCCTTTTTGCTAGCGATCATTCTCTACGCGCTCATCGTGGAAAAATTCCTGAAACCCTCGAAGGGATTGTGGAAAAGAGAAGGCAGGGAGTTCGCCTTCGGGATTTTTCAGGTCGTCAGCGCCTGCTTGGTAGCGATTTCATTCGGAGCCAACGACGTCAGCAAGGCTATAGGGATACTCTTCCCGTTCTCCCCTGGAAGAAGCTTGCTCTTCGCTCAGGTGCTTGGAGGCTTGGGAATAGCCCTCGGTATTTTTCTGCTTAGCCCGAGGGTGCTGAGGACTGTCGGAAAGGAGATAACGTTCCTCATACCGAGCTACGGGTTCATCGTCGAGATCTCGTCCGCAATATCGATACTACTTTTCACCTTCTTGGCTATGCCGGTTTCGGTATCGCATACCTTGGTCGGGGCTACTCTGGGGATAGGCGTGGCGAGGAGGCACGTTAACCTGAGTATAGTCAAGCCAGTAATCCTTAACTGGGTGTTCACCATACCGTTGACCATGCTTTCCTCTTTCCTCCTCTCCCTCCTTCTTTAGCCGCTTGCAAGCTCACAGGTAGGAAAGTAGGGTGCTAGGGATTTTTAGCTTTTTCGGCCTTCTGGGAATGTAATGCATGACGTAGAGGTCTTCCGAAAGTAGAAACCTTTTCCTCACTATCCTCCTCGGTATCAGCTTCTCCACTCTCTTGAGAACTTCCCTCTGCTCGCGATCCTTGGTTTCTACGAAAGGATAGACGATAGCACCCTTTACCAGCTCTTCGATCACGAGGTTTTTCTTTGCGAGGAACTCCTGCAGGAAGATGTATCGCTTCCCTATGCTTTCATCGCCTATGCTCACGAAACAGTAACCACCGTCGTTGCTCAAAGAGTTCATGCCGAATTCTACGAACTTTTCTATTCCCTGCAGCTGGTTAGGAGGGTTTGTGGAAAAGCCTGTGAAGTAGCCCTTTACCTTCTTCTTTTTTGAGACGTCCACCATCTTGGTTTCAACGTTCAACGAAAGCTCTCCCGAAACCTTTTCCACGACGCTGAGCACCTCTTCGTCCAAATCGACGACCAGGATTTCCGCGTTGGGAGCTACGAGAGCTAGGAGAAGAGAAATGAAATCATCGTCACCGACGAGCAAAAACTTGTTGGCAAAGGGCAGGTAATAGAGGATTTTCTCCACGAGTGAAATCGCCGAGGAGAGAGAAATGGGTAACTGGTCGTATTCCTCGCTCTTCCATTCGAAGGAAGCTAGCTTCGAAAACGGCACGAACGATGGTTTGCTAAGGAGCTTCCCCACCTTAATTCCCAGCCTCCTTTCGAGCTCCGCCATTATCTGCTCCTTGGTCAGCCTGGGTAAGAAAGATTCCGCTATATCCTCCCTGAGAACCGATATTTTTTCACCCTCGACCTTAACGATTCCCTCGTCGACGAGGAACTGAATGTACACCCAGAAGTCCCAGAGGTCATAGCACATCCTCTGCAGGAACTCCCATACTTTTTCGGAAGTAACCACGAACTTGACGGCGCTTGCGAATCTAACGAAGGTTGGGAGGTAATACTCCCTGCATATACTCTCGTAAACCCTTTCGTCGAGCCTTAGCTTGTCGACGTTGAGAAAAAACTTCGCGTCGCTCACGAACCTTCGTTGGTAGTACTTCATGAATTTCTTGTGGAGCTTCCTCAGCTCGCGATGAGGCTTTCGCATGAATATCTTTCATCCCAGCGCAAGCCTTAAATTTTTTGTTCCAAAGTCAACTATATTCATGCTCTCTTGCAGGCTAAAGGGAAAGCACGTGCTGGTGGATTACGATGTTTTCGAACGCGGATGCTCGGCAGCAATCAGCTTCGGGGAAGTAATCTATAAGGGGAGGTCCGAGTTTCAAGAGATTGTCCTCCTCCGTTCTAAGAAATTCGGAAAGATTCTCGTGCTCGACAACGTACTTCAGCTCACGGAAAGAGATGAGTTTTTCTACCACGAAGCTCTCGTCCACGTTCCGATGCTCGCCCACCCTCGACCGAGGAAAGTTTTGATCGTCGGTGGCGGCGACGGTTGTGCAGCGAGGGAAGCGTTGAAGCATTCGTGCGTCGAGAGGATAGACCTCGTCGAGATAGACGAGGAAGTCTTGAAGCTTTCTAAGAGATATTTCTCTAAGCTGAACGAAGGCTCCCTCGACAACCCCAAAGTCAACGTAATAATCTCTTGCGGGAGGGAATTCTTGAGGAAGTGTGAAGGGAGCTACGACGTGGTGATCGTCGATTGCAACGACCCTTTCTCGCCGGTAAGCAAGAGGTTGTTTTCCCGCGCGTTCTTCAGGAGCTTGAGGAAAATCTTAGGGAATGAGGGCATCTTTTCCATGCAGGCCGGTTCGCCCTTCTTCGAGTATTCAGAGATTTCCAGGCTCGTGAAGAGAGCTAAGGAGTTTTTCAGGATAGTCAAACCCTACGTCTGCCTAACCCCTAGCTACGGCGGAGCTTGGCCGTTGCTGGCGGGTTCGCAGAGACACGACCCAGAATTCCCTTCGAGGGAGACAAGGGTAAAAACCAGATGGTACTGCAGGGATTCACACTTAGGATGCTTCAGGATAATCTCCAAGTGGCTTCCAGCAGCGAGGCAGCGAGGAAAAATTAAATAAGGTGCCTTCCCGTAAAAATCTTGTTATGGAAGGTGGCAAGCAACTGATAGACAAGTGCGAAAACTTCTCTGAGTGGTACAACTGGATCATCTACGAGGCGGAGCTCGTAGACATCAGGGCTGGAGTAAAAGGATTCGTGGTTTACAGGCCTTGGGCCATGAAGGTGATGAAAAAAATCGTCAGCATCTACGAGAGGTTGCTCGAAGAAAAGAATCACTTGCCGGTGTTGTTTCCGTTGGTAATTCCGAGCTCGAACCTCGCGAAGGAAAGGGAGCACGTGAAGGGCTTCGAGGACGAGGTTTTCTGGGTTACCCACGCTGGGAGCAGGAAGCTGAGCGAAAGGCTTTGCCTAAGGCCGACTTCCGAGACGATTATTTACCCTCTTTTTAGCCTGTGGATAAGGAGCTACAAGGACCTTCCCCTGAAGGTCTACCAGACAGTCTGTGTTTATAGATACGAAACCAAGGCTACGAAACCTTTAATCAGGGGAAGGGAGTTCCTCTGGATAGAAGCCCACTGCGCCTTCGAAACTTTCGAAGGGTCAGAAGCGCAGGTGGAGGAAGACGTAGAGCTCGCTGAAAGGGTGGTTTGGGATGAGCTATGCATACCTTTCCTCGTCCTGGAAAGGCCTGAGTGGGACAAGTTTCCTGGGGCAGAAACAACTTTCGCTTTCGACACGATCTTGCCAGACGGAAAGATTCTACAAGTCGGCACCACCCACCTTCTAGGTCAGAAGTTTTCGAAAGCGTTCGACATAAAGTTCTTGGACAAAGATGGTAAAGATAAGCTTGTTTACCAAACTTGCTACGGTCCTGGGATTTCGAGGATTCTCGCGGCGCTCGTTGCTGTTCACGGGGATGAGGTCGGGCTAATATTTCCTTTCGACATCGCTCCCTTGCAGGTCGTGATAGTTCCGATTTTCTATTCAGACGAGGAAAAAGCGGTCGTTCTTGAAAAGTGCGAGAGGGTAGAGAAAGTTTTGAAAGAAAAGGGGATAAGCTGCCTCGTAGACAAGAGCGATAGGACTCCTGGGGACAAGTTTTACTACTGGGAAAGGAGGGGCGTCCCTCTGAGAATCGAGATCGGCAGGAAGGAAGTCGAAGCCTCCTGCGTTACCGTGGCTAAGAGAGATGATAGGAAAAGGGTTACCGTTAAGGAGGAAGAAATCGTCGAGGTTATTCGCTCCTTGGCAAAAGAGCTGAAGGATTCGTTGAAGAAAAGGGCTAAGGAATTTTTCGAGAGCAGGTTCTCCCTTGCTAATAACAGGGAGGAAATCGAGAAAGCCTTCAAGGAAAGGGGCGGCTTCGTAGCGATCAGCTTCTGCGGACGCGAGAGCTGCGCGAGAGAGATTAAAGAAGAGCTTGCGGTAGAGGTTAGGGGGAAGGTTAAAAAGGCTGTAGGCGTTGAAATACCCTCGCTTTCTAAGGTTGCCAGCAACGGGCGTTGCGCTTGGTGCGGTAGCGAAGCGAAGGAAACCGTTTTGTTAGCCAAAGCCTATTGATTATCATGAAAGTCTTGATAGCCCACGAGCTCTTCCCGCCGCAGGTTGCCGGCGGAGGAGAAAGGGTAGTTTACAAGATCGCGAAATTCTTGCAGGAGAGCGGTGTTGAAGTTAAGGTTTTCACCACTGGTAATCCTTCGCTGAGGGAGTTCGAGGGGATAGAAACGGTAAGGATACCCGTGCACAGGTACGGGATGAACTTTTTGTTTCCGCTGATACTCAAGCACGCTAGAGATTGTGACGTGATTCACGCTAACAACTACAACGCAGCGCTACCGAGCTACATCGCAAGCAGGCTCGCTAAGAAACCCTGCATTTGTCACATCCACGAGCTCTACGGAAACAAGTGGCTCGAGATGAGGGGTAAGGTTTTAGGGAGGCTTTCCGCTTGGGTGGAAAAAATCCAGGTAAAGCATGGGTTCGAAAAGTTCCTTTTCTTCAGCGAGTGGATGAGGAAGTTTGCTGTTAGCGTGGGTATTCCAGAGGAGAGAACGGTCGTGATTCCTCCAGGAGTGGATTTCAAGAGGTTTAAGGTAGGCAGGAAAGAGCCTTTCGTGCTCTTCGTCGGAAACTTGATCAGGAGGAAGGGTGTCTACTACCTCATAGAGGTTGCTAGAGAGTTGAAGGACGTGAGCTTCAAGATAGTAGGGAAGGGTAAGGAAAGGGGAAACCTCGAAAGGATAGCGCCCCCAAACGTAGAGTTCCTGGGTTACGTTAGCGACGAAGAGCTGGTGGAGCTCTACTCCAAAGCTTTAATCTTTTGCTTACCCTCGATTGGAGAAGGGTTCGGGCTCGTCATCCTGGAGGCGATGGCTTCTGGTTGCGCCATAGTTTCTACGGTACCGCTGGATTATGAGGGAATCTTCTTACCACATTTAGAAAAGGAGCTGTTGGTGAAGTCAATCTCTACCCTCATCGAAAACAAGGCCATGGCGATAAAGATGGGTAGGAGGAATAGGGAGATTTCGAAGGAGTACAGTTGGAAAAGGTTCGTGAGAAGGTTGTTGGAATGCTACGAGGAAGTTGTGGGGTGAAGCGTGAGTAAGAAAATTATAGTAGTCCAGGATTTCCTGCTAACCAAGGGTGGTGTGGAAAGAGTTGCACTAACTTTGGCAGAGGCTTTTGAAGCCCCCATACTTACGGCTGCCTTCAACCCTTCAACGACCTTCGAAGAATTCCAGAAACTTTCGATATTCTGCCTAAACGTCAAGATAAAGAAGTCTCCCTTTCTCCAATCGGAAGCCGCCTTGTTGTTTAGAAGGATGAACCTAGAGAATTTCGACGTAATAATCTCCTCCGGAAATTGGGCGAAACAAGTAAGCGTCAGGCCAAATAATCATCCACACATACATTACGAGCATACCCCACCGAGGGCATTGTATGACCTGAAAGATGAAGTTAAGAAGAGGCTGCCCTTTCCGACAAAACCCTTCTTCGAGTTCTGGTGCAGATTCATGGAAAAGCTTGATAGAGAGGCTACCGAAAAAGTAGATATTTTTCTCACAAACTCTCTGAATACGAAGAGAAGGGTGATAAAGTTTTACGGTAGGAGGGATACTAAAGTTCTCTACCCTCCAGTAGACATAGAAAAAATCGGGAAAGGTGTTAGGAAGTTTAAAGGGAAGTTTTTGGATGCGGGATATTTTCTTTCCGTACAAAGGATAGAACCCGAGAAAAGGGTGGAAATGCAACTGGAAATATTCAGAAAGCTACCGAACGAAAGGTTGATAGTCGTCGGTGTTCCAGGGAGGAACATAACACCGTACTTCTCTAGGATAAAGAAAATGTGTCCCAAAAACGTGGAGATTCGGAAAAACGTTTCCGAGGATGAGCTAATGCTGCTGTACGCAAACTGCAAAGCCGTAATACAAACCGCCATAGACGAGGATTTTGGGTTGGTTCCCGTGGAGGCGATGGCAGCAGGAAAACCTTGCTTGGCAGTCAACGAAGGTGGCTTCAAAGAAACAATCCTTCATGGAAGGACGGGTCTCCTCGTCAACCCTCCGTACGTGAAGAATTTCATCACTATTATAAGGAAGTTCGATGACTACCATTTTTCTCCCAAGGAATGTATGGAGAGAGCGAAGCTTTTCTCGAAAGAGCGATTCGTTAGGGAATTTAAGAAAATAGTAAGGAATTTGTAACTCACGTCAAGCTAGAGAACGTACCCCAACTCTTCCAACATTCGCTTAACTTCTCCCTTACACCTTTTCCTTATCTTTTCTCTCAATCTCTTCGGGCAGGAAAACGCTTTACTAGGGTCCAAGAGTGTCGCGAGTTTTTCGTCAACCCTTAACCTGAAGGTTCTCGCGAGTTTTTTGAGAACGGTCGGATTACGCACGAGTTCCTCAAACTTAACGAGCATCCCTCTTTTTCCTCGCTCGATTTGTTCGTAGGCTAAGTAGTTGAAGTTTGTGTAAACCCTCAGGAAATCTTCTATGTAGTCTTTGGAACCATTCAACCACCCCCTTCTTTTTGCCACCCCCCTCAAGTATCTGAGTTCGAAAACCCCCGATTTTCCGTAGTGCGACCATACGATCGCGAGCAAGTTCGGAGAAACCTTGAGCAAGGATTCCTGCAGCATCCTCTTTACTGATATCCACGAGCCGAGGTGGCTGTAGAAGACTTCCGCAGGGTCCCTCACTATGTGAACGTATCTTATCTTGAAGGTTTTGGAAACTTCGTGAAGCACAGGATGGAGCTGGTTAGACTGGATTATCACCTTTTTCTTCGAGGAATGAAATGGCAGGATGGTTTGCACGGCTTCTTTAACTTTTTCTTCCGTGTACACGGACCTTGGCTTGGCGACCCTCAAGTACTCTTCGAGGACTCCCTTCTCTACCATAAAATAAGGCCTGTAGATCGGAATTTTGTGGAGCGGATGTATGGTGTCGATTCTCACTTGACCTCTAGAAAGAGCCTCGTACACGGAAGGAGCATGAGGCTCGTAGATTATCGGAATCTCTGGGTTGCTTTCCTGCAAGATATGGTAGATTATAGTCGTTCCTGTCCTGTAGTATCCGTTGATTATACCAGCTATCATCTTGATAATCTTTGGTGTTTCAGTCTATTTTAAGCTTTGGAAAAGTTCCCCCACTCTTGTGGAGCAACGGCTTGAACCTTTCCTTCCTTACCACTTCTCTAACCACCCTTCCCACGACCAGCCAGTGGTCCCCGAATTCTTTCATCTCCTCTACCACGCACTCGAAGCTTATCGGAGAATTTTTTATCAGCGGTGCTCTTATCTTCACAGAGCTTTCCTTTTCTAGGTTAGCTAGCTCGAATTTATCTACCTCTCTACCAGAGTAGCTCCCGCAGAGCTTTGCCATCTCTAGCATTTCCTCGCTGCAAACGTTCACGCCGAATTCCTTGACTTCCGAAATGTTCTTGAAGGTATACCTGCTAGGTGCTATTGCCACCGCAACGTACTTTGGGGAGAAGCTTACTGGCATCACGAAGCTCGCGGTCATCACGTTGGACTTTCCATCCTTGTCGACGGTGGTTATCAAAACTACCGGTCTTGGAAAAAGCTGTTCCGAGATTCTCATGAAAAGATTTAGGAAAAAACAAAAAGAAAAAAATAAAGCAGATAAGTTTTGTTGGCTATCCTCTGGTAGAATGGCATGATAGTTGGCAATATCTCCATTGTAAGCTGCATGGTAGTTATTGTCACTTCTCCGAAAGATAATCACGAAAAAGATGAACTTTGTCAACAGGAAAAGAAAGCTTTCGCAAAATCTTTCTCGAAGAAGATTTCGGAGATTTTCCGAAAAAACCCAAGAGGGTAAACCACACGTAGCAAAATCCGTCAAACCTCAAGAATCTTACTCCTCCCGCTAATGTAAGCTTAAAGTACTTTGGTAAGAAAATTTGGAGTATATGAAGGTTTAAACTCGTTGTGTCTTCCAAAGGACAAACGGTAATTCCGAAAAAGGTTAGGGAAAGATTCGGGATTGAGCTGGAAGGATCCTTTCGAAGAACTTCTGGAGATTTCGAGAAAAATGAAATTATCGGAAAAGGAAATTGAACAAATGATAAAAGAGAGTAAGAAAGCTATCATAAACTCTCTGGTGCTGGCTGAAATAAAGTACCGAGTGGAGAGAAAGTTTGGCAAGTAAAGCTGCTTGGTTTTTAGAAATTGAGGAATGGGTTGGACTATGGAAGAGTAGAAGTAGAAGGGGAAGGTTTTTATTTGTGGTTTTGCTATAGGTATTTATGGCAGAAATAAAGGTTAAGGTTCCGGAGGATTTTGAAGAATTTTTCAAAGTTGACCCTTTGCTGTTGCAGATCGCATTCCAAAGATTTGTTGAAGAAAAGGTTGAGGAATTTAAAGAGTTGGAAAAAATTACAGCAAAGTCGAAGCTAACCGAGGAAGAAGCGTTGGAGCTTGGCAGGCTTGTCAATAAATCTTTGGCGAAAAGGTACGAGAAGTTTCTCCAGAAGGAGTGAATCGGGATGTTTCTCGTTATCGATGCTAACGTCGTGTTTTCGGCATTGATAAGGGAAGGTGCTACTTTAAGGTTGTTTGAGTTTAACAGCGTCTTCAAAATTTTTGAGTTGGTCGCTCCTGAGTTTATTTGGGATGAAATCGAAAGACATAAGGAGGAAATCGTTGGGAAATCTAAGCTGTCTGAAAGAGAGTTGGAAAGGGTTCTGGAGTTTATAAGGTCTGAGGTAAGGATTGTGCCCGAGGAATATTTTTCTGAATTTTTGAAAGAAGCCAAAGAAATTTCTCCGGAAGAGGATTTTCCGTACGTTGCTCTAGCTTTGAAGTTGAAAAGCTTAGGGTTGGGAGCCAAGATTTGGTCCAACGATAAGGAGCTCAAGAAGGCTTTGGAAGGCAGGATAGAAGTGTTGTCGACCAAGGAGATAGTCGAAAGGTTGAGAATTAAGCTGTAAAGGTGAGGGTTATTAACGGTTTTCATCGATTTTCCGTTCGTTACCTCGGGCCAAGGAAGTAAAGGAGCTTACGTTGGAAGGTAAAGAGTAATGAAGGTGTAGCAAGAAGGCGTGGGTTGTGATGAACGGATGGAAAATTCAGTGAAGAGCAGGTGAAAGGCTGATAATTAAGAAGATGGGGTAGAAAAATCCTTCTGCTTTCGAAGCCCAAGGATTCGATAAAACTTCTAGAAGAAATTTCCAGACGAATACGACCGAAGATGGAAGCGACGGAGATAAAAAAAGAAATAAAAAGATTTAGGAGAGATTAAACGGCCCACTCGAATTTTAAATTTGAATAAGCTTTAGCAAAAGCTCGTTTACCTCTTCGACCACAGCTTTGCAAGTTCTCTTTTGAACTTTTCCTCTTCAATTCTTCTTCTCCTCCTTTTCTATTTCTTTTATCCAACCTTTTTTCTTCAGGGAGAATATTAGCGGGTATACCTTGGTTTTCTCCATGGATGCTAACCTGCTCGCTTCCTTCACGGAAAAGATTTTCACGTTCTTCGAAAGGAGGGAAGAGAGCAGGAACGCTTCCTTTTTACCGAGAGTTTTATAATTTGGTGTAAAGTTTTTAAACTTCATATAAAATTGTTGCATCAATTTATACTTATAGCTTTTAGCTTTTTTTGGGAGTTGAGTAGCTCATCCCCAGTATTTTCTCAGCTCCTCCTTCGAGTGTGCATCCAACCCTAGTAACAAGGGTATATCCTTTCTAATACACCTCCCTATGAAGTATGCTGACGGCACTTCGTGCCTTAAGTTTATCTCGACCACAATATCCTTTCCTTCGAGCATCGAAACCAACCTTTCGATTTCTTCCTTCTTCAGCTTAATGTTGCTTCTTTTCAATGCAAGCGTAGGATGCCCCCAGACGTCAAAATCGTTATCTAGCAGTTTTTTCACTTTGTCAAAATACTCCTTCTCGCTTTTCACCTTATCGTGAATCACTCCGAAGATTACCTCAGCTTTTTTCAAAACTTTTTTGCTAGCGTTCAAGCTACCGTCGTTGAGTACCTTAGCCTCTATGCCAGCGATTGCTTCAATCCCAAGCTTCTTACCGCATTCCTTGACTTCTCGGAAATACTCCTCGAAGTTATATGTCAACTCCTTCCTAACGTGCTCCGTGAACGCTATGAAGCTTGTTCCCAACGCTTTCGCCTCTTCGCACATCTCTTCTACGGTATTCTTCCCGTCGGTATAGCTCGTGTGCACGTGCCAGATTCCGCTGAAGAAATGCTTCCTGTATTTTTTCCACTTCTTAACCATCGATGTCACCTAGAAGAACTTTAAACCGAGGAAGCAAAAGATGGCGGTAAGCAAGTACATGAGCAGTACACATTGCCACTCTTTCATCCTGAAGTAGTAGGCAGGTATCCATTTCAGCGTGAGGTTGTTCGGAACCCAGAGCGTGCCATCCCTCCTTATCCTTCCGAACTTGACGAGAGGATAACCCCTAACCCTCCAGTAGATGTAGAGGAGGAAGTTCACGATGTGCGGAACTAAAATGATGACCCCGAAAAACTCTATATTATAGAGGATTAGCAAACCTCCTATCGAAGAGCCTAGGATGAAGCTTCCTACGTTGCCCTCGAAAAAACGTGAGGGATACCTGTTGAAAAGAAAAAAAGCGAGCAACGAACTGAAGACGGGAACGGAATAGTAGAGCATGGTAGGATCGTGGTAGAGCATCAAGACCTTTGCCATTATCGCGAGCAACAGTATCAAGGACAACCCCGTGCAAAGCCCGTTGAAGCCGGAATGCATGTTCACCAGGTTCGCGACGACCATCAGGTAGAGCGGTGCTACCAAGTAGGTGAAAATCGGGCCTAGCTCGACCTCTGTAAAGTAGAGCGATAAGCTCGTATCGACGTTCAACAGGGCTATAGGTAGCGAGAGGAAGAATGGCACGATTACCTTCACTATCCTACCTACGTCTACCAAGTCGTCGAGCAGTGCGAAGAAACCGTAGCTGAAAACCACGAAGTAGAAGATTAACATGCTTTCGATTATGCCAGCCTTTCCTACTAACAGCTCCGTCGCTATCAGGCTGGCGATGATCCCGAAGTAAATCGCAACACCCCCCAACGTCGGTACTTCGGGTCTCCCTTTCTTGTACATGTCCTTAGCTACCAACCCTCTCCGAGGAAATTTTCTCATGAGATATTTTGA
The DNA here is from genome assembly GCA_964444075.1 of uncultured archaeon. Classification (GTDB taxonomy): domain Archaea; phylum Aenigmatarchaeota; class Aenigmatarchaeia; order CG10238-14; family SCSR01; genus CAYUFF01. The sequence goes on from CAYUFF010000002.1 coordinate 37,950, forward strand.
GGTGAAGAAAGTCGTTAGGAACCCCGAAAGGAAAATGAGCAGCATGGAAAACTCTGGACGCATAAAATATTAAACACCTTTCGCAGTAGTTAAATTAACGCGGAGGTTGAAGCATGAGGAAAAACGCGTGGGTAAGCGTTTACGGTTTCGGGAAAGTAGGCTCCGCGATAGGAGCGTGGCTCCTGAAGAAGGGTTTCAGGGTCATAGGCGTGGATGTTAACGAGGAATGGGTGGAGGCGTTGAACTCTGGCGATTTTTCTGTGGATGAGCCTGGGGTAACGTCTTTGTTGAAAAGAGGGTTGAAGGAAGGCAGATTTTACGCCACGACCGACGGCGTAGAAGCTTCGCGGAAGTCGAGGGTGAAGATAACAATAGTGCCCGTGGACGTCGATTCCAAAGGCGAACCAGATTTTTCCGCCTTGGCTGACGCTTGCATCAAGATAGCCTGCGGCTTGAAGAAGGGCGACTTGGTGGTAACCGAAACGACTCTTCCTCCAGGAACGACGAAGAACTTCGTAGCCCCGCTCATCGAGGCGGAGAGTAAGCTCAAAGTGGGGAAAGATTTTTTCCTTGCACACGCTCCTGAAAGAGTGTACGTAGGAAGAATCTTGAAGGATTTTAAGAGGTACAAGAAAATAGTCGGCGGTGTCGACGAGGTTTCTGGAAGAGTCGCGAAAAGGTTTTACGAGAAGCTTTTCCCAAAGGGGGTCATCCTGATGGACGATTCTACCGCAGCGGAAGCGGCGAAGGTTTTCGGGATTACTTACAGGTACGTTAACATAGCCCTCGCGAACGAGCTCAAGATGTTTTGCGACAAGCTCGGAATAGACTTCTGGAAAGTGAGGGAGGCTACCAACGCAATAAAGTTTTTCAACTTACATTCACCGGGGATTCCCGGAGGTCACTGCGTACCAGTTTATCCCCATTTCCTCCTTTTCGTCGATAAGCGACTTAGGCTCGTGAAAGCTTCTGTAGAAATAAACCGGGAGGTAATGCCCAAAATGGTAGTGAGAGCTCTGGAAAAACTCTTGGAAAGAGAAGGGAAGCGGCTCAAGGGCTCTAAGGTCCTCATTCTCGGCAGGAGCTATAGGGCGGGCGTGAAGGAAGACAGACACGCAGCGGGAATCATGCTCGCAAAACTTTTGAAGAAAAGGGGAATGAACGTCTACGTTTACGATCCCCTCTATTCCAGGGAAGAGATGGAAAAGGTCGGCTTCGACGGTCTCGATAAGACCGACGAAAAGATTCTAGAGGAGTTCGACGCGGTCATCGTAGCCAACGATGCCGCGCGTGAGTACAAGAAACTCCTTAAGAAGTACTCTGGCCCCGTGTTGGACCCGTTCGGCGTGTTGAGACGCTAACTTTTCTTCTCGACTTCCAGCCAGACCTCTTTCTTAACCTTTATCTTCCTCCCGCAGGAGTTACATCTTAGGGTTACGTATTTCCTGCCTTCCCTTTCGAATTCAACCCTCTTCCCGCACACGCACACAAAACCAACGAGCCTCGCCGGGTTACCGAGTACAAGTGCGTAGTCAGGAACGTCCTTAGTAACCACAGAACCGGCCCCGACCATCGCATACTTTCCTATCGTTATTCCGCAGAGTATGGTTGAGTTCGCTCCTATGCTCGCACCTTTCTTAACTAAGGTGCTCATCCTCTCCCACTTTTTGTTGAAACTCCTTGGATAAAGGTCGTTGGTAAAAGTCGTGTGCGGCCCTACGAATACGTCATCCTCGATCGTGACGCCTTCGTAAACCGAAACCCTGTTTTGCAACTTCACCCCGTTCCCTATCCTCACGTTCTTGTCGACGTAGACGCACTTCCCTAAGACGCAATTCCTCCCTATCCTCGCACCTTCTCTGACGTGAGCGTGATGCCAAACCTTAGTTCCGGCGCCTATCTTGACGTCGGGCTCGACGATCGCCGTAGGATGGACGAAAGGGTTTCTACCCATACTTAAAGATACCGCAAGCTTTCCGAAAAGTTTTAAAGGTCCTCTCAAACATATTCTCATGCTAAGGGTCGCCGTCATAGGCCTAGGAAAGATGGGTCAGCACCATGCGAGGAACCTCTTCAGGCTGCAGCGAGAGGGTTTAGTCGAGCTCGTCGCCGTCTGCGATAGCGATAAAACGAAGGAACGCGTGGCGAAGGAGTATTCCTGCGAGTTTTACGCTGACTACCAAGAAATGCTCGAAAGGGAAAAACCCGAAGCCGTGAGCATAGCAGTCCCAACTAGGCTTCACGAAAGCGTAACCAAGACCTGCTTGCAGCGTGGCGTGCACTGTCTGGTAGAAAAGCCGCTCTCCCATTCCTACGAGAGTGCCAAACTGCTCGTTGACCTCGCCGAGAGGAACTCTGTCAAGCTCATGGTAGGTCACATCGAGAGGTTCAACCCCGTCGTTCAAAAACTGACGGAGATGGTCTTGGAAAACGGCTTGGGCGAACTCCTTTCTTTGCATTTCAGGAGGATAGGCGTACCCAGGCTGACTGACATCGGCGTCATCGTCGACCTTGCGATCCACGACATAGACCTTGCGTTGAGCTTCGTTCGCAAGGAAGTCGAGGCCGTAACCTGCTTCGCAAGAAAAAAGCTTGCAAGTGATTTCGACGACCATGCCGTAATTTTCCTCAAGTTTCGTGGCAACACTTTGGCGATACTCGAAACCAGCAGGCTTGCTCCGGTAAAGGTTAGAGAAGTTTTCATAGTCGGAAGCAAATGTTGCTGCAACGTTGACTTGGTGAAGCAAAGGATTGAAGTTATAGAAAGTTTTCTGGAAAGGGCTACCGAGTGGAGGGATTTCAAAGAATTCATCGAGAAGTTCGAGCCCAAAAGAAAGGTAATCGAAGTTAAGGGTGAGGAACCGCTCTACCTTGAGCTCAAATCTTTCGTTTCTTCGGTCATCGAAGATAAGGAGGTCGTCGTGCCTGGAAGCGAAGCCCTGAAAGCTTTGAGAATAGCCGAACTTGCTTTGAGAAGCGCGGAGGAAGGAAAGAGCATTAACCTAGCTTGAAGTTTGGTGGATGTGATGGAGGCTATTTTCCTTGCTTTGGTTGCGATGGTATCGTTTGGTATAGCTTCGTTCATTTACAAAGTCGCTTCTCCACACATAGACCCTCACTCGTTGGTAGTCGCAACTTATGGTTTCGCCTTTATCTTAGCCCTTACGTACTGGAGTGTTCAACCGACAAAGGAAATAACGACGCTGGGGATTTTCTATTCTTTCCTCGCAGCACTCTTCGCCATGGTAGGGATGCTCGCGTACGTTACCGCGCTCAAGCACGGGATGGTCAGCATAGTAGTTCCCCTGAGAAACCTTTCTCTGACAGTTTCGGTGATACTCGCCATCCTCTTGCTTGCAGAAAGGCTTACTTGGGTAAAGGTTCTCGGAATCCTTCTTGCTTGCGTCGCTATAGTACTGCTTTCTGTTTAACTGCGGAAGAATCTCTTCACGGCCTCCGCGAGCATAAGTAAAGAGCTTCTGTCTAGAGAAGGGTGAACTGGTAAGGATAACACTTCCTTACAGGCTCTCTCAGCGTTCGGAAGAAAAAGGTTTCCGTATCCCAATTTTTTGTAAACTGGCTGCTTGTATATGGGTTTAGGGTAATGTACCGCGACTTCTATTCCACGCGCTCTCAGGTAGCTTGCCAAAGAATTCCTCTTCCCCCTTTTCACCCTTACCACGTACTGGTGGAAGACGTGTTTAACGTGCGGAGATACATAGGGAGTTTCTATTCCTCTCACATCCTTAAGAGCCTTCGTCAAAAATTCGGCGTTCTTCCTCCTTTTCTCGTTGAGGTCGTCCAACTTTTTAAGTTGCTCCAGCCCTACCGCAGCCTGAATTTCCGTCATCCTGTAATTATAGCCAAGGACGCTATGAACGTACTTCTTCGATTGGCCCTGGTCGACCAGCATCCTAGCAAGCTTGGCCACGGATTTTTTCTTCACGAGCAACATACCTCCTTCGCCCCCAGTAGTGATGTTTTTCGTAGCGTAGAAGCTGAAGACCGCTGCATCACCGAAGCTTCCGACTTTCTTTCCTCGGTACTCGGCACCGTGAGCTTGGGCGCAGTCTTCGACAAGAAGTAAACCGTGGGTTTTGCATACCTTAACGATTTCTCTCATCTCACAAGGTTGACCGAAGATGTGAACGATCAACACAGCTTTCGTCCTCTCGGTAATCGCCTTTTCTATTTCCTCTGGAAGGATGTTGAAAGTCCTTTCGTCTACATCTACGAATACAGGCTTGGCGCCTACGTAGAGAATACAGTTCGAGCTTGCGATGAAGCTGAACGGCGTGGTAACGACTTCGTCTCCCTCTCCTATCCCCAAAGAAAGCATCGCAACGTGGAGAGCGACGGTTCCGTTGAAGGTCGCGACCGCATGCCTAGCGCCTATGTACCTTCTAAAACTTTCCTCAAATTCCTTCACGAGCTTCCCGCTGGTCAGCATCCCGGAAGCGAGGACTTCCTTTACTCTCTTAAGCTCTTCCTTACCGAGCAACGGTTTTGCTATCGGTATGCTTACCGTCGCCATAATTTTAAATGCGGGGAATCCAATAAAAACTTTGATGGAGCAGAAAGAAATCGTGATAGAGATTAAGCAGCCCATGCTTTTACTAACCTTTTCCATCCTGCTATTTTTGTTACTAACCGAGATAAACAGCAACCTTCATACTCCGATAGTCTTCGGTGACTCCGGATTCCACACGAGGATGGTTGAGTGGATGGTTACCAAGTTCGAATACCCTGTCTACGTTCCCTTCGAGGGCACCGAGGCCACGAAGAAGAACTTCGCGAGGCCTCCCCTCTATCACTTTTTGGAGAGTGGCATGCTACTTCCTTTCGGTTTTAACGAGCTTCTCGTAAAAGCCTTCAACCCATTCCTAACTTTCTTGCTCGGACTTTCGTCCTTTTTGCTTGTCAGGAGAGTCTACGGGGAGAAGGAGGCTTTCCTCGCCGCGATAGCGGTGGTCACGATTCCGGCTATAGTCACTTACTCGGTAACTTACTACACCGACATAACCTGGACGCTGATGACCTCGCTATTCTTCCTCTACTTCCTGCTTTACACGGTGGAGAAGAGAAGAAGATACTTGCTTCTCTCCGGAATCTTCGGCGGGCTTAGCGTGCTTTCGAAAATACCATCGCTCGCGATTTACTTCTTCGTCCTGTTTTTCTTCGTCTACGAGGTTCTCGTTAGAAGGGTATCCTTTTCCAAGTTCGTACAAACTTACTGGCTCTGGATACTGCCCTTAATCCTAATTCCCCTGCCTTGGGTAGCGAGAAACTACTACTATTACCACCATCCGTTCTGCTACGGCCTCGGCCCGATAAATAAATTCTTGCCGTTGGAAGGTTGCAGGATATCTACCTTCGAGGAAAAGTACGAGTTTTCAGGAAGGACCGTAAAGGAAGGTACGGAAAAGACCGTTTTCGAGCTCGGGTTAGTCGAGTACATGGATTTTGCCTACGGAAATTTGATTTTCGTTCCCTTCGGAATCTTCGGTGGACTGGTAGCAGTCTATTTTAGGAGGAGGGAAGCGGACAGGCTGGTTGTTTTGATGCTCCTCACGATGCTCGTGCTGATGGCGTTCGTGCCTAGCAACGTTTTCGGTAGGGCCGAAAACGCTCCGAGGTACACTCTAGCCTGGTCCCTTCCTTTGGTATTGCTCGCCGCAATCTACTTTTCCGAGGTCTGGAAGTACTTAGACTCTTTTAAGAAAAACCTGGGGCTCTTGATATTGATCCTCGCGGTCTTCGTTTGCCTGTGGAATCCTTTCATGTACTTCTCAAGGGCACACACCCCTAACTTCCTGAACAAGCTGCAAATCATGGAAGCCGTAAAGAGGTTTTCGCCGTCTTTCTTCGAGGCCTGCGACTGGGTTAAGGAAAACCTTCCGCAAGACGTTAGGCTCATGACTATCTGGGCTCACAGAGCAGCGTACAACTGCAAGAGGAACGTTACCGGAAACACCGCTGACATAGTGCTGAGTAAGAACGCTACTTACGTGCTACAAGTAGCGAAGAAGCTCGGGATAACACACCTGTTCATCCAGAAGTTCAGCATAGACCCTAAGAACAGGCATTACCGCGAAAGGTACGACCTCGAGTTCGTCCAGTTTCTGGAAGACCATCCCAAACACTTCGTGAAGGTTTACGAGAACGGCCCCGGCTTCAACCTAACTAACAACGACGTTTCGGCGTGGGTGAACTATTGCGTGCGAAGCTTTGGAACGATTTGCGACGGAAACGTGATCTACGAGCTCAACTTTTCGGCGATAGAAAGAGGTTGAAGAATAGCGCCTCGTTTTAAACCTTCGTGCCCGGAAAAATTCCTCGCCCGAGCCTGAGAGGGAAGAGTATGTTGTTTTTCTGAAGGAAGTCGTAGTTCCTCGACCCGCTTTCCTGACTCGCGACGAAAAAAATTATAAGGAGGTGCGGGGTGCACGCCCTCGGTGGATGCAGAGCTCCAAGGCGGTTTTTCTGAACATCCTCCTCAACCCTGCTACCCCATAAGCGTCGGGTACCCAACTTAGGGCTGCTCCTTCGGGCGGTACGATTTTTCTTCCACCTTCCCTCACCGTCTCCCGGGCCTGACCCGGTTCGTTGGGCACCCGAACCCTATGGGACAGAGCGTCATCGTGGGACGCCCAGGCCGTCCTTGTAACTCCGCACCGCCCTCGGGCTGCGGTCGCCCCGTGAGCCAGGTTTGGGCTTACAGGGAACTGGCAGCTCCCCGACCGTTGGCACCCCGCACCGTTAAAATTTTAGGACCGAGAAAACTTAACTTTATCGTCGCGTCCGCGTCAAAAGACGCCCTCCTCCGAGAGCCTCTTGATTTCTTCCTTAAACTTTTCCTTGTGGAGCCTCTTCTCCTCTTCGAGCTTCTCAGAATCTTCCAAAGCCTTTTCCGCACGCCTTATCATTTCCTTGACCTTTTCCACTTCCATCGGCTCGTAACCGCAGAGTAACAGGATCACCACACTCTCGTCTTCACCCATTTTAGGTTTGTAATCGCCGACGTTCACCCACGGCGTGGAAGTTCTCCTCTCTACGGCGGCCAGGACCGATTCGTAAGCAGACTTCGGTATTTTATCGCCCACCATCAAACCCAAAACTTTTTCGGCTTTCTCAGGCCTACAGTCGCAGCTTAGGTTGCTGAAAGCCTCCTGGACGCAACTCTTCCATACTTCGTCGAGCTCGTAATGCTCGACCCTGCCCTTCCGTCTGAAGATTCTCGAAAGCCCTTTACCGCTACCTCCGACCTTTTTCACGCCGAAGCCGACGACCACGTTCTTCGTCAGGGCGTTCTCTATGTCGGCGGTGTCCAACGCTCTCAACCCCACCTGCGAGGAGGGCTTGCTTTCTCCGTACGAGAAAAGCTCTACGAGCGGCCTTATAACCCTTTTATCCGCCTTCTCGAAGGCTCTCAGACAATCCTCGTCCTGGGACGCAAACTTGGAGGGGTCTAGGAGTATTATCGCGTCGGCGTCCTCGTAGAGGGATTTGTACCCGTAGAGGGCGTTACAGTACTGTTTTTTGGGAGCCACGTCCAAGGGCAGCCCAGCGAGCACGTAGATTCTCTCGAACATACCCCTTTTCCTACACTCTTCAACGAACACGGGAGCAGCACCGGAGCCCGTCCCGCCACCCAAACCCACGCAAACGAGGAGAACGTCCTCAGACTTGGGGAAGTACCTAGAGAGGATCGTATCCACGTGAGACTCCATCAGCA
>CAYUFF010000003.1:0-44911 GCA_964444075.1 uncultured archaeon
AGCATGGGGTGGGCGGGTGAGCTACATCCTGCTCTTCGACATCCCACGGAGCCAAAAATCGCTACAAGTGAAGGTGAACCGTACCCTCCACTTTCTCGGGGCCAAAAAAATCCAGCATTCGGCGTGGGAATGCGAAGAACTGGAAGGGTTGAAAAAGCTCGCCAGGATGATCTTAGAGGAGGGTGGAAAGGTGATCTTACTGGAAAAGAAGGAAGTCGAGATTTCTCCAGCGCCGTCAACTTAAGCTACAATCGCCGTTGGCGTAAACCCAGTATCCGCGACCCCTCTCCAAAAAGTTCGTGGGTTCCCACTTTTTGGTTGAGGGGTTCCAGTAGAGCGCCAACCTACCGTTACGCGGCTCTAAGCTACAAGTTCCTAAGTGTGTAGAGATGTCGAACCCTCCCCAGGTGGCGCCGATGAGGTTGTACCCTTTCTTCAGCGGTGGTATGTGTGTTATGTCTATCGTGCTACTGCCCTCAACCTTAATCCTACAAACTTTTCCGTGGGGGTTGTGGTACCAGTATCCCCTTCCTCCCAGCAAACCCTTCCACGTGACTTTTTCCCACTTTTCTACGCTTCTGTTTAGGTAGTACAAAGTTTCGTTCTCTATCCCGCAATCGTCGAACAGGATCGATTTTACTTTAACGTAGGGTATGGAGACCAAGTTCCAACCGGGGGTGAGGTTGAGCGTTATGTTCATTGAAGGTGTCGGAGGGAAGGTCAAGGGTAAGTAATCGGTGTTGTCTGTAGCGAGGTTATAGGGATTATCACAAAAGCCGTCTCGATCGCTATCGCTGCAAGTTTCGGAGTAGCCAGTCCCGTCTGGCTTCGCCCAGAAGTTACCCCCTATTTCTCCGACCACCGGAGGATAGATCCTCGTTCCAAACTGTCGTGTTACATTCCAATGATTTTCGTAGGTTGTTCCGAAGTCAATGTTCTTCGAGTTGTTGAAGAGGTTGTTGTAGATCAGGTTGTTGCTCGCATAGTAGAGGTAGATCCCACTCTTCAAGTTTCGAAACTTTGAGTTCCTTATAGTCGTGCTTTCAGTCCCTCCGGTCAGGATTAATCCATCGTTCCCACCCCCTTCCATATTCAAGTTGTCTATTAGAGAGTTGTCCGCGTTGCAGAGGATTATTTCCGAAACGTTGTTGTTCCAGTCTTTTATGGTCACCGAGTGGTTGTAGAAAACTATCGGTTTATTGCTGGTACCGATAACATTTTCAAAAGCTGCCGAGCAGTAGGAAGGGAAAGAAGCTAGGTAGAGAACGTCATAGTAAGCGTTGTCGCTCGCGTTCACGTTCGTTAAGGTGTTGGAGTCGGAGTCGTAGAGGTAGATTCCATGGTTGTTGTTGGAGTAGGTGGTGATGTTACTCAAAGTGTTAGTGTGGGAGTTAGAAAGTCGGATCCCGTCCTCGTTGGAATAAGCGACGACATTCGTTAAAGTATTCGAGTTTGAATCGATGAGCCAAATTCCTTGAAGGGAATTGGAATAAGTAGTGATGTTGGCCAAGGTACTGGAGGTAGACCTGCTGAAGAAAATCCCATAACCGTTGGAGTAGGTTACGATGTCGCTGAGGGTGTTGCTGCTAGAAGAGTCTACGTAAACCCCGCTTCCCGAATTAGAATGCGTTACGACGTTAGAAAGCGTGTTATCGTTTGATGAAGAAATAATCGCCACTCCTATGCCATTAGAGTGAGCAAGGATGTTGGAAAGTATGTTGTTGTTCGACGAATCATCGATGTAAATTCCGCGAGAGTTGGAGTAGGCTGTGATGTTCGTTAGGGTGTTAGAGCTAGCGCCTCCCTTGAGGTAGATTCCTTTCTGGCCGTTTGAGTAAGTTGTTACGTTGAGGAGTGTATTGAAATGAGCTCCATTAATCGTGATACCACTCCAAGAGTTATCATGCACCCTGCAGTTAGCGACAGTATTGTTGTTGGCACCAGTGTAAAAGTATATCCCATTCCCGCTGTGACTTACATCGCAATCAAGGATTCTGTTGTTGCTATTAGCCTGAAGGTAAATGCTCCATCCCCATAAAGAATTAGTTGCCCTGCAACCCTTTACCGTGTTGTTGTTCGCGTGAAAAAATATCCAGATGTTTATGCCGTTAGAATCTGCGCTGCAATTTATGATACGGTTGTGGGAAGAACTAATAAGGTAGATTCCTCCGAGGTTGTTTGAATAAGTTGTGATGTTTATTAGGGTGTTAGAATCAGAACTTCCGAGAGCGATTCCATTGTTGCTGTTTGAATAAGTTGTGATGCTTATTAATACGTTGGAGTTGGAAGAGGAGAGCCAGATTCCATCATCACCTGAATAAGCGGTTATATTTTCAAGGATGTTTCCGTTAGCATTGTAAAGGTAAATATTCGCTGAACTCCAGTCGCTTACCCTGCAGTTCTTTATGGTTACGTTCGTCGTTTGCTGGGAGGAGCGAGAGATATAGATTCCGTATTCCGCTGAATCGTCTCCGTCTATCAGATGATTCTCGCAGTCGAAAATCACGTTGTTTGCCTGAATGTCTATGCAGGGAGAGGTTGATGAATCCATTATGTCTGTCGTGAGTACGTACACCCCTTCTTCGTCCAAAGTTTCGCAAGACGAGACCGGCCTTTCCTCGGCGCTGACGCTCACGCTCGGTTCTGGGTAAGTATATTTCCTAACCCTTATCCAATCGACCCAATGCCCGCTGTCAGGGGAGCTGCAACCACCACCTTCGCAGTCTGAACAACCAGCTCCAGCGCCCAGCATTAAGTAACCGTTGCCGTTGGGGTTCCAAACGCTCGTCTGGAGTGTGGCACGTTTCAGCCCATTGGTCGGGTTCAGGTCTTGGTACTCCACGACTATATGCGAGCCGTTGAGTTTCGCGGATATTATTCCCTCGTTCAAGTCGTACCTCTTATCCCATCCAGAACCCCAGTAAGACACTATACCTTCTCTGGAGCAGGAAGTCGTATCGCTGTCTATTCCGATTCCATTGTTACTGCTTGTGGTGCTGGCGTCGTCGAAGATTTCCACCACGATGCCCTGAGAAGTCGAACCGAAACCCTTCTCGCAGGCCCATCCCGCAGAGTTATCTTTACCGTCGATTACCAAGGCTATTCCGTCTCCGTCGTTGCAGGTTCCGCAGCGATAGTTGATGGAAAACTTGAACTCTACGGCATACTCGCTGTCGTAGTTTACGTTAAAATTTTTAGCCTTGATGTTGCAACCCTTCCACAGGCTCTGCCTGACCAGTTTTAAGTAACCACCCTCCGCTACGCATTCTACGGAAGCGTCTCCGTCCTTCCTAGAGACTTCCCATTTATCGGTGTCTAGACTCTCAAAGTCGTCGTACAACTCGAACACACCTTCTGCGTCACTCTGGCTTACGGCCCCAGGATTCCCATAGTATACATAAATCTTTTTCTCGGAACCCGCCGGGATTCGCGGAACTTTTACCCAGACTTTAGTGTCAGTGGAGTCGCAAGGCCCTTCCAACCAGTAGTTCAGTTGGGTCACACCGTCGGAATCGGTAAACCTGATATCGTCGCAGTCATCCTGCATTTTTCCCTCATCGATCAGGGAGGCCGTGTCCAAAACTACCAACACTTGGTAATCGGTCAAGGTACTCCGAGAGTTCTCGTGAATGGTTATCGCCCTGCGGTATTGCCACTCTGAACCCATCCAGGCCGCTTCTACGAGACTGCTCCACGAAAGGCTCAACGCTATCGCCGCCCATACCAAAACGGAAAAACCTTTCGACCTTCCGACCTTCGCCAACGTGCTGACCACCTCACGTAACGGAGGAAACCCGTAATTTAACAATCGTGTGGCACCGATAAAAAACTTCAGGCTCCCTACCTTATCCCTATCCTGCTCACAAACTCCTCCAGAGTCTTAAGGATGCCTCCCCACCCTTTCCTCATCTCAAGCTGGTGTTTTATATACTCACTGTAGATAGCAGCAATGTTTGTCCCAGAAACCTCCTGATACATCCTCAAGTTGGGGTTCAGGCTCATATCTATGATGAACTGGTTCTTCCCGTCGTCGATCAAATCTATCTCGCAGCACGGTGCTCCTAGGGCCTGGGAAACCCTCACCAACCTTTCGTTTATGTTTTTACCCAGCTTGACGAACTCCCTCCTTCCCTCGTTACTCCTCGCTTCCCCTTCGCGGGGATATTCTTTAAAAGCGTAAACCTCGCTACCCACCACCAGAGTTTTTATCACTTGACCCTTGACGAAATTTTGCAAGCAAAAGGGCTTAGCAAGACCTTCGAAAATATCCAAGAACTCGCTCGTGCTGGACTTGCTTTCGAGTATGGTAACCCCCCTTCCTCCGTGCTTCAGAAACTTTATCACAACTTTCTCGAATTCGGAAGCAAGCTTTTTGGCCGTCGAAGGCGAGATGGAAAAGTAGCTCTTGGGTTGCTTCACGTTGAACCTACAGAGCTCTTTAATTAACAGGCACCTGTTGCTGCAAGCTAAAATGGCTCTCGACGACGGCATCACGAGCGCACCCTTCTCTTCGAGCGTGCTGGCTATTATGTAAGTGAAGGGGAAGTCCTCGACCCTCGGTCGTATAACGCAAACCTCGCAAGCTAGCGGAGTGTTCCTGTAAAGTATCTCAACGGTTCTTTCCGCGCTTACCGCTAGCTTTGAAATGTCTACGAGGAAGACGCTCCCGATCCTCTTTTCACACTCGTTGTAAACGTCCACCGAATTCTGGTCTTCGTATCCTATGATGCAAACCTCCACCGGCTTCACATCAAAAGATTCGAGGCCAAACTTAAATTTTTTGGTAGGCGTCGGGAATTTTTAGTTAGACCATGCCAAGGGAGTTCAAGCTGGGCTTCAGAATTTCCAGAGAGCTGGGAAAACTTCCGGCTTCGGTAAAGCTCCTGAGCATCGTGGTATTCGTGTACTACCTAGGGTGGGGGATTTCGTACCCTTTCCTTCCCATCTACTTCAGGCAAATCCTGGGTAGCTACTCCGCCGTAGGCTTCGTCGTCGGTCTCCCCTTCCTCCTCTCCGTCGCCTGGAGCATCCTAGTGGGGAGCTTGCTGGATAGGGTGTCGAGGAGGGGGCTGCTTTCTATCAGCCTGCTGCTTTACCTTCCGCTCAGCCCTTGGCTCCTGAAGTTGAGGAACCTGTTCGACTTCGTCGTCTTCAGGCTCTACCATTCCGTCGTAAGGTCTTGCCTCTGGACCTCGGTAAGGGCCTACTTGAGGGCACACTCTCCCAGAGGTAGGACGAGCGAAGCCTTCGGACTCTGCGACGCCTGCTATTCCCTCTCGCTCGTCGTCGGCCCTCTGCTGGGCGGCGCGCTCCTCGAAAGGGTCGGTTTCCTAGCGTTCCTCTCGATATCGCTGTTCGCGTTCCTAGCCTTTTTTCTTTCTCTCTTCCTGAAGGGAAAGAGGTCCAGGTGGAAAGTTTTCCGCTTGGGAAGCGTCGTAAAGGTTAAGGAACTGTTCGCTAAAGCTTTTCACGACATTAGAGAGCTCGAGAGTTGCAACACCCTGCTCCCGCTAACCTTCTTCACTTATTTCTCGGCCTCATTCTTAGGGATGGTCCTCTCGCTCCTACTGAAGGAGCTCGGAACGAGCTTTTTCGTGATAGGGTTAATCTCTTCGGCGTTTTACTTGCCCGGCGTTTTCGAGATGTACTTCTCGGTCCTCGCCGATAAGGTCGGAAAGAGGCTCACGATGGTGAAGGGTTTCTCTTTCGTCACGCTCTTCTTCTTCCTGCTTTTCTTCTTCTCCTCAGGTCCCTTCGAAATCTTTCTCCTGAGCTTCTTCCTCTCGCTTTCTTTCTCGGCCGTCATCCCCTCCTTGGAAGGGAGGCTTACAGAAATCATGCCCAGACGAGAGGTCGGAGAAGCTACCGGGGTCTTCGAGGCTGCACGCTCTCTCGCCTACGGCACGGGGCCATGGGTTGCTGGTATCGTGAGCGACGCTTTTGGGCTTAAGTACTCTTTCTTGCTGGGTGGGTTCGTATCGCTATTCATGCTTTTGCTCCTGCTTTCGAGAGAGGTTTAGCCCTCCTAACCTTCTTTATTTTAACCCCGACGATTTTGTAGTTCGGCGTGAACGTTTCCTCGTCGAACTGCAACGGAAAAAGTTTGTTGGGCAGCGCTTTGGAGAAGAGATGCATTCCCACAACCCCTTTTGGAATTCTCTTGTCGGTCTTAACCCTTGCCCTTATCTTAGAGACGGGAGAGATTATCTCGACTACGTCACCATCCATTACTCTCAGAACCTTCGCGTCCCTCTCGTTAAGGTAGCAGCCGTCGAAGCTCAACTTCCTCAGCCTTTCGGATTTTTCGGTCATTTCTCCGGTCAAAAACTGGTAGGGAGACCTGAAGGTCGTGAAGACGAACGGATACTCCTTGCTAACCATCTCCTCCACACCCTCGAATTCCTCCGGAACGAACCTCTTGAACTTTATCTCCTTATCGGCCCATCCGTCGTTCCCTCTGTAAACGAACTCCGGGTCGACATCCCTGTAGTCGGGGATTATTTCCACTATTTCCCTGAAAATCTCTAGCTCGCACGAGTAGCCGAAGTACCTTCCCTTCCCGAAAAGATTGCTCAAGGCCTTGAAGATTTTCCACTCGGGCCTTCCGATTGGTCTCAGCACCGGATTAACGAGCCTTACCCTCCTTTCACAGTTAGTAATCGTTCCCCTCCTTTCCAGCAGAATCGGAGTCGGCAGTATAACGTCAGCGAACTTGGAGGTGAGGTTGAAGTAGCTTTCCATCTGGATGAGGAAGATTTTCCTCAGGTTTTTGTGAACCCGAGTGAGGTCTGGTAGCGATTGTGCCGGATTGAAGCTAGAGAGGAAAGCTGCCTTCACAGGAGAAATTAAGAAGGCTTCGAGGATGTTCCTACCCTTGGTTAGCGGAACCTTCCTTCCCCAGAGCTTCTTAAGCTTCTCTACGTTAACCATCGCTCCCAGAGGCAATGCTTCAGGGCTGCCACCCATGTCGCCAGCTCCCTGCACGTTGACCTGACCTCTCCAAGAAAGCAGCTTCCCGCCCTTGAGGAGCACCAGGTTGAGCAACGAGTGCACGTTCTCTATCGCGTTCACGTGCTGCGTTAATCCCATCCCGTGAGTAGCGGCGAAGGCTTCGCTCTCGGCTATGGATTCGGCGATCCTCAAGAATTCCCTTTTCCTCAGCCTGCACAGCTTACAGACAACCTCAGGCTCGTACTTCTCAACGATTCTTTTAAGAATGCCGAAACCCTCTATTCTTTCGGCAGTTTTATCGTAGCTTTTCGTAGAGATCAGGTAGTTCATCATTCCGTTGAGGAGGGCTGTTTCCGTGCCTGGGTAGATTGTTACAGCAACGTCGGCCCGCTGAGAAGTTATGCTCACGATCGCTTGGACGGAGAGTATCTTGAGACCCTTTTTCTTCATCTCCATAACCCTTTGGAAGAACGCAGGGTAGTTGCTCGCTGGATTTGAACCGATGATTAAGAGGCAATCCCTGTCGAAAATATCGTCGAGCCTCCACGGCGCTGCACCTATGCCTAACACATTTCTCATACCCTCGACCGTAGCTTTATGGCACAGCCTCGTGCAGCAGGAATCGACGTTGTTGGTGAAAAAAACTATCCTCGCGAACTTTTGCATCACGTAGTTGTCCTCGTTGGTAACCTTTCCCGAGGGAACGAAGATCACTTCTTCGGGAGAAAGATTCTTGGTTTTTTTGTAGATGAACTCGAGAGCCTTTTCCCAAGTTACGGGCTTCAGCTTAGAGTTCTTGCTTTTCCTTACTAACGGCTGGGTTATCCTACCTTCCCTCGTTACTTCGTGAAGGGTCAGCCCTTTTATGCAAGGCTTTCCCCTGCTAATCTCATCGTCCTTACAAGGCAGTACTTTAACAAGAACGTTGTCTTCTACGACGAACCTTAGCTTGCAACCGCAACCGCAATACGGGCAAACGCTCACGATTTCCTCTTCCATGCTTTAATTTAACTTTTCTTTCCGTCGATAAAACTCTTTTCGCGAATTTCTCACTTGGGAAGCACTCCCACCCTTTCTAACAAGAACCAGACTGCAAGAATAAGTAATATAACAGCAGCGATGAAAACACCTACCTCTATTCCTTTACATGCGTTGGAAAGGTAGCAGGAGAGGAGCTTGTAACCTAGATATATGCTTAAAACATCTCTCACAAGACCCCTCACGCCCATAACATTCAAGTCTTCTTTACTTAAAACCAGTAAAAAATAAAAAATTAAGAACTCCTACATCCAGCACAAGTGGGATGTTATGATGATTTATCCTGCACACATGACTTCTGCGGTTGCGTGTGCGCCCGTTGTAGAAATCCTTATCCTGTACATACCTGGCTCGGGATCTGCTCTAGTGCAGGTTATGGTTACTTCTTGTCCAGGAGCAATTCCTGCATTAGGAGCACAGTTTACGGCACCTGTATCTGCAGCCGGCTTAGAAAGCACAGTAAAAGTTAACGTATCGCTAGTCTTAGTTCCGTCGTTTCTAACCCAAATTCTTATAGCACCGCCTGTCTCACAATCCTGATCAGTAATGGTAAGAATTACCGCTGTCTTTCCTCTGAGCCAACCACTCATGAAACTCCAAGCCGCCATTCCTAGACCGATCGTAAGTACTACCATCAGCATTACCGCGATTATCGTGGAGATTCCCTTTCGCATGTCATTCCACCTTATATAAAAAATTATTAAGCACCCTTAAAAAGATTACTCAGCTTTTTGGGTTCGCTTCGTTCCTTTGGAACTCGGTGGGTACCGGAGGATTACACGTCTAACACCACCGTGGCCTCCCACAAACCATCCTTCTCCTTAACCTCCATCTTATGGTAAGTCGCCGCCTTCACGTGAACCTTGAATTCGTGCTTTTCCGGGTTTATTTCTTCCCCGTAGCACGTAGCTTTCAACTCCCACTTCCCTCCCTCATTCTTAACGTTTACCGCAAAATCGGAAAACACGAGGCCCTCGCTATCCACGTACAAGAGAAGCTCGTTCAGCCAGTTGAACATGAGGGATTCGAGGTCGTCGCCGTCGACTTCTACATCGATAACTCTATCCCTCCCTACCTTCGAGATGTCGGTCATGGTTTCGAACATCGCCAACGCAGCATTCTTGAACAACTCTCCCAAGCTTTTTCCCCTGGCGACGAAAGCGACGTCGGCGGGCGTTATGTCGAGGAACTGGTACCCCTTTTCCATAACCTTAAGTTTTTCCACAAGCTTTTTTAAGTTATTCCGAGCCCGCGGGCTTACACACCGCGCAACAACCTCTCCGCAAGGAAAGCCGGCAACCCCTTTTCTAGGATTTCATCGCAAACTTTTTCGACGTCGTAGCTAACCCTTACTATTCTCGCGTCCATTCTTCCTGTATCTACGATTGCGAAACTCGCTCTGGCGTCACCGTCCCTAGGCTGCCCGACGCTACCGCAGTTGACTATCAATTTCCCCTCTCTCTTCACCACGAAAGGAACGTGAGTGTGACCCATCACCACTATCTCATACGTCTTCACGCGTTCTATGAATTTTTCGTCGATATCGCCTTCGAAAACGTAACCCCACACGTTATCCCAAGGTGAGCCGTGAACCATGAGTATTCTTTTTCCGTCGACAACCCTTTCAATCCTTTCTGGTAAAGACGAGAGGAAGGTTTTTTCCTCGTCTCCAAGCTGCGAGCAACTCCATCGCAACGCTTGAGCTGCGAATGGGTTGAAGCTTGAGTAATCGTCCCTCAAGCATCCGTCCTCGTGGTTACCCCTCAAGCACTCTATGCCCCTTTCCTGGAGGAATCGCACGCATTCCTTAGGCCGAGGGCCATAGCCTATTATGTCGCCCAAACAAAAGACATTCTTCCTGCCGATTCCGAGTTCCTCAATCTTTTCGAAAACCCTTTCAAGAGCTTCGAGATTAGAATGAATGTCAGAAATTACCGCCAGGAGCATCCTTCATTTACCTTCTTCTTTGATCAACTTTTCGACTTCATCCTCCTTCGGAATTCCCTTCGCAATTATCTTGAGCTCCCCTTCCTTTTCCATCAAAGCTACGGGAACTGCGAGAATCTTGTTCTTCATCACGAAATCCCTTCCCTCTGGGGTGAAGGCGTCTATCACCTCAAGCTCGAAGTTCAACCTTTCTTTAAGTCTTTCCCAAACTTTTTTTGCCTCAGGCGAAAACGGGCAATCTCTAGCGATTACCAGGAAAATCTTCACCATACTTTAAATTATCGCTTCGCTCAAAAAATAAAAAATTTTTAAGCAGGTTGGACAAATAGTTAGCATGAACCCGAGGAAGAAGCCCGACTTCAAAAGGTGGCTTTCTCAAGCTTACGTAAGGTTGAAGGAAAGCTGGAGGAGGCCGAGAGCTAGGCAATCGAAGGTAAGGAGGAAGAAAAAGGGCAAGCCGAAAGCCCCAAAAATAGGTTACGGAGCCCCTAGGGAGCTGAGGTTCTTGCATCCATCCGGCTATAGGGAAGTCCTCGTCAGGAACGTGAAGGAGTTGGAAAGGGTTGACCCGAAGGAAGAGGCTGTAAGGATAGCCGCGACCGTGGGAAGGAAGAAAAGGGGTGAGATCCTGAAGAGAGCGGAAGAGCTGGGTTTGAAAGTGCTTAATCCTTAGCGGTTTTTCTTACGAATCTTTTTTAACATCTTACCATCAAGAGATTTTCGAGAGACGTGTCTTACGAGTATGAGAAATTTGTGATAGGAGAATACGATGAAGATTTCGTTAGGTATTGCGAAGACTTTTGTCCAAACCATATAGGGGTAGGAAAATATCCTGAGCGATGGATAGTAAGGGTAGATAAACTCGTAAAATCCGTCGGGAAAAATGGAAGAACTACCGGAAAGGGAGATAATTAAGCAAACCATTAAAAAGTTGTCCCTAGTCGTCCTCGATGAGGTCCTTCACGCAGAAGTTCCGGAATATTCTTCGGACCATCCTATGACACTCGAAATTTTCGATACTGAAAATACTCTTAAGTACAAGTCTGAAATACAAAGTCTTCTTTCCGAGTTTAGCAAAAGGTACGACCTTGAAATAAGCGACAATAAAGTTCGTAGCTTTAGAGGAAAAAATTCTCAAGTGGGATTGGCTGGATTATGTTGGGAATTGCTAGTGCTGGGTTTAGAAGAAGGAAGGGATTTAAAATAGTAAGGGACAGGAAAGAAATAGAGCTTTTGGAGAAAATAATTGAGAATGTAGTTGTGGAGGTTTGAAAAACAGCTAAACTTCGCAGAATCGGCAACGTCTAAAAGTTCACCCTCCTGCTGAGGAACTTGGGATAGGGAAGCTCCTCGCTCGGAAAGCCTTCCGCTTCCTCCTTCACCCTTCTCACGAGCTCCCTCAACCTCATCTCCTCCACCTTCCCCTCCTTCCTAACCCTCACCGGAATCGTCTCACCCTTTCTTTCGAGCTCCTTTTCGCCGACGACGAGAACATAGGGAACCCATTCCTGCTCAGCATCCCTAATCTTCTTACCGACGGTCTCGTTCCTATCGTCCAAGTCAACCCTTATTCCTTCTTTCTCCAGCGATGCTAGGATTTGCTTGGCAAACTCTAGGAACTTTTCACTCACTGGAATTATCCTGACTTGAGTCGGAGAGAGCCACAGAGGCAAGGTAGGGTTCTTTTCCCTCAAGGCTGTGTCGAAGAGCGTGTAAACCCATCTTTCAATCGTTCCCAAGACCGCGGTATGCAGGATTATCGGATGCTTTTCCTTCCCATCCTTGTCGGCGTACCTTATTCCAAATCTCTCCGAATTTCCCACGTCGATCTGCACGGTAGCGATTTCCCTTGGTCTCTTCATCTTGTCGATGATGTGGTACTCTATGTTCAAGACCCAGTAGAAATTTTTCCCTGGGGGATAAACGCAAACCAGAACAGGTTTTTTCTCCACCCGCAAAAGCTCTGAAAAGAATTCCTCGTTTTTCTCCAAGAACTCTTTGGAAGTCAGGTTGTAGAGCGAGACGTACTCCCTTCCCAGCTTCCTTATTTCCTCGTAGACGAGCTCATGCAACTTCAGGAAGTACCCCTTCGCTTCCTCAATGTCTTTGCAAAAAACGTGAAAATCTGGCATGAGCATCTTCCTCAGCCTGAAGCAGAGCAGCAGCTCGCCCGATTGCTCGTACCTGTAGCTGTCTGCTATCTCGAAAGCCCCGAATGGCAAGTGCCTGTAGCTTATCTGCCAATCCTTTATCGCGGCAAACTGTTGGAAGCATGCCGCGTACCTTAAAATTATATCCTTTCCGTCGCTCTCGAACCTGTACATCCTCTCCCCGAACAGCTTGGCATGCTCTGCGATGGCCTTTTCATCAAGCCTGAACATGTTCGTCCCCCTTATCTCGTAAACAGGGATTCCCAACGACCTAACCAGCTCGGAAACGTAGGATGAGATCAGTTTGATTATCAGGCACGCTTTCGGACCGTAGCGCATGTGTCCGAGGTCAGACATGCTCTCCCATTCGAAACCGAACTTCTTCACGTGCTTTATGTACTCGGGTTCCTCATGAGATTCCGTCGCGCCCTTCTTCAAAGCCTCGCGCTCCACGAGGATTCTGAGCTCTTCCGGTAGTTCTTCGAGCTTCACGTCCTCGATGGGAAGCAGCTTTCCATCCTGAGTGAGGAGGTAAAACTCTCTCTTCCCCTCCTCTTCCTCCTTTTTCGCAACCTCTTCACCCTTTCCTTTTTCGTAACTCCTGAAACTTTCGGCAAGGGGATGAGGCTTCAGGGAAAGAGCGAACCTTTTGTTCCAACCGAAGGGAGCGAGGTGCACGCTCATCCCTAGCTCCTCGGCATAGGCTTTCATGAAGTTGAGTATTTCGAGTGCGTCGAACGGTTTCGCTAGGTTATTGCTCAAGTGCGAAAAGGGATAGAGCAAGAGTTCCCTCACCTTAAGCTTTTCCATGAAGGATTTTGTCTCGTCGATTGCCTTTTTGGCTAGAGTTTTATCATCGCCGCTCTCCACAGAAACGAAGGCAACGAGAGCGTCTTTCAACCTTTTTTTCTTCTCTTCCTCGCTCACCTCTACCGCTAGCTTGCATTCCTTCTTCACGACCTCGTACTCGACCTCATCCACGTGGAGTCGAAGGACCTTCACCCTTCCTCACCCTTTTCTTCTTTACTTTCACCCTCCTTTCCTTTCCTCTGTTCCTCGACCTTAAACTTTATTATCTCCACGGCCTCTCTAGGGTTTTCGATACCCTTCAACGAAAACTCCTCACCGCCCTTCACCCTTATCCTGACGTCTCCGTATCCCAAGAAACCCATCAACCTGTCCTGCTCGACGACGACTTCGACTATATCGCGGTAAGGAATTTTCACCTCCCTCTTTCCCTTTCTCACGCTTTCCACGAGGTCGACGGAAGACTTTGTCAGCACGTAAGTCCTTTTCCTCCTTTCCCTCTCGGGAAAAACGAGAAAAAACAAAAAACCTCCGAGCAGCACCAAGAAGATTGTCAGCGAAATAATATTTGCTGATAACGACGGGAAGGTTGCGAGGGCGAAGACGAGAAAAACTCCTGCCAAGAAGTAGTCGAGGATGAAGTAGAACCTGCTAGGCTTGTATTCCAACACCCATTCCTCGCCTTCCATACTTCTAAGTATCCGAAGATAAAGATAAAAAGTTTTTGCGACTTACCTCGCACCCTCAGCTTCCTTCTCTATCCTCTCCTTCTCCCTGATGGCTTCCGATTTGCTTGCATCGTTCCTGTAAGCCCCTATTATCTCCTCCGCGAGGGCCTCTGCCATAGTCAGCCTTTTGCCGAAGGACTTTCTGTATGCGGCCTGGACCATCATCCTTAATGCAAGGTCGACCCTTCTCTGCGGGCTCGTGACCACGGCCCTCCTTACTATTATACCCCCTAGCTGGTAGGCAGCGATCTCTTCCCTTATCGCCGCGTTTTCTATAGCTCTGACCAACACTTCTATCGGGTTTTTTCCTGTCCTCTTCTCTATGATTTCGAACGCTTCCTTAACCACTTTGTACTGGGTCAGTGTTTTTCCGCCGCACCTCGCGGAGCTTATGAAGTGTTTCCTCCCCTTGTGCCCGGGTCCTTTGAGCTTGTTGATCAGCCTCTCGACGATGTGCATCTTGGATTTGTAGAATTGCTGCTGGGTAAACCTTCCGCAAGTCCTAGGTAAGAGCCTCGGCTCTAGGTTTATGTACCTCGCCAGTCCTGGGTCCTTCACCTCTATACCTTCACACGACCATTTACCAAAAAGTTTGAAGCTTGCCATGGTCTCGAAACCTTCAGCGAGAAGGCTTCTGCTTCTTTCCCTTTAGGATTTCGCTGAGCGCAACGCCGTTGACGGCAATCACCCTGTACTTTATACCCCACATGGTTCCCTTAGGCCCTCCCTGGCTACCTCCTATCTTTTCCAGCAACACCTCGTCGTGCTCGTCGATGTGGTCTATCGCTCCCGTCCCAGGGACGTGCGCCGTGACCTGAACGTTGTTCTTTATTAACTGGACTCTAACAGCCTTGATCAGCCCGGAGGATGGTTGCTTCTGCTCCACTCCTTTCTTGTAAAGGACTATCCCTCTTGCTTGTGGAGCGCCCTCGAAGGGTTCTTTCTTCCAGAGCTGCAACTTCCTCCACTTGTAATCCTCCTTCGACCACCTAAACTTTTTCCTCCTCTGCCTCAACTTCCTCGCCGCAAACTCTCCCGGCATGAACCATCACCTTATTACCACATCCTTGACGTTGAAGTTCCTCTGGAATATTTTCTTGAGAAGGTTTAAATTCCTTTTCTCCCTGCCTATCACCATCGGCTTGTGTATCTTGCTAACCCAGATTTCCAGCACGTTGTCGTCGGTTAAATTAACCTTCAACGCCTGCGGGACCAGATTCTTCGCGAAAACTGTCACGTCCGGAGCGTACCGTACCAGCTTTATACTCTTTCCTAGGATCCTCTCTACGTACTTCAGGTTCCGCCCCTCACCGCCCGAGATGAATCCCTCTTCCATACCGTCCACTATCGCGTAGACCGTGTTCGTCTGTTCGTCAACGACGCAATCCTTGACAGACGCCCCGGTAAAGTTCTCTATAGCCGTTATCAGCCTTATTACCTCTTGGTCAAACTTTATCGTCATTCCTTTATCACCAGGACGGAAACTGGAAACGGCTTTCCGCAAACGACGCCAAGCTCTCTGCTCGAGCCGCTGAAAACTTTCACCTTGAGGTTGAAAACCTTTGCGCTGTGCTCGACCTGCCTCTTCACTTCCTCCGGTGCGTTCTCTGCCATCACTATAAGCTTTGGTCTCTTCGTCTTTATAAATCTGATGGATTTTCTGTAGCCGAAGATCACCTTGTCTTTCTTGATCGCGTCCAGCAGGGTGTCTTTGAGCTCCACGCTACCCACCCTCCTCCTCTCCCTCGAACCTCGCCACGAGGTCGAACATTCCGGTACCGGCCGGGACTACGTGACCCACCATCACGTTTTCGAAAATTCCCTTGAATTCTTCCGCTTCGTTCTTCACGGCGGCCCTTATCAAATGCTTAATCGTCTCCTCGAAGGCAGCCCTGGCGAGGACGGAAGTCTTGCTGCCCGCAACCCCGTACCTTCCTATGGGCATTATCCTCCCGGAGAAGGTCATTATATCGGCGACGAGCTCCACGTGTCTCCTGTCCACGTCCAGCCCCTGCTGGTTGAGCGTGTTCATGATTTCTTCGGCTATCAAGTTTCTCGCAGCCTCTATTCCGAGGACTTCGGCGACTTCGTGAATGTTGTTGGTAACCGTTTTCCTGGCGTCGACTTCTTCCATCCTCAAAATTTCCCTCAGGTTTGAACCCACCGTCATTATCACCCACCTGTTCCCTTCCTGCTTAATCATTGCGTTCTTTATTCCTTTGATTGGAGAAATGGGAACGTTGAGAACCCTTTCCTTTATCCTTTCAAGCTCCTTCACGTCAACCTCTTTCTTCGGCGTGACGACTACCCCGTTCTTCTTGCTCCTCACCCTCACCTCTTTGATTTCTTTCTTTATCGCCGAAACTGCTTTTTCCACGTCGCTCTCGTTGGGAATCTCCACTTCTATGCTTCCCTTCTCCAAGTTCAAGGTAACCCTACTCGCTACGTCGGATAAAGACCTCTCGATAATCTTTTCCGCAAACTCTCTGGCTGCCTTCTCTGTGTTGTAACCGCTTTTCAGGTAAATTTTCATCTGCGGAGTTTCGGGGGTTTTCTTCGCATCGACTATCTCTATCAGCCTCGGAAGGCCGTAAGTAACTTTGGTCACCGCGGCACCCGCCACATGATAAGTTCGCATCGTGTTGTGGACTATTATTCCGTCGAAAGTGGCGAATGTATGAGCTTCCTCGACGGAGATGTCGTAGATGTGTTCCCGCGACGGAGGAACTTCCTCTATCTCAACTATATCGTCCCAAACCACGTATGAGGTTGCTGTCACAAAACCTCGCGATCCTTTCCAGAGAGCTCGGAAATCCTCAAAGGATATGCGAAGCTCATAACTCTTTCCGCTGACAGACTTGCGGGAGAATATTCCTAACCTCGCCAAGAGGAGTTTCACTCCGTCTATGAACCCTTCCGATTGAGAAGAGAGTTTAATGGTTTTGTTTTTCGCGTCGAGCTTTCCTTTGCCGTCAAAAATCGCTCTCAAGAAACCGGAAACGAAGCTTTCTTTCGCGCTAAAGACAAAGTTCGGTATTTTTCTTTCCTCTGGCTTGGCTCCAAAGCTTTTCGTCAAGAAACCAGAGAGAGGATGGGAAGTGATAAGCAAAAAAATATTTTCCTCCATACGCTTCTCGTAATCCAACGAGAACCTTTCGAGGAAACCTTCGATTCTCTCGGCGAAATCCTCATTAGGGCAGGAGATGCGAATTATTCCACGGTCAACGTCAACGAAACCTCCGGAAGCGAAAGCCCCTAAGAAAAAGCCGAATAGCTCATCCAACTCAACCTCACTTCCGAGAGCTCGCAATCGCAGGGTTTCCAAACAGTTGTGCGGCAGAAACTTTACGATAGGTACTTTCATCCCAACCCTAAGCTCGGAACCCTTTACGTTCACGAATCCTTCTCCTCCGTTGTTTTTGATCACGAACGCGTGACTCTTGCTGGCCAGGACCTTCCTCCCGCTTTTCGTGACCACCCTCAACAGATTTTCAGAAGTCTTCAGCCTCACGCAACCAGTTATCCTTTTCCAGCGAAGTCTCTCTTTTTCGTCCAAAGCCAGAGCATAGAGTTTCACTCCTTCTGGCAAGGTCAAGGCATCAACTCCACCGGAAGAAGTATAACCGTAAACTTCCATCAACCTGTCGACGAAAACCCCTACCGGAACTTTAAACACTCTATCCCCTTCCCTAACCAGTATCCTCTCCTCGTAATCCAAGCACATTTGCGTAGCTGGTTCGGAGATGGATTGAGCGGCTATCAGGCCTATGGCCTCCCCAGGCTCCCAGCTGCTTTTCAAGTAAGCTTTCTTCACCTCCTCCTCCAACCTCTTGGCTTGTTCTTTATTCAACTTTCTTCTCCTCACAACCTCTTCGATTTTTTCTTTCAGGACTTTTGGGAGCTCTACCTCATCCGAAGAGCTGGGTTGCGATCCTTTCGACATCTATACCACCCTCCACCCTTTCGATCTTTGAAGGATCTAGTCCATCGCAACCAGCAGTAAACTGGATTATCTTTCCAGCGCTATCCCTCACCGTTCCGTCGTACTCTACCTTCAAATCTTGCAGAGCACCGACCAACCTCCTCTCCATGTAGCCGGAATGTCTGGTTTTCAACGATTTGTCCATCAGGGATTCCCTGCTGTTCATCGCGTCGAAGAAGAATTCGAACGCGTTGAGACCATCCTTAAACCCTCTCTTCACGAATCCCTTGCTCTCGATGGAGAGGTCTCCCACTTTGAAGTGTGGGAACGTCCTTCCGTAGTAACCTCTTTCTATCCTCTCCCCCATTATCGCCTCTTGACCTACGCACGCCGCAGTCTGTATTATGTTGACTATATCTCCTCTCGCACCGCTTCTCACCATCACCAGCGTGTCGTTTTCCTTCAAATGCTTGGTCAGCACCTCGTCTATCTCGCTCAACACCCTGTTCAACCTCCTCTTTATCATCGTCTCCAGAGTTTCTCTTGGGGTCCTTCCGACCAGAACCTTCAGCTCACCCGCCTCAAACTTCCTGATGAGCTTGTCCACGTCTCTCTTCGCCGACTCAACGATCTCCTCTATCTCCCTCTTAGCCTTCGGTGGTAAGTCTTGGTCGGTGGGGCTTATAGAGAACCCTCTCATCATGAGGTATTCCAGAGCGAGCTTGGCTACCTTGAACAAAAACTCCTTCACGAACTCTTGCCCGTAGATAAGCTCCATCTTATCGATCATCTTGCCGCTCTCCGACGCGACGGCAACCTTATCCACGTAACCCTCGACCAACTTCCCATCCTTTATCACAACTTTATCGCCGAGCTTCGTCTTAAATTCTACGCTGAAACCCTCTGGCAGGAAGAGGCTGAAAATTTCCCTACCGCTCATGGAGGACTTCTCAGGGATTCTAACGTTCCTGTCTACGGCCCTGATTAGCTGAACGAACTCCCTCCTCGGTATTTTTTCCTCGTACTTCGTCAGCAGGTAGAGTCCGGTGACAAAGTCTTGTTTTATTCCTATGATCGGCCCCGAAAACCTTGGGCTCCTTATGTGCCTCGGGACCATCATCAACTCCACGGCCTCGGCCCTCGCCTCCTCGGTCTGGGGAATGTGGAGGTTCATCTCGTCTCCGTCAAAATCGGCGTTGTAGGGCGGACAGGTTGCGAGGTGCAGCCTCAAGGTTTTGAAGGGCATCACCCTGATCCTGTGGGCCATCACGCTCATCCTGTGCAGACTCGGCTGTCGGTTGAACAGCGCCACGTCTCCGTTGAGCAAATGCCTCTCGACGACCCATCCGTAGGCTATTTCCCTCGCCACCTCTTCCTTGTTGGCTTCCGTGATCCTTTTCCTCCTGCCGTCAGGCCTAACTACGTAGTTAGCTCCTGGCCACGTATCAGGCCCGTTCAAAATCATCCTCCTCAACCTTTCCACGTTCCTCTCAGTCACCATCTCCGGTATCGTCAGCTCTCTCGCTATTTCTTCGGGGACGCCGACCTCGTCGATGTCTATCATGGAGTCGGGGCTCACCACCGACCTCGCCGAGAAGTTTACCCTCTTCCCAGCCAAGTTCCCCCTGAACCTCCCTTCCTTAGTCTTCAGCCTTTGGGAGAGTGTCTTGAGCGGCCTCCCAGACCTGTGTCTAGCAGGAGGAACTCCGCTGAGCTCGTTGTCGAAGTAAGTCGCGACGTGGTACTGCAGGAGCTCCCAAAGGTCTTGGATGATGAAATCCGGTGCTCCCAACTCAAGGTTCTCCCTTAACCTCTCGTTTATCCTTACGACGTCGACGAGCTTGTGGGTCAAGTCGTCTTCGCTCCTCTCGCCGGTCTCGAGCGTGATGCTGGGCCTCACGCTCACTGGCGGTACCGGGAGGAGGGTGATCACCAGCCACTCTGGTCTAAAGCCCTTGTAGCCAAGCAGCTCGAGGTCCTTCCCGTCCACCCTCTCCAACCTTTCCCTAACCTCTACCGGGGTCAATGGCGCGCTACCTTCGACGATCGTGTATGGCTTTATCAACTTTATCTTCTTTTGCTGCGCGCCGCAGTGTGGACACTTTTGTTTCACAACCTTCAAAACTTCCTTCAGCCTAAGCCTTTTCGCCTCTTTCAACGTCTTTTCTGGTAAGAGAAGCCTTCCACATTTCCTGCAGAAAACTTTCAGCAAGTCTGTGATGAACTTGGAATAATGAACGTGGATAACGGGCTTTACGAGTTCTATATAACCGAAATGCCCTTGACATTCTCCTATCCTACCACCGCAGGTTCTGCACCTTATCCCAGGGTCTATCACACCGAGCCTTGGGTCCATCAACCCTCCTTCGAGAGGATACCCCTCCTGGTCGTAGAGTTCCGTTCTTTTAATCTTCGCGGTGCTCATCTTCTTGACCATCTCTGGGCTGAGTATGCTGAACTCTATCCTCTCGATGCCGCTACCGTCTTCCTTGATAACGACCTTGGGATAGATCATCATCGACATCAACTCTTGGAGGAGTAGCTTGAAGGCGTATGCCATTTCCACGTAGACTATCTTGCTCTCCCCGCAAACCTGGCAGTATTTCCTTCCCCTCACCCTATCCTCTATAGCTATCAGGCCGCATTGAGTACAGAAAGGAATCATAGCCTTGTCGGAATCGAACCTTTCCTTGAGGGCAAGCACGGAACCGTGAGCTATCAGGCAATCCTTCTCCATCTCACCAAACCTAAGACCACCCTCTTTACTCCTTCCCTCGGTGGGCTGCTTCGTTAGCAGAGTTACTGGCCCTCTCGACCTTGCGTGAATCTTGTTTGAAACCAGATGGTCAAGCTTTTGGTAGTAGCAGCAGCCTATGAAGATTTTGACCTTGAACCTCTCTCCAGTCTTTCCGTTGTACATCGTTTCCACTCCGCTGTACTCGAAGCCCAACTCTTCGAGCCATTTCCTCAAATCTTCCTCGGAAGTCGGGCTGAACGCTGGGGACTTGATTATCTCTCCTTTTAGGGCACCGACCTTTCCTGCCAACAACTCCAAAAGCGTTCCGACGGTTTGCCTAGAGGGTATACCATGGGGGTTGAAAATCAGGTCTGGAACTATTCCGCTTTCCGTGAAAGGCATATCTTCCTGTGGAACTATCAAGCCGATCACGCCCTTCTGTCCGTGACGAGTCGCGAACTTATCGCCTATCTCCGGGATTTTCAAGTCCCTTACCTTGACCTTCACGAGCTTCGTTC
The DNA here is from genome assembly GCA_964444075.1 of uncultured archaeon. Lineage (GTDB taxonomy): Archaea > Aenigmatarchaeota > Aenigmatarchaeia > CG10238-14 > SCSR01 > CAYUFF01. The sequence continues at coordinate 20,799 of CAYUFF010000003.1, forward strand.
CGTTCAGCGTCTCGGTGATGTAAACCTTGTCGGCGATTCCCCTATCCCTGTGCCTAAGCCTCACGGAAGTTTCCCTGATGTTCTCGATGCCGGCGATGAACCTGTCCATCGTTCCTAGAAACCTCAGCGGGGAAGTCCTCCCTATCACCACCCCCCCAGACTCTATCTCCGTTTCTGGGTTCACTATCCCGTCCTCTGGTAGGTGTTTGTAAGCATCCTCGCCGGCATAGCCCCTGACTCCTGGTTGCGGTATCCCTATGATATCTTCCTGCCCACCCATGTACCTCTTCTCCTCGGCCTCGTAAGTCCTGAACATGTAACTCCAGAAAAGTCCTCGCTGAATAGAGCTCGCGTTCACAACTATAGCATCTTCCATGTTGTAACCATCGTAGCAAGCGACGGCGACGACGACGTTACAACCGCCAGCGTGCTTGTCAAAGGGAATGGCATCGTAGGTGTAAGTTTGGACGAGCGGAACTTGGGGATAGATTAGAATGTTGGACTTGGTATCCACCCTGTTCGGGTGGCTCAGCAGGAACATTCCTATGGCTTGCCCTATCATCTTCGCTCCGAAGTTAATCCTATCGCCCCTGTTGAACTCCGGATAAGGTATGAGGGAGCCAGAAAAACCGAATATTAGCGAAGGGTCTAACTCCAGGTGGGTGTGCTCGGGAGTGAGTTCATCCGGAGTTAAAGCGATGTAAGCGTTCTCTTCCTCTTCGGCGTCGAGGTACTCTATGATGCCCATCTTTATCAAATCGCTGAACTTCAGCTCACCCTTCTTCAGCTTTTCGATATGTTCTTGAGTGAGCTTCGGCTTTCCGTCCTCGACGACTATCAGGGGCCTCCTGACCCTACCTCCGTCCGTAGAGATTGAGACGGCATCCAAACGCTCATGATAAGCAACGTTTATCAGGTTGGAAACCTCCCCTCTCCTCCTCGCCTCCCTAATCTTCCTCACAAGCTCTTTTGGTCTATCGGTCCTTCCTACGTACATCCCGTCGAGGAAGACATCAGCCACTCATCTCACCCTCTACTATCTTCATCAGCGGCTTCAAATCCTTTTCGTCCACTTCCTGGGTAACCTGAGACATCAAGCCAAGGTATTTTCTCAACCCTATCGTGGCTCCTTCTGGCGTTTCGGAACAGCAAAGCCTCCCGAAATGTGTGGGGTGTAACTCTCTCGCCTCGAAGTGCTCCTGCGTGGAGGTCAACGGAGAGTAGATGAGCCTCATGTGGGAGATCGTCTTAACGTAGCTGCTCCTCTCCAAGCGCTGCGAAACTCCCGTCCTACCTCCTGCCCAGCTTCCTATTGCTAAGGCAGAAACGAGTTGATTTGTAAGCACGTTCGCCTCGACGACCGCTTGCAACGGTGGTAGCTTTCCCCTCCTCGTGAGCTTCCTGTAATTGTAGTTTATCCTCGGTACCAACCCGTACCTTCCCAGCAAAATCGCCCTCAGCTGAATCTCCAACAAATCTCCGGCCAACCTCAACCTTTTGTTCATGTAGTGGTCGAGGTCGTCCTCATCTATCTCTCCTACGTGCAACCTCAACAGCTTTTCTACAGCCTTCGCCAAGAATGTCGCCTTCTTCATCCTATCCTTCGGTTGCTGACCGAGGTGTGGTAGGAGATACTTGTCGATCAACCTCGTGGCCCTTTCTATCCTCTTCTCCTTTGGCAGAGCCTTGAGGTATTCCCTCGCGATGGCGTCGAGAGCTTCCTTCACGTTGGTCGCATCGCACTCTACGAGGTTGACGTAGAATTCGTCCTGAATCCTAGGGTCGAGGGAAATGGCCGTCATCACGTCCTTATCGCTCTCGAGGCCCAGGGCTTTCAGCACCGTTGCCACCGGAACCCTCAGCACGTTGGCGAAGGAAACCGTTATGATTCCGTTTTTCTTCCTTTCGAGCAGGTGCTTCTGCAGGTAGCCGTCCCTTTCGGAGTGTATTCTCGCGATTTCTGTGACGTTCCCTCCGTTCACCCTCCTCACCAAAACCCTGTTCGGAACGATCTCTTCCACCATCACCAGTATCCTTTCGGTCCCGTTGATTATGAAGTACCCACCAGGGTCGTCTGGGTCCTCACCGGCGTTTATTAGCTCGTTCCTGTCCATCTTGGATAGCGGGCAAATCTTAGATTTCACCATCACCGGAAGTTCCCCGAAGTTCACCCACTGAGGGTCACCCTCAATCCCGTTGATTATGGGCGTGACCTCGATCCACATAGGAGCTGAATAAGTTAAATTCCTTACCCTCGCCTCGTAAGGCAGGATGGGCCTTTCGGAGCCGTCAACCTCCATAACCCAAGGACCCCAGTCTTCCTTACCTACCCTGAATTCCCCGAGCTTTAGCTTCAGCTCCCCAACTTCCGGAACGCTCGGCTCTATGGTTCCTATGCTCTTGAATATCCTCGGTATCTTTTTTTCGACGAACTCGTTGTAAGAGTCTATCTGGTGCTTTACCAGACTGTTTTCTTTCAGGTAGGCGTTGAGCAAAACTGCAAAATTTTCGTTCACCCTTTCACCACAACCCTATAATACACGTTCTCCCCGGCCGTAGGACTCTTCCTGATTATCTTCACGACGTCCCCCGGCTTTGCTCCCAACAACTTCGCGACCGGGTCTGACGCGAGCATCCTCGGGAGTTGTTTTAGCGTGGCGCGGTATTCTTTCAAAACTTCTTTCCTCTCTTCCTCGCTGAGTAAGACGTGCTTCGGGACTAACTCGTGTTCCAAGATGTTAAACTCCTTCAAAAACCCACCCTTGAAACTATTACCTTTCCGTCAAACAATATAAAGTTTACGCTTTTAAATCTTTAATGCTTCTCTTCGCGGCGAACGGCCCCCAGAGCGCTACGCTTACGTAACGCATTTAAACTTTGACGCACAAAAAGTTATCCTATGGGAGAGGGACCGGGATTCATTCTGGATTGTGTTCGTTACGGAAACACTCCCATGTTTGATTTGATGAGGGACGATACGCTCGAGCGCTACTATCACGTGAAATGTAAGGAATGCGGTAACACTTTGGTTACCGAGCTTACAGGTAGGGAGGTTTCCAAAGGTGGGAAAATCCTTTATTGCGAGAGGGACGGTAAACCCACGTACCATGAAATCGAAAAACCGGTCTTGTGGCACCGCAACCCCTACGAGGGGACGATAAAGGTTTACAGGGGTAGTGAAATGGTAGAGGAATTTAACAACCTCAAGGAATTGCTCGACTGGCTTGGAGGGATAGATGAGCCCATATTCGTCCTCAACGGTCTCCCCGAAATACTGGGAGAAGGTAGGCGAGAGGTTCTAGCGTTCCGAAACGCGGAAGAATACAGACGGTGGCACGTCGCGAACAAAGAAAGGTTTTTGAGGAAAGAGGAAGAGTTAGAGAAAAGGTACGGACGTTGGTTCATCCTCGACGACTCCGTTTAAGGGAAGAATTGTTCACTTCTTCCTTTTCTGAAGGTCGTAGAGGTACCTTATCCTGTCGATCGTGTCCGCTTCGTCCGGAGACTTGTCCGGCCTCAAGGCTATGAACCGCGGAAACCTCAAGGCGAACCCAGAGGGATAGTTGGGGGATTTTTGGATCTCTTGATAGTCTACTGAAACGACAACCTTAGGCCTGATCCTCACCTCGGTTCCCTTCTCGAACTCGATCAAGGGTTTTAGCATCTGGGTTAGTTCCTCGAAGGTAACGTCCTCGGGCCTTGTTTTCTTTTCCTTTATCCCCGTTCCCATCATCCCGCATTCCAGAAACTTTCCAGTATCCGGGTCCCTGCATCCGAGGATGAACGAGCTCAGCCAGCCTGCCCTTTTACCTGTACCCCACGTAGCACCTATGATCACGAGGTCCAAGGTTTCTAGGGTAGGCTTGATTTTGTACATATGCCCCACATGCCTGCCAAAAACGTAGGGAGAGTTGAGGTTCTTCATCATTATTCCCTCCTGCCCGAGACTCAACGAGTATTGATAAAACTCTTCCGCTTTTTTAACGTCGTCGGTTACGAGTTGCTCTGCTAAGCAGAAGCTCCCGGGAACCTCGTTGACGATCGACTTCAGGATTTCCCACCTTTCTTTCAAAGGTTTGTCGAAGAGCATCTCCCCGTTGAGATAAACGATGTCGAAAAGGTTCATCTGGATGGGAATTTTCCTCATCATTTCTTCGATGTTGTACTTTCTGTGGATTCGCTCCGACAACCTTTGGAAAGGCAGCGGCTTCCTCGTAACTGGGTCTATAGCCCATACCTCGCCCTCGACGATGCACTCCTCGGCCCTCAAGTTTTGCCTGCAAAGTTCCACCAAGTCTGGAAACTGCTCAGTGACGTTCTCTAGCCTCCTAGTAAACACCCACACCCTATCTCCCTTCTTGTGGACCTGGCTCCTCATTCCGTCGTACTTGATTTGGATTGCACACTTCCCGAATTCCTTGATGACCTGCTCTATGGACTCTGCCTTTTCAGCGAGCATGACTTGGATGGGCCTACCGAGCTCTACCTTAACGTTTTTCAAACCTTCGGCACCTTCTTTCTTCGCAACCTCGGCGATTTCTCCGAAGTCGCCGCGGAGGTTCCAAGCGTAATCGACGAGCTCCGTCAACCTTTCTCTCTCAGATTTGCTAACTCCGTCCTTTACCAAGAACGCGTCTACTATCGCATCCCTCAGTATACCTTCGGCGACGCCAACCCTAAGCTCCCCGAGGACCGTCCTTACCAAGTACCTGGCCTCTTTGGGTTCTGCAGATGCTAATAACTCCGCAATAAGATTCAGCTTCCTTTCCTGCGAACCCTCGCCGGTTTCCAAGGGAATTTTCTTGAGGTTATCGAAGACGAACTCGACAGTGAGCTGTTTCCTGAACAGGGTCATTTGCTTCCTTTTCTTGAGGAGTTTTTCCGCCGTCAACCCGAGGTCCCCAGTTTCAGCGAAGACCCTTTCGACTTCTTTCGTAGAAACTCCGGCGACCTTCGCTATAACCCTTATCATCAGCTGCGTCGCCACTCCGAGTTCGAGCATCGTGTACTTCGGATAAACGAGGCCCTCGGAGAGCAACACGACCTTCCTCAACAACTCCTCCGGAACTTTTTTCAGGAACGATGCAAGGATGGCGGTTTTTCCTAGCTTGGAGGGTTCTCTCTCTAGTCTTTCGTAAAGCTCCGCGATTTCCCTGTACAGCAACCTTTCACCGATAGGAATTTGAATTTTACTCTAAAATTTTTTCGCATGAAGTTTTTCGGAGAGAGGGGAGCAGTGAGCGAACTCGGGAATCTGGAAAAAGTTCTGATCCCCCATCCGAGGAGCAGTTGGGTAGAAGAAATAAGGTTAATCCGTTTCGCGAAGTGGGGAACGAGGAGCGAGAAAGTCCTGAAAAGGAAGGAGAAAAATTTCGGAGTGCTCTACCCTTTGATAGAGGATTTCACCGAGCTTCTAAAGGAAGAAGGTGTGAAGTACAAGCTATTATGGTTCTATCCCTCGCTGTCCGAGATGGGCGAAAAAGAACTTCTCTACGACGAAGAAGACGTTACCGCCCTTTCTTGCAACGGGGGGCCGTTTTCAGTTTTTTTGAGGGATTTGGGAATATTTTCCTCGAAGGATTATTTCGCGACGAAGTTCGAAGGGTGGAGAAAGGAAGTATACGGTAACCTTGCTAAGGAACTTTCGAAACTCGTGGGAAAGGAAATAGGGAAAGAAAAAATTAAAGAAGGTGCGCCAGAAGGCGGTGGTGTGGTTTCGGACGGGAACGTTACCATAATTTCGGTGATTTACGAGGATGAATTCCTGAAAGTCGTGAAAGAGTTGGAGGAAGAATTCGGCAACAAACTGATAGCCGCACCGTCGATGAACATGCACGTAGACGCCGTACTGAACTTTCCAGAAAGGGGAACAGTCGTTTACTCTCACTCTTCGGTAAAGTACGTGAAGAAGAACGTGTCACAGACAGAAAGGGTTAACCTTTCCCTGAGCGTCCCCAAAGTTATCTCTGAGTTTTTGGAAAAGGAGTTGGGGTATAGGAGGGTAGTGGTAGACGACGATGAAGTAACGCCAGTGGATAGTAATTTTCTCGTGCTGAAAAGCGGGAAGGTAATGACACTCGACAGGAAAGGGAGGTTTTCGAAAAGGTTGGAGAGAGAAGGTATAGACGTGCTGAACCTCTACGACGAGAAGCTAGAAAAAGTTTACAGATGGCTTCTCGCAAGGGAAGGAGGTATGAGATGCCTTTGCCTTCCTGTGAAGAGAAGGTATGTTAAAACGAAGGAGGATTATCCGGAGGAAAGTTGTATGCGGAAGAAGTTTACACTCTGAGTTTATACTTTTTCTCTAAAATTTTCGATATTTCCCTTATCACAAATCTTGCTTTCTTCAGAGCGTCTCCGGCGATTTCTTTGGTATATTCCTTAAAAGGATCCTAGATGTATCCTTTTCCAACGAAAGGGTAACGCGGTTTTACCCAATGTCTTTCCAAATCTCTAATTTTTCTTTTTGGAAAACTTTCTCGAACCACTTGGCAATTCTGTGCTTTTCGATAAAAGCGTTCTCTACCGCTAACAACGCCTTCGCTGCTTTTTCCGCAGCTTGCTGAGCATGATAGGCAGCGTCGGCATATTGGTTTGCTCTTAATAAGATTTGTGAGGAGCGTAAGTCTTCCCCGCTCTTCTCATCTCTTGGTGACGATTGGGTATCTTGTTCTTGGAAACTCCAATTCGAATTCCCTTACCATCTCCACGATCTTCTTCAAGCTTTCCAATTCTTCTTTTCTTACAGCCACTACTAGTAAAGGTGGGACTTCATGTGTCCTCAACACACGAAACCCCTTTGCATACAGTAAAACTTTAATAATTTTTTCAACAGCCTGTTGACAATGGAAGATTACTCTCCCATACTTCTTCTCTCTCATTAAAATTTCAGCAACCTCAAGGTCGCTAAAGCTTCTATCATAAAAGCTCTTGCAAACCTTAAACTTTTACTCTTACGCACCATGGCTTTCTCCTCACTTCTATACGCTTCTTAACGTTCTCCATTAGAGGAAGATGTTTTCAAAACCATAAAGAATTACTCCGTGCAATAACGCGTGGAAAACGAGTTTCGGAAATTGGCGGAAGGATTCGCGTTAGGCGTCTAACACAACCTGCTGAGAGGTTGAAGAAATAGCTAGTTAAATAACCCATGTCAGCTATCAGCACGATAATGACGATGAGGCTAGGATACTCGCCTACTTTGTGAGATTTAGGTAAAATTTTTTACACACACCCTTAGCTACCGCTCTCTCAGCGAAGACGAAATAAAACGCGCCCATCCCTTTAACCCTTTACAATCCAAACAACGTAGAAATCAAGAACATAGCGATAACCGCTGAAATAAACAACAAGTACACGGGAAAGTAGAAACTTACATCAACGAAACCAAGAATCGACCAAACCTTTCAACTTTAAGAAATTCTCGATAAGGCTCCCAGAAGGAACTCTAGAAAATGAGGTTGCATTTCGGAAGAATAAACTTGCTAAATTATTCCCAAATGGTCAGGTGACACTTCCCGCAGTAATACCTCTTCTTCCCGTCCTTCTCCTTATGGACGGCCATGAAAGTGTCTCCACACCTCTTACACCTAACTCCGACTACCTCAACCCTACCGTCTTCGGTAACCTTGTAGAACTTGCTTATCCTAACCGGCTTGTGCTTCACCACTCTTTTCACCCTCAGCTTCCTTACCCTTTTCAACAGCCTCGGCTTTTTCAGTAACCTTTTCCTCGACCTTGGGCTTTTCCTCCAGTATCTTAGCCTTGACGCTGGAAATTTGCGTCCCTTTGGAAGTCGCGATCCTATCGATAACGACTTGCGAAACGTCTACATTAAAAATTTCGGCAAGCTTTTTCCTCACTTCTTCGCAACTCGGAGTTGGAGCATTGGGATGAGCTACCTCAGCTCTAATTTCCTTCCTCTTCAGCAATGGATTCTCCTTTTCTTCGAGAATCTTGACCTCCATCCGATCACCCTACGTAGAGAGCATACTTACCCTTTTCCTCGATTCCCAAAAACTTAGCGAGCTCGCTATCCTCCGGCGATAAAACTACTACCAACCCCTTCCAGCTCGTCGACAAGTTAGTCGATTTGCAATAAGGGCAGATTTTTTCCGTGGTGAACCTCTTGCAGTTCCTGCAGACGTAAGTCCTCTTCACCATAACTAAAAATCTGAAAGCTTGAGGTTAAAAATCTTACCCTACTTTTTTTGCTTTTTGCCAAATGACCTCGAACAGCGGCTGGAAAACCCTTTCCGCGGCATGCTCGCTCCTTGACCAAATAGCTAGGTGCTGACTTGGATCTACCTTGTGGTCAGTGAGGGAAAGCAACAACTGCTTTCTGTCGACGGTACAGAACCCTCCTGCGATCGGAAGCTCTTTCTCGTTAACCGACCTTATCTCAGCGACGCCGCTCAAAGCTTTTATAGCATCGCTACAACCTTCGTTGATAACACTAGCTATCCTTATGTTAACGCCCCTGTCTTTGAGGGTTTTCAGCAGAGTAAAGTGATGCTCCGCGAGGTCCCTCAGCCCGTGAGGATCCGTAAGTATGCTTATCTCTCGCTCAGCTCCCTTGAACATGTTCGACATCTGTTGGTTCACGGTAAACTTTCCTTTGAGTGCTCCCGTAAGCTCCTCAGGTTCGACGAGCTTCAAACCTTTTTCGTAAAGCTTTTCCAGCTCCTCGATTATCGGAGATTCTAAAATCTCATCTATCCTGCTCATCGCCTCCCTCATCTTCTCCTCAATCTTTTTCTTAGCTCTCTCCAGCGCTTCTCTGGGAGAAAGGGCGACAAACCTCAGTGGCCTCGCGGTTTGGATTACTATGAATCCCTTTTCCGCGAGGCTTTCCAGCGTGTCGTAGGTCCTGCTCCTCGGAACTCTAGTAAGCTGAGACAGCTCACCGGCCGTAGAAACACCCCTAGCCAAAAGGGCTACCCAAAGCTTTCTCTCGTAAAGGTTCAATCCTATGGTCTTGAGAGCGTCCATCACCTTTCTCGGAAACTCCATCCACACCACCTTTTACCACTTCACGCTAATAATTTTTAAAGGAGTGATAACTTTAAGAATTTTATGGTCGTGCCGAAGTTCGGAACCGCGGTATGGTACGGAGATGGTAACCTAGCGAAGATTTTCGAGCAGAGGAAGAAGCTCGGCTTCGACTACGCGGAAGTTTCGCTGGAATATCCCTTCTACCCTTCGCGAAAACTCTACCTAACTCTCAACAAGCTGAGGAAGGAATTCTCGATGCAGCTAGCTTTCCACCTTCCGATAAGCGAGCTCAACGTAGCACATCCTGCTGACGAAGTTTCGGATTTTTCTCTTGGTTTGGCAGAAAGGTTTATCGGTTGGTGCGGCGACTTAGAACCTTTGTACGTGAACCTCCACCTTCACGCCACGAGCTCTTCCGTCAAGCTGGAAGACATCAGAAAACTCTGCCTGAAAAAAGCCGAAAAAATCGTGAGGAGGCTTGCAAAACTCTCCAAGGAAAATAACTTGACCGTCACGTGGGAAAACGGGACCTACGGCTTGGGTAACAGGCTTTCGGACTGGAAGTACCTTAAGGAGAAATGTGGAAAAAGGCTTAGGGTTTGCCTTGATGTTGGCCATATAAGCTTGATTAGCCTGAGAAAAGGTCTTTCTACGGAAGCTACGGAGAAGGAAATCGTCAAGTGGATGAAAGCGTTGCGCGATAACATCGTCGCCCTACACTTTCACAACGTCAGGAAGCTGAAGGCTAGCGTCAGGGACCATCTCTCTGCGTTTAGCGGTGAGCTTAACTCGGAACGGATTTTAGAAGTTGCCAAAGAAAGGTTGAGGTTAAGGGCTGTTCTTGTAGAGACCTTCTACTACTTGAAGGACGGAAAAAGCAAGAGGATTACTCGCGAGGAGCTCAAGAAAAATTTGAAATTCGTTAAGGAGGTGTGGAAAGGATGAAGCTCGCCTTTCTTGGAGCGATGGGAACCGTCGGTTGCTCGGCGGTATTCGTTAGCGGGGGTAGCGGAAGCCTTTTGTTGGATTACGGGACCAGGCCTAGAGAGATTCCGCCGAAATTTCCTCTCGAAGTACCTTCGAAGCCTGAAGCAATCTTGCTTTCCCACTGCCATCTCGATCACTCTGGAGCGCTACCGCTTTTCTACACTTCCACCAGCGATAACCTGCCTAAAACTTACGGAATCGGCGTTACCAAACCGTTGACCAAGCTCCTTTTGCTGGATGCGATAAAGGTTACTAGAGAGGAGGGTGTTGAGCTTCCATTCCAAGAGAAGGACATAGAGCTCCTGACGAAGCATTACGAGAGCTTACCTTACGGAAAAAGATTCGAGGTTGGCGGATTTGAAATCGAATTCTTGAACGCAGGCCACATCCCAGGCTCAGCGATGTGCCTGATTAGCTACGAGGGAAAAAACGTTCTTTATACCGGAGATTTCAACACGAGGAAAACAAGGCTTGTGGAGGAATGCAAGGTAAAGGAAATCGTGAAGAGATGTAGCGTCGATGTGTTGATAACTGAGTCGACCTACAGCGATAGGGACCACCCGCCTAGGAGAAAGCAAGAAAAGGAGCTGGTGAGGATAATCGAGGAAACTCTCGCTAACGATGGCATCGCCTTGGTAGCGGGTTTTGCCGTAGGAAGGATAGCTGAAATTTTGCTTGTCCTCGATGCCCACGGAATCGATTATCCGCTTTTCATCGATGGAATGGCAAAGAAAGCCATGACCATCGTCAACCGCTATCCTCAGTTTTTGAAGGAAGAAGATTCCTTGGACAGAGCTCTGGAGAAAGTTACCTACGTGAACGGGCAAAGGATGAGGAAAAGGATAGTGAAGGAACCCTGCGTGATTTTAACGACTAGCGGAATGCTTCAAGGTGGTCCTGTGGTTTACTACTTGCAAAAGCTTCACAAGCAAGAAAAGAACAGTTTAATTCTAACGGGCTGGCAACTCGACGGGACCCCTGGAAAAATCCTGTTGGAAACTGGTAGGTATATCAACGAGAAGTTAGGACTGGATTTCGAGGTGAAGATGCTGGTAAGGAGATTAGATTTCAGCGCTCACGCGGGCAGAAAAGAGCTTTTCGAATTCGTAGAAAAACTCTCACCGCAAAAGGTTTTTTGCGTTCACGGAGACCATACGCAAGAGTTTGCGGAAGAGTTGAAGGAAAGGGGCTACGATGCGATCGCTCCCCTAGGAAGCGAGAGGTGCTTCGACGTTTAAGCTTGATGGACCCATGAAAAACTTGTAAGTTTTGAGCGCTTTCCGCTCCTCATAGCAACGTGTTTAGTGGTTTTAGGTTATGTAAACTTACCAACGTAGTAACCATTTCCACAATGGAACAAACTTTATCTTCCTTCCTTTAACGCTTTTCTCCCCCTCGTAATCCCAAGTTACGCACAACAAATTCCTACATTTCAACCTTTCGGAAGCTTCCATCAAACCTTTAATTTCCCTTTCCATCGTCCCGAAATCGGAAACGTCGTAGCAAACCTGAATGAGCTGCTCAACTCTTTTACCCTCTACAACGACGAAGTCAACCTCATAGTTATCGGAGTAGTAATAAATCGTCTTACCTCTTCTCTTGAGTTCTACGAAAACGAGGTTTTCCATCAGTTTGCCTTTATCCCTTATTCCGTTGACGTACAAAATTCCGTTGTCGACTAAATACACCTTTGGAAGTGTTTGCTCCGATTTCCTCAAGGAATAAGAAAACTTGTGGGCAGAAAAGACGAAGAAAACGTCCTTCAACGCTTCGAGATATTCGTAGAGAGTTGTCTTGCCAACCTTAATTCCCTGAGATTTCAGAAAGTTGTGAAACTTGTGGACAGAGAAGAGCTTGGTTGCAGAATCCATCAGAGAGGCTATGAGCAACCTGAGCGCTTTAACATTCTTAACCTTATACCTTTCCATCACGTCTCTGTAAATCGTCGTTTCTACAATTTCCGTGATTATTTTTTCCCTTTCCTCCGGATAGAGAATCGTCTCGGGATAACCACCAAAATTTAGATATTCTTTCAACTCTCTCATTATCATCGCTTTTTCTTTCGAAGATAGGTATCTCTTTGGTTCCATGTCTTTAGCTCGTAGAAATTCTGCGAAAGAAAATGGAAGAACAGCGTAGGTTAGAGACCTTCCCCTTAATTGAGTCGCTATTTCCCTCGATAAAAACTTTGAACTTGAACCTGAGACAAAAACATTGATACCCTCTTCGAGCAAAGTTCTTACCCAAGTTTCCCAACCTTCGATGTTTTGAATTTCGTCAAGGAAAAACCACACTTTTTTCTCCTTATTCTCAGGGTAAATTTCGAAATAAGTTTCCTTGACGAGGTCCAAATCTCCTAGAGACAGACTCTTCAGGACGGTTAGCTCAAAATTCAGGTACAAGATTTGGGTTATATCATATTTCTCCAAAAGTCTTTTCATTATTTGGAACATCGAATAAGTTTTCCCCGCCCTTCTAGGTCCTATTATCGCCACAGCCCTTTTTATGGGAATTTCAGAAGGTATTTGCAAATCCCTTTCCACAAGCCAAGGAATACCTTTTTCGTGAAAATCTCTTATTACAGTTGCTATTCTTTCTTTGGTTATCATCAAGTACTATATAGAGGGAAATTTTTAAAAAAAGTTTCCCTGTCTACTGTCTACTACTACCAAGGCATTATCCAACCTTGAGAACCTTGCTAAGCAATCAAAATTTCACAGAAGCTGTCGAATGAGGATGTCACGTAGCAATTCATAACAATTCACACCTCTAGTTACCATTTTTTTACTCTCATGGTTGAGCGATTATCCTATCGAGTTTGCATTTGAGTTGTGAGTTTTGGGTTTTGAGAAAACCTTTTTATTTTTCTTTTTCAAAATAAACCTCATGGGAAGGAAGACGAGAAAAACTAAAAAGAAAGACTTGGACCTGGATATCAAAGGGGAAAACGTCTCTAAACATGTTCTCAAGGTTCACGACACGGACGAAGAGCTCAGGAAAGTAATAGCCGAAAGCAAACCAAAGATAAAGGTCGTTGGCACTGGAGGAGCTGGATGCAACACGATAACGAGGCTGATGGAAGTCGGAATCGAGGGCGTGGAAACGATAGCAGTTAATACAGATGCCCTCGACTTGCTCCATTCGAAAGCTCACAAGAAAGTGTTGATAGGAAGAAGTTTGACTCACGGACTAGGTGCTGGAGCAAACCCAAAGAAAGGTTATGAAGCCGCGCAGGAAAGCAAGGAGAAGTTGAAGGAAGTGCTGAGGGATGCGGATATGGTGTTCTTGACTTGTGGCTTGGGAGGAGGAACGGGCACGGGAAGCATGCCTGTAATTGCAGAGATGGCTAAGAGGGAAGGTGCTTTGGTAGTAGGAGTTGTCACGCTTCCATTTTCCATGGAAGGAAGGGAAAGGATGAAGAACGCCAGGGAAGGCGTAGAGAAGCTTGAAAAGCTCGTCGATACGTTGATAGTGATTCCCAACGACAAGCTGCTGGAGCTAGCTCCTGATGCAACGCTCCAGCAAGCGTTCAGGATGTGTGACGAAATTTTGATTAGCGCCGTCAAGGGAATAGCGGAGCTCGTTACCAAGCCTGGGTTGATAAACAGAGACTACGCAGACGTGAGAGCTGTCATGGAAAACGGCGGGCTCGCGATGATAGGCGTCGGTGAGAGCGACACGGATAATAGGGCTATAGATTCCGTGAGGAAAGCCATCAACAACCCACTGCTCAGCGTTGATATAAAGGATGCTAAAGGAGCTCTCATCCACATAGTGAGCGGTCCTAACATCAAGATAACAGAAGCTCAGCAAATCGTCGAGAGTATTTCATCCCAACTTTCCCCAGAAGCGAAAATACTATGGGGAGCCTCGATAGACGAAAGCCTCGGGGATAAGATAAGGACCATCCTCGTAGTAACGGGGATAAACTCTCCGCAAATACTCGGGAAAGGGAGCGAGGGAGCGAGGGAGATGGAAAAGCTTTTAAATATAAGAGTCGTAGAATAGTGATTAATGAGGCTCGTCGAGAGACTAGCGGAGAAGCTGGGTTGCTACAGGAGGGTGTTGACGGCGTGCAGGAAGCCCGATAGGGAGGAGTTCGTTGGCTACTTGAAAGAGTGCTTGGTCGGGACGTTGATAATAGGTTTAATAGGCTTCCTCTTTTATCTAATCTTCGCGGTGGTGAGCCTATGATTTACACGGTAAAGACGGTCGTCGGGAGGGAGGACGCGGTCCTGGACGCGATAGCTACGAGAGCCCAAACGCAGGGACTTAACATAAAGGCCTTAATCCACCCAGAAGAGATCAAGGGATACATCTTCGTGGAAGGGGAGCTCGACGACATCCTCAAGGCGATGGGCGGTGTTCCACACGTGAGGGGGGTAATCAAAAAACCGATCGAGATAAAGGAGATTGAAAGGTTCTTGAAGCCGAAAGTCGAGGAAATCGAGCTGGGTGTAGGCGACGTCGTGGAGGTTATCGGAGGTCCTTTCAAGGGTGAAAGGGGAAGGATTACTAAGTACGACAAGGTTAAGGGTGAGGTGACGCTGGAACTGTTGGAGGTTTCCGTGCCTATTCCGGTTACGGTTTCTGCCGAGTTCGTGAAGCTCGTGGAGAGGAAGGGGAAGGAGTAACGGCGTGGGACCATGGCGAAGGTTTCGGAACTCATCAAGAAGGAGCTCAAGGTTGAAAAGGTAAAGCTCGATGAAAGCGAGAAGGCGAAGGGAAAGGAAAGCGTAGGCGACCTGAAGATGGAGCAGGTCGTCAAGATAGCCAGAGAAAAGATGGGTGACATGATGGTCGGCAGCCTGAAAGCCGCTGTGAAGACGGTCTTGGGAAGTATGGTGAGCATGCCCGTTACCGTGGAAGGGAAGAAGCCGAAGGAAATTTTGAGGGAGGTAGAGGATGGTAAGTGGGACGAGGTGATAAAATAGTTTTAAAGCATCGCCGCTAATCTTTATAAGTTCGAAGGTTCGAGGGGTGACGACGTGTTCGAAAAGGAGGAGCTGAAGGAAGCCATAAAGAAAGTGAGGGAAAGTTCCAAGAAGAGAAACTTTGTACAGAGCGTCGAGCTCATCGTCAACCTCAAGGACCTCGACCTGAAAAAGCCGGAGAACAGGATGAACGAGGTCGTTTTTTTACCCAAGGGAAGGGGGAAGGAAGCTAAGGTAGTCTTGTTCAGCGACAGCATCAAGGAAGCGGAGTGCGAGATTCTCAGTAGCAAAGAAATAGAGCTCCTCGCGAAGAACAAGAGGGAGGCGAAAAAGCTCGCTAACAAGACCGACTTTTTCCTGGCGGAGCCTGTTTTGATGCCGGTAGTGGGTAGGTACCTCGGAATAGTCTTGGGTCCTCGCGGTAAGATGCCGAAGGTAGTGAGCGGGGACGTCAACGCGATGGTAAGAAGCCTGAAGAACTCGGTGAGGATAAAGGTGAAAGATAACCCTACAGTGCAGTGTATGATCGGGACGGAGGGTATGGGGGATGAAGAGTTGGCAGAAAATGCTCTCGCTGTGTTAAAATTTTTGGAGGAGAAGCTCCCCAAGGGAAGGAAAAACGTAAGGAACGTGCTCGTAAAGTTTACGATGTCTAAACCTGTAAAGGTAGGTAAGGGTTGAGAGGGTGGTCAAAGAGGAGAAGGTGAGGGAGGTCGAAAGGGTACTGGACCTAATAAACTCCCACAGGACCATCGGGATAATAGACCTTCACAGGATGCCAACAAGGGAACTGAAGGAGATAAAGAGGAAGCTTAAGGATAAGACCGTCGTCACCGTCACCAAGAAAACGCTCTTCAAGATAGCGATTGAAAGGTCCGGTAAGAAGAACCTGGAAAAGCTCATCGACTACTTTCCGGCATACATGGGCCTCGTTTTCAGCAACCTCGATGCCTTCAAGACGTTCAAGCTTGTTAAAGAAATGAAATCCGCCACCTTCGCCAGGGAGGGCGACGTCGCCGAGAAAGATATAGAGGTCAAGGCTGGTCCGACAAACTTGAGTCCTGGACCTGTAATCGGAGAGCTTAACAAGGTCGGCCTTCCCGTAGGAATAGAAGGAGGAAGGATAGTCGTCAAGAAAGATACCGTCTTGGTGAAAGCCGGGGAAACGATCTCGAAGGAAGTGGCGAGCGTGCTGCAAAAGCTCGGAATTCCAGCGAAGGAAATAGGGCTTAAGGTGCAAGCGTTGTACGAGGATGGTGAGGTTTATCCGAAAGACATTCTCGAGCTCGTCGGAGAGCCTATGGTCGAGGAAATGAGGAAGGCGATAAACAGGGCGATAAATCTCTCCATAGCCATCGAATACCCAACGAAAGAAACTGTAGGCTTTTTATTTGCGAAGGCTTATAATATTGCTAAGTTTATAAAAGAAAGGGTCGGTGGTTAGGATGCAGGAAATATATTCTGCCTTGCTTTTGCACGCGGCGAAGAAGCCGATAACGGAGGAGAACATAAAGAAGGTCTTGGAAACCGTGGGTGCTGAGATAGACGAGGGTAGGATAAAAGCTCTTGTCGCGAGCCTTGAGGGTCAGGATATAGAGGAGTTGATCAAGCAGGCTAGCTCAGCGATGGTTGCCACCGCTCCTGCCGAAAAGAAGGAGGAAGAAAAAGAGGAGAAGAAAGAAGAGGAGGAAGAGAAGAAAGCAGAAGAAGCGGCCACCGCTGGTTTGTCAGCGCTCTTCGGCTAAAACCATGGAAAGGCTTCTGAGGCTTGCTAAAAAGATAGAGGATGTCGAACTGAGGAAAAAAGTAGAGGATTTTCTGAAAAACCTCGAGCTCACGCACCCCGAGTTCAAGAAGTATCCCAAGACTCCTCTAGAGGAAGCTAAGTCTCCCTTTACCGTTGTCAACGTCGGCACGGTCGAGAGAAAAGTCCTCGAACACACAGTAGCGCTTACCGAGGCTTGCATAAAAGTTTCGGAGATCCTGGAAAGGAACTTTGGCGTGAAGCTCAAAAGGGATTACTTGATAGCTGCGGCTATTCTTCACGATTTGATGAAGTGCTTCGAATGGACTCTTGCCTGCCAACCAACGGGAATTTTGCTCGACCACACGATGCTGGCTGTCGCCGAACTTTACAAGAGGGGTTTTCCCGAGGAGGTAATCCACATAGTGGCGAGTCATTACGGAGAGAGTGGAAGCACGCCTCCGAGGACGCTCGAAGCCTTCCTACTCCATTATCTCGATACCACGCTTTCCCTCATGGAATTCTACATAGCACTTTTCAAGGGGAAGCAATAAGTTTGGCTTTGGGTGAACTAAAAAATTATTTTCTTTGGGCTCAATGAAAAATTATGGACGGAAAAGAAATGGTAATGGAATTCCTCAGGAAGGATCCCGAAAGGTTCTGGAAGGTTAGGCTTTTCGACGAACTCGGGTTTGAAAGGAAGAAGTGCACGAAGTGTGGAAAGTACTTCTGGACACTCACCGAGCAAGAGGTTTGCAACGATTCGAGTTGCAGGGATTACGAGTTCATAGGAGACCCTCCGGCAAAAAGGAAGTTGGGTTACTTCGAAGTCTGGGAAAGGGTTAGCAAGTTCTTCGTGGAAAGGGGTCATGCTGTGTTGAAAAGGTTCCCCGTGGTTTGCAGGTGGTTTCCGCTCTACTTTACGATTGCAGGAATCGTCGATTTTTACAGGATGAGCAACGGAAGCCTAGACTTCGAGTTTCCCGCTAACCCGAGCGTCGTAAATCAAGTTTGCTTGAGGTTCAACGACATTCCCAACGTTGGGATAAACTCGAAATCCTACACCTGCTTCGGCATGATAAACCAGCAAAGCCTCTACGACGGGAAGGAAGGTTATTGGAAGGATGAGTGCATTGAGCTGGATTTCGAACTTCTTACCAAAGTGTTGAAAATTCCTCCCGAGGAGATAGTTTTCATAGAGGATGCCTGGTTCGGAGCTAATGCTTTCGGAGCGTGCTTGGAATACCACGTCAGAGGTTTGGAGTTGGGTAATGCCGTGTTCACTCAGTTCGTAGGGACTCCGGAAAGCTTCAGGGAGATGGATAAGAAGGTCATCGACATGGGAGCGGGCTGGGAAAGGTTAACGTGGATTACCCAAGGAACCCCTACCAGTTATGAGTGCGCTTTCGGTCCTGTGGTAGAGAAGCTTAAGAAGGCTTGCGGAGTGGAATACGACGAGGAGCTTTTCCTGAGGTACGCGAAACTCTCTGGGAAGCTCAACGTCGATGAGGTCGACGATATTTTTAGCGTGAAGAGAAAAATCGCGGAAAAGTTAGGAGTTGATGTTGAAACTTTAGAAAAGAACATCGAACCCCTGCAGGCGATTTTTTCGATTGCCGACCACGCTAGGGCTTTGCTCTTCGCGTTGAGCGACGGCGGGATAATCAGCAACGTCGGCGGTGGTTATAACTTAAGGGTGATCTTGAGGAGGGCTCTAAGCTTCATCGACAAGTACTCTTGGGGCGTGAAGCTTGAGGACGTCATCGCCTGGCACGCGGAATATTTAAGAAAGATGTTTCCAGAGCTCGAAGAAAACCTTGAGCACGTCGTGAGGATGGTTGAAGTCGAGGAGGAAAGGTACAGAAAGAGCAAGGAGAAGGGTAAAAGGCTTGTCGAAAAGTTCGTGAAGGAAAACAGGGTTCCTAGCGAGGAAGAGCTGATGAAGCTCTACGATTCGGAGGGAATAACTCCGGAGCAACTGGTCGAAGCTGGTCTTAAAATAGAGATACCTCCCAAATTCTACGCTAGGATTACAGAGCTGCACATGAGGGAGAAGGAAAAGAGGGATAAGCTCGAGTTCGACGTCAGCAACGTAGCTCCGACTGAAATTCTGTTCTACGAAGCTCCAGAAATATTTGATTTCGAAGCGAAGGTTGTGAAAGTTTTTCCCGAGGGTTGGGTTGTCTTGGATAAGACAGCGTTCTACCCAGAGTCGGGAGGACAGGCTTGCGATAAGGGAATGATAGGAGGTCGTGAAGTCCTGGACGTTCAGAAAGTCGGTGGCGTAATACTGCACAAGGTCGATGGAGAGCTCAAGGAGGGAGGGGTTGTCGAGTGTCACGTTGACAGAGAAAGGAGGGAAAGGCTGAAAAAGCACCACACAGCCACTCACATCCTAAACGCTGCTTCGAGGATGGTGTTGGGTAAGCACGTTTTTCAGCATTCCGCTTTCAAGGAAGAAGGGAAAGCGAGGCTGGACATAACTCACTACCAGGCTTTGAGCGAGGAAGAAGTTGAGAGGATAGAGAAGCTTGCCAACGAAATCGTGGCCAAAGGTTACGAGATAGTGGTGGAGGTTATGCCAAGGGGCGAGGCCGAGCAAAAGTACGGGTTCAACGTATACCAAGGAGGTCCCATCGCTGAGAAGACGCTGCGGATAGTTTCTATCGACGACATCGACCACGAAGCATGTTGCGGTACTCATTGCAGGAACACGAGAGAAGTAGGGATCATCCACATCCTCCGAACAAAGAGGATTGCTGACGGAGTCGTCAGGATAGAGTTTTGCGCTGGCGACGTCGCGAGGGAAATGTTGGAGCGAAGCAAGAAAATCGTCGAGAGCGTTTGCTCCGAGCTCGGAGTTTCGTCGGAGCAGCTTCCAGAAAAGGTGGAGGAAATCTTCGAGAAGTGGAAGAGCTTGAGGAAGGAAGTAAAGAAGTTGAGGAAGGTAGCGATGGTTGGGAGGAGAGGGAATGAAAGACGTTAAGCTCCGTGCCTCGTTAGAAAAATATTACATCACGCTCGACAGAGCGAACCGATACTCGTTCTTTGGGAAGAGGAAAGGAGAAATAGAAAGGTTGCTGGAAGAGTTTTCCGAGTTTTTCGGCGAGAAAATACTCGACGTCTGTTGCGGGGGTGGTGCTTTAGGAATGCTGGTTCACGAGAAGGTGAAAAGGTACGTTGGCGTCGATGCCAACGGGGAGATGATAAGGAACGCCCGGGATGTTGCAAGGAAGCTTGGTGCGAAGAATTGTTCGTTCTTCCTATGCGATGTGAGAAAATTTGCTATGAGGGAAAAGTTCGATACCATTGCTTGCCTAGGAAACTCGCTTTGTCACCTAGACGTCTTCGATTGGATTGAAGTCGTTAAGAACGTCAACGAGGTCTCTGAGAAGAACGCACACTTCATAATCGAGTACAGGGATGTGGTTAACTTGCTGTTCGAAAAGAAGTGGAAAGACGTCACGGTCTTCGAGGAAAACGGAAAACTCTGGGTCGACGTATCGAAGGAGATGGATACCAAGTCTGGAAAAATATGGAAGTTCGCGTTCTCTCCCCAAGAGCAAAGAAGCTGGATGGAGTTTTTCCATGCAGTATGGTCTCCGTTCATCCTTAGGAGTGTCATGCGACTCTTGGGCTGGAGGTTGGTTGGAGAAAAGAAAGTAGAAGAGTGGGACGGTTACGTTGAGGTTTATGAGAAGTTGTAGCGTTTTCGAACAACTCATGCTCTTCTTTCTCACCACCGACCTTAACCATCTCAACCTTTATTCTCGTAGGTTTTGGTTTAACCTTTTTAGCAACGTCTTTGTAAGCACGAGTAAGTTTGAGCCGGAAGCAGCGAGCATGCTAACCTTCGCCTTCACCATTCCTCTGGCTATCGCTTCGATAAAGATTCCCGTTTTTCTTCCAGCCTGGCCCTTTCTCTTCTCACTATCTCGATAGTTTTCCTATAATCAAACTTTTTCTCCGACCATAGAAGGTAAGGGAAGTAAGAAACGAGGCCAAAAACGGCTCCGGTGAGAGGTAGAGAAATGTATTCTGGGAGTGCGGTCCTCAAGCAATGGAAAAAGTACGCTCCGTCGTGGAGGCTCCCCAAAAGGATCGAAGAAGCGACCCCGAACAAGAAACTTTTGACTTTCTCGTAGTTCAGGAAGGTCTTTCTTATTCTCCTGGCGAGCATGGAGAAGGGGGCTTGATGAGCAGCCGCGCCGCCCACGAGGAGCGGTAGTAGGGAGGGAGACGGTTCCGAAGGAGAAACGACAGTCTCCCCGCCTACTGCAAAGATGGGTAGCTGAGGGAGGGGGTAAACGCTGACGCTCTTGACTTGCACCCCAGAAAGGTACGCCGCGAGCGCATGGCCGAACTCGTGGAGACACACGAGGGGTAGAAGGTACGGCGTCGCACACCCCGCCCAAAAATAGAGAAGTTCTTTCAGTTTTCCCTTCGGTCTGGAGGCTGGACCGGAGCCAGACCTTTCCTTTATTTCGTAGCCTCGGAGGAACAGTTCCTTCAACCACTCCTTCAAGGGTGGGTGTTCTTCGATGGCTTTCTCTACTATCTCTTTGTCCTTACCCTTCAATTCGAGGATAACTCTATCCTTCTCTACCGAAATCTTCCTAACTTTTCTCAGCACCGTCGCCAGAGCCTTTCTTCTTTCTTTCTCAAACCTTCGCAAAAACCTCTGCGGGTCTGAACAAATCCCGTGGACCCTATACTCCGTCGAAATCTCTTCCAAGAGGAACAACGCGTCGTAGTTTTCACGAAGGGAATACTTCTCCACTGCACTTATAACCCTTTCGTCGTTAACGAACGTTCTCAAACGTTCGCGTAAATCGCCGTAGGTTATTTTTTTACTCTTGTACTTCTCGTACGCTTCAATCAATTCTTCCACTCCCACATCGTTTTCCCCCGCCATCCTTATCACGTCGGAACCCGTATCCTAAGTACAGGCTTCGACCTTTTTCCTATAGGGTAATCTCTGTTAAGATTTTTTAAACTTGTCTGAGGTCCTAAAGCTCTGAGGTTATACCGCATGCGGGCTGGCCAGAAGCGGGAGGTGTAAAAACACTATGGGGAACTGGTAGAACACGAATATGAGTGAAATACCTTTCCAAAAGCGGTGCGCGGGCTATAAAGGCGTAGAGCTTTGGATTTCTCCATGGATGGGGGCTTGTAACTAGAGGAGTAACGTTGCTAAGTCTAAAACTAAGAAAACTCTACGAAGCATGGAGTAACCTCTCAGGTTAGAACAACTTTAGTTTTTTCCAGACGCGGTAAGCGATGTAACCGGAACATCCCGCGAGGAGATAAGAAAGCGTGACGGCGGCAAGTCCTGCATAGCTCGTTTGACCGGAAATTTCTCCGCATTCGCTCGTGAGCGCTTCGTAGAGTAGCGTCGTGCCCAAAAGTGCCGCGACGAGGGAAGTGAGTCCCGGCGAAAGTCCGGCTAGAATTTTTAGGGCCACTCTTCTCCTTCCCTCTGGGATCCTCGGAAGGTTTTCCCTTTCATGCTTTCCGTAGCCTGATGTATAAAGATTGTGAAAACATTCTCCGTCGATGGGGTTAAAAAGCTTTTTCATCACAAAACGTTGAGCCCTTCGAACACTTATTTCTTTCGGCTTAGCTGGTTTGGCCAGCTCGGGTTTGGAATGCTAAGTCTCTCAAAAACCTCTTCGAAAAGGTAAAGTTCAGGTTTCGCCTACTTTCCAACGACCGAGGAGGGTTAACCTCAAATAACTCTCCGAAAAAAATCACGGAAAACGTGGTCAACCAAGGAATTCCTAACATCAGAGTCGGTAAAGTAGAGAAGAAGAGTTTACCCGGTCGTAGGAGAGGCGGGAGAAGTTCCTCACGGCCTAGGCGGCTCATGAGTTCGTTGCCAGCGCTTACTTCGAGCTTCACTCGTTCGATTCGAAGAATTTTAGAGCAACCATACAATAAACCTTGATGATGTTCACGAAACTCTCGAGAGATACAAACTCGTCGGCGGCGTGTGCATTCCCTCCGTCTGGCCCAAAATTGATGGCTGGTATACCCCCAACTACAAACATCCACATATCACTCCAAGCTCCAGAAATTCCTAGTTCTGGTTCCCTCCCAAAGACTTTTTTAATACACTCCCGTGAGACTTGGACTATCCTTTCATTCTCGTCAACCCAGACTGCAGGAACATACATTATACTCCTTAGCTTGTATTCTATACCCAAAGCTTCCAATCTCTTCCTCATCCTTTCCTCTATCACCCCTTTCTTCACGCCCGGGAGTATTCTCAAATCTCCGTAAGCTCTACAGGATGGGGGAACCACGTTTATACCGCTCCCCCCTTCTATCACGGTAGGAAAAGTAAAAACATTCCTCCTCCCAGCGAATAGTGCAACTTTGGGTTGGGGAAGGTCTTTCTCGAATCCTTGGAGAGCCTGGATTACTCTTTGCATTTCCAAGATAGTATTCCTACCCTTGATTCCCATCTCCCACTCCCTGAGGCCAGTGTGACAAGATTCACCGTAAACTTCGACGAAAAAGCGGTACCCACCTCGATTTCCTATACAGATCTTCTTAGTCCCAGGCTCGCCGACAATGGCAGCATCGCCTCCTAGCCCCTGTTCCAGCAGGTATTTGGTCCCAAAAGGTGAGGAGGCAAAAGTTTCTTCGTCGACAACGAACTGAAGCTGAACCCTCCCACCTAGCAAATCCTCATATTTCAGCAATATTTCACTCATGGCAACAAATGCTGCCAAACTAGCCTTCATATCATAGGAACCAAGACCGTACAACTTCTCCTCCTTAATGAACCCAGAATAAGGGTTGAAAGAATAATCGCTACTGGGCAGCACCGTGTCCATGTGTCCGTTGGATACTAACGTACCCTTCCCATCCCCAAATTCCGCCACAACGTTAGGCCTTAAACTAGAGACCCCTACAAACCTTGGTGAGAGCCCGATTTCTTCTAGCTTCTTGTAGATAAGTTCTGCCACCTCCAGCTCCACGGGTGTGTAGGGGGAAGTCTTCAAGAGGTCTTTAGCAAACGGGTTCGCCGAGGGTGTCTGGACGAGTTTTTGTAAGAAAGTTATGTAAGAGTTTTTTACTTTATCCACTTCCTCTGCGAGCCTGGAGTAGATATCATTCCGCTTTCCTGAGATGAACAATAATGAATCTATTAAGG
Organism: uncultured archaeon; assembly: GCA_964444075.1. Taxonomy (GTDB): domain Archaea; phylum Aenigmatarchaeota; class Aenigmatarchaeia; order CG10238-14; family SCSR01; genus CAYUFF01. The sequence continues at coordinate 44,620 of CAYUFF010000003.1, forward strand.
TTTATTAAGTTTAATATAGTTTCAGACAACACTGTTAACGAAAAAATCAAAGCGTTGTTAGGAACGCCCGAAGATTCGCTAAATGTTTTTTATGTTAAAACGTCTAACATAAAAAACATCTTCATCATTCAGCAGGTCGAGAAGAGACGGAATTTTAAAGGGTTACTGGTGGGAACTTTTGTTAGACGTCTAACATCAGAGTTAGTAAAGTTGCGGAGTATTTTGCGTTAACCTAAAGTTAACGATTTTTGGTTAACGAAAAGTTAACGAAAAATTTAAAATGGTTAACGAA
>CAYUFF010000004.1:0-43413 GCA_964444075.1 uncultured archaeon
ATTAGGAATTGTCTTTGGTTTTGGAAATCATGGAAAAGTATCGTTTGCTCCCCAACGACGCTTTAATCGCACTTACGTGCAAATATTATGGGATAACAAAAATAGCAACTTTTGATGACGACTTTACCAAGCTTGATTTTTTAGAAATCGTGAAGGTTTAAAGATTGAGGAAAAACTTTTAATTGTGTTTTGGGAAGTACTCAGGCCAGATTCGGTCGTAGCCCTTGAGAACAAGCTCGTGAAAAAAATCTTGCCTAGGTACGTTAAGGTCGTGAAGGACGAGCTACCGGCGAGGTTTCAGATAGCTAAAATGGTGGAGGTCGATGAGACTTCTTCAAAAGATCCTTGGGAGATTCACGTGGAAGCTATGGAAGAATTCTACCGCCTGATGAAATCCGTGGATAAAGGAAAAACCAGCCTAGAATCGCTGGAAGCACCGAGGTTTTCCCTCTTGGACCTCAAGGTTAAGCTAGCCGAGGAAATACTCAAAGCCTGCGAGTTCTGCGAGAGGAAGTGTAAAGTGAACAGGCTTAATGGCGCTAAAGGTTTTTGCGGGGTCGCTAACGAATGTCTGATCTCCTCGGAGTTCATGCACTTCGGAGAGGAGTTCCACGTAACACCGAGTCATACAATCTTCTTCATGGGATGCACTTTCAGGTGCGTTTATTGTCAGAACTACACGATAAGCCAGTGGTATGAGAAAGGTGAAGAAATCACGCCGCAGGAGATGGCGAGGATGATAGAGATAAGGAGGATGGAAGGTTCGAGGAATGTTAACTTCGTGGGCGGAGAGCCAACTCCCTACCTCTACTGGATACTCCTTGCTCTAAAAGAATGCAACGCCAACGTACCGGTGGTTTGGAACAGCAACTTCTACATGAGCGAGAAGAGCATGAAGCTGCTCGACGGGGTCGTTGACATGTATCTGTCGGATTTCAAGTACGGCAACGATGAGTGCGCTAGGAGGTTGTCGGGAGTCGAAAACTATTTCGAGGTTGTTTCGCGAAATCATCTGCTAGCAGCACAGCAGGGCGAGTTCACGGTAAGGCATTTAGTGCTGCCTAATCACTTGCGATGCTGCACGGAGAAAGTTTTCGACTGGATGAGCAAAAACATAAAGGAAAGGTGCATAGTCAACGTGATGGACCAGTATACTCCGTACTGGAAGGCTTTTGAGCACGAGGATATAAACAGGAGGCTTGAGAGGGAGGAGTTCGAGCTGGCCGTCTCGATGGCGAGGGAAAAGGGTCTTAACTTCATAACCTAAAGCTTCCCCAACTTCTTCTTGAACTTGAGGAACCTCGCGATTCCCTCTGCCGTTACCCCTTCCTTGAGCCTTATGAGCACTGGGAGGTTTGGAAGTCCATCCATGGTATCTGCCAAAGGCTTCGCCACGATGAACTCGCTGATCTCCTTGAGACACCTGTGCACCGTGGCTGGGTTGAGGTTGAGGTTCCTGGAAATTTCTCTCAGGTAGGTGTCGGGATTTTCTTCGAGGAATTTCACTACCCTCAGGATGTTGGAAACCTTATCCCTTCGCATGGTTCCACGCTGATCGTAGGCTTAGTCTCTTAAACTCTTTCCCAAGAGAAATTTGGCGACGCCAACATAATTAATTTTCACTTAACTTTTTTGACATTTGGTATAAGAAGCATCATAGTGCCATGCAGGGGGTGGGATTTGAACCCACGAAGGCACTAAGCCACAGGGTCCTGATTCAGGGTTTTTACAACTACCCTGCGCCATCGACCAGGCTAGGCGACCCCTGCCTAACAAGTTTTTAGGAGGTTTTTGTCTTAAATTTTTTGAACTTCCATAAAGGTTTTCGCTTTCCGAGAGATGACTACACGTACTTAAGCAAATTTTGGGCTCGGTAAGGATGCAGGGGGTGGGATTTGAACCCACGAAGGCACTAAGCCACAGGGTCCTGATTCAGGGTTTTTACAACTACCCTGCGCCATCGACCAGGCTAGGCGACCCCTGCCTAACAAGTTTTTAGGAGGTTTTTGTCTTAAATTTTTTGAACTTCCATAAAGGTTTTCGCTTTCCGAGAGATGACTACACGTACTTAAGCAAATTTTGGGCTCGGTAAGGATGCAGGGGGTGGGATTTGAACCCACGAAGGCACTAAGCCACAGGGTTTCTCTTCATCCTTTTTTCAGGTCAGAGCTTAAAGCGGCTTAACGCCTTAAGCTTCGCAACCTCGACGGGATTCCTGCGCCATTGACCAGGCTAGGCGACCCCTGCGTCAATTAAATTTTTCAAGGGTGTAGTTTTATTAAGTTTGCGTTGCTCGTGCTACCTTTCCTTACTCCCTTCATTCAAAACCTTTTTATCCTTTTCCGACAAAATCAATTTAGGAAAGAATGAGCAGAAAATCCCAAGTTAAGATTGACGAGTTCGCATTCGTACTTCTAGCCGGCCTAGTACTGATGGTAATCTTCATGTGGGCTTGGACCCAACCACCCGCGAGCAACGCTACGACTACTCCTGGTGGAGAAGAAATGCTCAGAGTGGTTTACGAGCCTTCTGAGTTTTCGATTAAGTATGCTATAGGCGTGACGACTCTCGCTTCGAAGGAGAACGTCGAAGCTTCCTCTGGCTTATTTTCCTCGAAGGACGTTAGTTTAACAGTTACTTTAGACGAGGAAAGGTTGGGTGAAATCAAGGAATGCTTTCTGGTAATCGACGTCGATACCTCCAACGCACTGGCTCCGTTGGTAGTAGAAGTGAACGGGCAGGAAGTGTACAGAAATACAGTCAAAGCTGGTACGCTGATGATTCCGGTAAAGAAAGAGCTTTTCTACGTCGGCAACAACCTCGTGGTTATCAGGGCAGAATTTCCAGGTATCTCGCAGTTCTGGAAGACGAATTCCTACTCGTTCAAGGAAGTCAAGCTGCAAGCTGGAATTAGCGGGGTGTTTACCAAGAAGTTCGAGTTCTGGCTCGATAAGTTACAAGCTCAATACTTTAAGTACGGAAAGTTGCAGTATACAGTCGTCGACAGGAAGGGTAATGGAAAGTTGGAGGTGAGGCTAAACGGACAGTTGCTCGAAAAGGGACTCGCGTTGATAGGAGAGCATGAAAAGGTTTTCGGCGAGGGTCTGGTGAAGGAGGGAAGGAACGTTTTGACCTTCTCGACAGAGCCAGATACGGAGTATACAATAAAAGATGTCGTGCTAACGATTTCCTACCTGAAGAAATAAGAGTTTAATGAGGAACGCAGGAAGAAATTACGCAGAGGAGGTCTCTCGTTCCTGTTCCAATCCCGAGTATCGAGACCAAGATTTTTATGAATGAGTTCGCCTCCTCTCCTAGCGAGGATTTGTTTAGGGTGAACACTATGAGGCTAGCGATGATGAGCTTGAGGACGGGAAAGATCAAAGTACACCCAAACCACGAGAACAGCAAGTTGGGTAGCCAGTGTTGCTCTCCGTAACCGAAAACTTCCATCGCCACGAAGGTTACGAAACCATCGTAACCCTGCGAGGCTATGGTGAGTCTTCCGAAGGCGTCGGAAGGAAGGAGATACCTTAGAGTGAAGAAGAGAAGCGCGAGAGTTATCGCTACAGAGCCCATCGAAGCGCATGCGAAAGCTTCGAGCCTCGCCACGGAAAGGTAGGCACCAAGGAAAAAGCCTAGGGTAACGATTCCTAGAGAAAAAGTTGCGAACGACCAGTTTTTACCCAAAAGCTTCCGCGAAACTACGAGCAAGCTCAAGTATATCGAGGACCAAACAACGTAGATGTAGGGAGAGGAGAGAAAAGCGTAGTCGAAAAGGTAAAGGTCCCTAGTCACCCTCGCGAAGCTCGCCGAGAGCACGAAAGGAAAAAGCGAGAGGAAGAACTCTTCGTTTATGCGGATCCTCATCTTCCTGAGCAGCTTATAAACGAGGAAACAGCTGCAGGCGGCGATAATCGAGTAGGCAAGGGTTTCTTGAAACGTATACCCAACCATATTTTTAAGTCTTTTCACGGTAAAAATAACTCATGGAAGACAGAATGTTTCCGATACTCTTGGGAAGCCTTTTAGCTACAATCTTCCTAGCGGGTTGCGTAGGACCCACCGGTCCCGTCGGTCCACAAGGTCCTAGTGGAGGAGTGGCTTCTGGAGTGGTCGTCAAGAGTTTCGAAGCTGTCCCAGCGGAGATTTATTCAGGAGACGACGCATCGTTTCCTTTCACCATTGAAAACGTAGGGGAAAGCACAGCTACAGGTGTTATGATAAAGTTTTATGGGCTTGGAACTGATTGGGAAAATCTTCCCAAGGAGCCTGAAAGTGCAGGAAATTTGGAAGGAGCCAACCCATCGGAAAACATAGCTGGAGAAAGTTACTCCGGTGAATTTACGGCAACGTCCCCTTCTGGTCTCAAGACCGACAACACCTATACCGCATGCATAAGAGTCTCCTACGGTTACGAGACCTATGCTGAGGGTAAGATAAAGGTTTACAAGAAAGACTACCTCGACTCGCTTCCGGTAGAGAGGGCAAAGGCTATAAGAAGGTCTTCGGGAATAGAGTCCTTCAAGGTTAGCAACGCTCCCGTGAAGGTTTCCTTAATGGGTCTAGCCAGGCCGATTATAATCGAAGGCGATAAAACAGTTACCAGAAAGCTCTCTTTCAAGATAGAGAATGTTGGTCAGGGAGGGAACTACTGGGGAGACGAAAAGGATAGAAAGGTGATAATCACAGCACATGTGGGAGAGCACGAATGTTTTAAAGATGAAGAGGTGAAGCTTTCCAGAAGAGGAACGGCAACTGTTTCCTGTTCCTTCAACATAGATGGAAGCGAGATAGAAAATTATGAGACGGTACCAGTGAAGGTAACCTTGGAATATAAGTACTTCATCGACAGTTGCACGAGTATCAAGGTATTGAAATCACCAGAGTAAGTAGGTTCCACGTTTTTTCACAAATTCAATCAACCGCTCGTAAACAGGATGCGAGGAGAGCGTCGAGGAATCACCTACCATGATAAGCTTCCTCTTAGCCCTCGTCAGTGATGTGTTGAGCCTTCGCAAATCGTTCAGGAATCCTATCTCACCGCTGGGATTAGACCTGACGAAGGAAATGACGATTATTTCCTTTTCCCTGCCTTGGTAAGCATCGACACTACTCACCTCAACGCCTTCGAGCTCTTCCCCAAAAACCCTCTTCAACCTCTCGACTTGGTCATCGTAAGGAGTAATGACGCCTATCCACTCTTCCTTAACACCCAAGGAAATCAGGCTTTCACACAGGCTTTTGACAATTCTAGCTTCGAGGGGATTTTCTCTGGACGTCGAGCCCTTCCGCCGAACTTCCCGCCTATCCTTCCTCCTTGCTGTATCGACGAACACCAGAACGTTTTCTGGCGATAGGATTTTCCTCACAAGCTCGTCGAAAGCTTTTATACGACTCTCTACGTTGGGAAGCAAATCCTTCAGCGTGATTTTGCTTACGCTATTGGCAGCGATTATTTTTCCACCGTAGAAAGTTTCGTTCGGAAACTCCATGAGCTTTTCGTTCATCCTGTACTGCACGCGGAGCAGCGCGGAATTTCCCGGAAACCTTTCGATGAGGATTTCGAATAGAGTCTTCTCCAACCCCTTGGCCTTCTCGGAAAGGATTGTTGGAGGAAGCTGCTTGTGGTCGCCTGCCAAGATGAACTTCTTTCCCTTGGAAAGTGGAATCAGCACGCTGGGAATGGTTGCTTGCGTGCTCTCGTCGACCACGACGGTGTCCAACGCTAGGTTTTTCAAAATTTCTAGGCCAGCAGAAGAGTTCGTCGTCAGGATGACTTCACTCCTCTTAAGGATTTCCTCTACGATCTCACCCTGAACTCTTTCCACTTCCTCGTGAAGCCTTTTAACCCTTTCGTTAAGGATTATCCAGCGCGCCATCTCCCTTATCTTTTTCCTCGAAACTCCCCTAGCCTTTTTCCCCTTTCTCGCAAGCCTTACTATCTCAACGTCACTCAATCCCCTTCTCCACTTGGGTGTCGGCCTCGTGTAGGAATCCCTCTCTCTCAGAAGTTCCTCGACCTTTGCTCTTAACGACCTAACCTTTTCAAACTTTCTGTGAGCCTCGACTTGACGGGCGAGCGTAGCTTCCTTCAGCTTCCTAGAAACCCTCGACGGATGACCGATCCTTACCAACGAAACCTTTCCGACCAATCTCTCGACTAGATTGTCCACGGCAACGTTACTCTCAGCGCATACCAGCACTTTCCTACCCCTCTTAACTTCTTGAAGGACGATTTCCACAAGGACCCTTGTTTTCCCGCTACCAAAAGGACCGTGAATCAGAAAGAAGTCTCGACTACCGAGAGAAAGGGCAACGGCTTTTTCCTGAGAATCGTTAAGCTTCCTGTCGAGGAACTCGATGCTCTCTTCCTCGCTCTCCGATGGCTCCCTCAATCCCAACGCGAATTCCAAAACTTTAATCCCTTGCTCGTTCAGGTTCTGCAAGTTCTCTAGCTGCCTCCTGAAAGTTATGTCGTTGGCGTAAAGGTCTATCCTGACTTTTTTCAGAGCCCAGTTCGGCGGTGGCTTGTCGAAAGCCACGACGATATATCTCTTCCCTACCTCGCTCACGGTGGCAACGAGGTCGCTCTTGCAAGGGTCGCCTCTGCTTATCACGACGAGGTCGCCGACGCTTATCTGGAGGTTCTTGAATTCCTTTTCCCTCCCGTACTTCACGAGGGTGTAACCGAGCTCCTCTCCCAAAACTTTTCCGCTAAGATTCAGGATGGCTCTTCCCAGCGATTCCCTCTTCCTCCCGCTAATACTCTTCATCTCCCTTCGCATCGTCTCTATTTCTTCCTTCCTCTCCAGCTCAACCCATCTCTTCAGCTTCTCGACGAACTTTTCTACGAGTCTCGACTTTTCCATGTGTAATTTTTACGAAAGCCACACCTTAACTTAACCATCGCGCAGAAATTTTCCCTACTTGCAAGATTCGACGAAGCCCGAGAAGACTGGGTGTGGCTTAAGAACTCTGCTCTTGAACTCAGGGTGTGCTTGAGTCGCAAGGAAAAACGTGTGCGACGGAATCTCCAAAAACTCCATCAGCTTTCCGTCAGGGCTCTTACCGGAGAACACAAGACCATCGCTCTCCAGAACTTCCACATACTTTGGGTTAACCTCGTACCTGTGTCTGTGCCTCTCGTAGACCACTTCCTTCCTCCCGTAAAGCTCGTAGACCAGCGAACCTTTTTTGAGCACGGCTGGATAAGCTCCGAGCCTCATGGTAGCTCCGTACTTTTTCTTTTTCAGCAGCTTCTTCTGTTCGGGAAGGATATCCACGACGGGATGCGGGGTGTTGGGGTCTATCTCCGTCGAGTTCGCTCCCTCCAATCCGCAAACATTCCTAGCATACTCTACCACAGCGAGTTGCATCCCAAAGCAAAGCCCGAGAAAAGGAACGTTGTTCTCCCTGCAATACTTTATCGAGAAGATCTTCCCCTCCACTCCCTTCTCTCCGAAGCCTCCTGGAACCACGATTCCGTCGAATTCCTCCAACGAAGCAACATCGTTCCTCCCCTCCAACTCGCGGGAAAATATCTGCTTTATCTCTGGCTTGAGCCTAAGGTGGTAGCACGCGTGCCTTATCGCCTCGACGACCGAAATGTAAACATCCCTATGCTCGCTCGAACCGTGGGTAACGTACTTTCCGATTAGAGCAATCCTGACTTTTTCATCCAAGCTCTTGATTTCCTCCACGAACCTTTTCCACTCTTCGGAAAGACCGTGCTTAAACTTCAGACCCAACTTCTCCAGGACTTTCTTCGCGAACCCTTGCCTCTCGAAAATCAGCGGGACCTCGTAAACGCACTCTATGTCAGGGTCGTCTATTATGTTTTCCCTCGGGATGAAGCAAGTGCTGGCGATCTTTTCTATTCGCGGAGCGTCCAACCCTCTTTCAGACCTCGCGACGAGAAAATCTGGAAACAAACCGGCTTCCCTCAACCTCGCGACGGCATGCTGGGTAGGCTTCGTTTTCAGCTCCCCCACGTTCCTCAAGAACGGAACGTAAGACACCATGACAGTCGTAGCCCTATACTCTCTCATCAGGTCGCGGAGAGCGTAGAGGAAGATTAGATTCTCTATGTCTCCGGTGGTCCCTCCTACCTCGACGAAGGAAACGTCGACGTCCTGAGAAGCTTCCAAGATCATTTGCTTAATCTCGTTGGTAACGTCCGGAATGAGCTTTACATCCCTACCTCCATACTCCAAAGACCTCTCCTTCTGGATGACCCTCAGGAAAACTTTTCCAGTGGTGATGTTGTTGTCCTTGCTTAAGTTTATCCCTAAAAACCTCTCGTAAGTCCCGAAATCCTGGTCTATCTCTCCACCGTCTTCGGTGACGAAAATCTCCCCATGCTCAGTAGGCCTCATCGTTCCCGCGTCGACGTTTACGTAAGGGTCTATCTTGATTACCGTAACCCTGTAGCCAGAATCTTGGACGAGCCTGGCTAGAGAAGCCGTTACCACACCCTTGCCTAAGCCGGAGAGGACGCCACCTACGATAAAGACGAACCTCGGAGAGTCGGTCCGCATATTGAATTATTTCGCGGTACTTAAATTTTTTCGGTCGGTCATCGAAGGGAAAGCTCCACCACGAGCGGGCAGTGGTCGGAGATTTCGACGCTTTTATCCACGGAAATGCCAGCGATGCTATCCTCAAGTTCTGGAGTAAGGAAAACGTAATCTATCCTCCAACCCAAGTCCCTCTCCTTGAACCCCTTTGCCCTGGGCCACCAGGTGTAGCCTCCCTTCCCCCTGTGAACTTTCCTGTAGGCATCGACGAAGCCCAGAGAGATTATCCTCCCTATCTGCTTCCTTTCTTCAGGAGTAAACATGACGTTGTTCTCGTTCTCCTCCGCGAACGCGAGGTCATCCTTGGTGAACGCTACGTTGAAGTCTCCGACTAGGATTATAGGCTTTTCGCGGCGTTCGATCAAAGAAGAAAGGTAAGAGACGAGCCTGTCGTAGGCTTCGAGCTTGTACGGCAAATCTTTCTTATCCCTCCTCCCGTGAGGCATGTAAACGTTTATGAATGTAAACTCCTCGTACTCGAGCTGGATAAACCTTCCTTCTTTATCGAACCTTTCCATGCCGATCGAGAGCTTAGGTTTACTTAATGGCTTTACCCTAGAGATTACGCACGTACCTTGGAACTTCGAGGGGTTGAAGACGCAGGAGTAGCTGAAGAGTTCGAGCGGCTTGGAAATTTTGGTACTCCTCAATTCTTGCACCGCTAGAATATCGATGCTTGATGATGCAAACCACTTGAGCAAACCCTTTTGCACCGCTGACTTCCAGCCGCAGACGTTGAAGGTCGCGATCTTCATGGCTAACAAAAATCCTTTATTTTGTCCGAGGAAATTTTTTAAATTATGAAGCCCAGGATCGAGGAAAAATTCTGGAAGCCCGAGCTGGAGCAGGAAATTTTGGAAAAGTGGAAAGAGGAAAACCTCCTCGTTTTCGATCCAGATACGCAAAAACCAACCTTCGTGATAGATACTCCACCTCCTTATCCGAGTGGCGTGTGGCACGTGGGTGCTGCTGCGCAGTACGCGCAGATCGACATGGTAGCAAGGGCTGCGAGGATGATGGGTTTTGAAGTGTGGTTTCCGATAGGGTTCGATAGGAACGGCATACCCGTTGAGAAGTACACGGAAAGGAAGTACGGGATAAAGATGCAGGACGTTTCGAGGGAAGAGTTCATCGAGCTCTGCAGAAAAGCCTTGGATGAGCTGGAAGAGGAGATAAGGAGGGTCATGGAAAGGATGGGGTTAAGCGCGGATTTCGCGAACGCTTACCACACGGACTCTCCGGAGTACAGGGCTCTCACCCAAGCTACGTTCATAGAGTTGTGGAAAAGGGGTCTCATCTACGAGGCGACGAGGCCGAACAACTACTGCTACGACTGCGGGACTACGATAGCCGATGCCGACGTCGAGTACGTGAGGCTACCGACGCAACTCGTTTACATAAAATTTTCGTTGGAAGACGCCGAAGGCGACGTAACGATCGCCACAACGAGACCCGAGCTTCTCTGCTCCTGTCAAGCCGTGATAGTCAATCCTGAGGATGAGAGGTACTTACACCTTCACGGCAAGCATGCTATAGTTCCGATTTTCGAGAGAAGCGTCCCGATAATTCCGCATCCCGCTGCTAGGCCAGAGTTCGGTACCGGAGTTGTGATGGTATGCAGCTACGGCGATTTCGAAGACGTGAGGCTTTTCAGGGAGCTCGGGTTGAAGGAGATAATAGCGATAGGCGAGGACGGAAGGATGACCGAAGCCGCAGGAAGCTACGCAGGCCTTCCTGTAGAGGAGGCGAGGAAGAAGATTATCGAGGACCTTAAGACGATGGGAAGGGTGGTGAAGGTCGAGAGAATCATGCACCGCGTACCCGTATGCGAGAGGAGCGGCGTGCCCATCGAGATAATTCCGATGAAGGAATACTACCTCAAGCAGCTCGACTTCAAGGATACGATGGAAAAGCTTGCGAAAGAGCTGAAGTTTTACCCAGAGAAGCATAGGCAAAGGTTGCTGGATTGGATAAGGTCGATTACGATAGACTGGCCGATAACGAGGAGAAGGTACTACGGTACCGAAGTTCCGATTTGGTATTGTAAAAAGTGTGGCGAGCCCCACGTTCCGGAGCCGGGAAAGTATTACAGACCGTGGAAGGAGTCACCGCCGTTCGAGAAGTGTAAGAAATGCGGTAACGATACCTTCGAGGGGGAGTTCAGGACTTTCGACACGTGGTTCGATTCGAGCATCACCCCGCTTTTCCTCTCGAAATTCTGGAAGGATGAGAAGTTTTTCGAGAAGGTTTATCCGATCTCGATAAGACCTCAGGGCTACGAAATAATAAGGACGTGGCTTTACTACACGATGCTGAGGTGCTACCAGCTTACCGGCAAATGTCCTTTCGAGGCCGCGTGGATAGGAGGCTTGGGGGTCGATGAGAAAGGCGAGAAGATGTCGAAGAGCAAGGGAAACGTCGTGTTACCAATGCCCATCCTGGAAAAGTACGGAGCCGACGCTTTCAGGCTGTGGGGGGCCGGCGAGGCTAACTTAGGTGAGGATTACAGGTTTTCCGAAAGGAAGGTTGCCGACGCCAGGAAGTTCCTGACAAAGCTCTGGAACATAGCGAGGTTCATATCCTCGTTTCCTGTCGTCGAAGAACTCGCTCCCGAAGAGCTTGAGGCTAGCGATAAGTGGATTCTTGCAGAGACGAACAGGCTGATAGAAGAGGTGACCGACGCTTACAAAAACTACAACTTTTTCGTCGCGATCACGAAGGTAAAGGAATTTACCTGGAACGTCTTCGCGAGCCATTACATCGAGCTCGTAAAACCAAGAGCTTACGGTAGGGAAGGTTTTAGCGAGGCTGAACGAAGGTCTGCGTGGTTCTCGCTGCACAGAGTTTTGAAGACGATACTCCTCCTATCTGCGCCGGTAATCCCGTTCATGACGGATTTCCTGTGGAGGAAGCTTTACTCCGAAGAATCGGTTCACAAGCAAAAGTTTCCAGAAAAGTTAGGAGGGGTGGAAGAAAAGTGGCTAGAGCTTACGCGAGAGCTCTTGAGCTTCAACTCCTACGTGTGGAACGAGAAGAAAAAGAGGAACCTCTCTCTCAAGGACGAGATCGAGATAGGAGTTCCGGAAAGCCTCAAGCCGTTGGAGAAAGACTTGAGAGCGATGCACAACCTCAAAGGATAACTTTATCTTTCTTCGGGAGGAAGAAACTTTCATTTTTTACTTTACTCCCTAATCGACGCGTTGCGGTGGTTGGGTATGAGAGAAGAAGAGAGGAGGAAGCTCAGGAAGCTGGTGGACGAGTTGCAAAGGATTAGGGGAAGGCACACGGAGCTGATTAGCGTTTACATTCCCTCCGGCTACAACCTCGTGGAGATGATAAACATGCTAGAATCAGAAAGGTCCACTGCCATGAACATAAAGTCGAAGACGACGAGAAAAAACGTCCTGGCCGCCCTAGAAAAAATCCTGCACTACCTTAGGCTGCTCAAGGAATTGCCGGAGAACGGGTTGGTGGTATTTTGCGGGAACGTTTCTGAAGTAGAAGGAAAGACCGACATAAAGCTCTGGGCAATAGAGCCACCGGAGAAGCTCGAAACGAAGTTTTACTGGTGCGACCAAAGCTTTGTGTTGGAGCCGCTCAAGGAAATGCTAGCGGAAAAGGAGGTCTACGGTCTCATCGTCCTCGACGCCAGCGAGGCGAGCATAGGTTTGCTGAAAGGGAAGAAGATAATCCACCTGAAAAGGATCGAATCCTTGGTTCCTGCAAAGACGATCAAGGGAGGGATGTGCGTCAAAAAAGATACCTTGCTCCAGCTTGAAGACGGCTCGGTAGTCGCGATCGAGGACCTTGAAAAGGTAAGGGAAAAAATCCTCTCCTATTCCTTCGAGGGGTCGAAACCAACCTACGTGAATTCGTACGAGATTTTCAAGAGAAGGGTTAGGAAAGCATACGAGCTTACTTTCGAAGAGGAGGCTTGCTCACTTATCCTTACTGAAGAGCATAGGGTTTTCGTCGCAACGCAATCTGGAATAAAAGAAAAGCCCGTCGCCGAGCTCAAGGTGGGCGATAAGCTTCTGTCGATACAATCAATTAAGGTTAGGGCTACCGCTGATAACAGCGTTAGCAAAGGTTCTTTACGGGTTTTGGGTAGCTTGCTCAGGAAAGGAAGATTGAGCAAAGGTAAGATAATCATAAGGGATAAAGACCCACGAGCGATCGAGGTCTGTAGAGAAACAGTCGAAAAAGTAGCGGGAATAAGAGCAAGGGTTAAGAAAGTCGGTAACTGGTATGAGATGCGAATACCTAAAGGCATCGACGAGATGATGAACCACGTGCTGAAACTCTCCGACGAGCTTGTGAAGGAATTCCTGGAAGGTTTTTTCGACGTTGGCAACATTTATCGTTGCGATAAAGCGAAAGTAAGGGTGGGCAATCGAAGGTTGGCTAACCAGCTACATCTTACTCTCAAGAGGTTTTCGGTAAGGGCAAGGTTGAGGGAATCGCGTAACGGTTTTGAGGTTGAAATAGACGAGAAGTCCTTTGGAGGGAAGAAAAGAGCGAGGAAGGTTTTTTCGAAAAACCTGGTAACGGTGGCTGTCAAAGAGAAAAAGCTCGTTCGTACAAACGAAACGTTCTACGACTTGTACGTGCCGAGGTTCAACTGCTTCTTCGCCAACGGAATCCTCGTTCACAACTCTCAGAGGAGGTACGACAGGATAAGGGAAGATGCTATCAACGAGTACCTCAAAAAAGTAGGCGAGATAGCGTCGAATCTCTTCCTCCAGGAAAAAGAGTTGAAGGGAGTCATAGTCGGAGGCCCAGGATACATAAAGGAGATGCTGCTCAAGAAAAACTACCTTCACTACCAGGTCAGGAACAAGATACTGGGGGTTAAGGATACGGGCTACACGGGTGAGTATGGGTTGGAAGAGCTCGTCGACAGGGCTCAGGATCTACTGAAAGAAGCCTCGGTAGCCAAGGAAAAGGAACTTGTTAGGAAATTCTTCACCGAGGTGAAGAGAAAGGGTAATGTCGTTTACAAGCTCGAGGATGTGGTGAAAGCGCTTTCCTACGGAGCTGTGGATACGTTGCTGATTTCAGATTCTTTCGACAAAGTGGAGATAAAAGCGAGGTGTGGCTGCGGCGAGAGGGTAGAGACGGTGGAAAGGAATGAACTAAAGACACTCGAAGGCAAGGTTTGTGAAGCCTGTGGTGAAAAGGTCGAGGTACTGGAGGTAAGGGATGTGGCCGAGAAGCTCATCGACCTCGCGAAAAAATATTCTACCAAAATCGAATACATATCGACGGAAACTAAGGAGGGTGAACAGTTCAAATCCTTGGGTGGGGTTGGTGCTTTCCTCAGGTTCAAGGTAGAGTGAAGAGAAGTTCTTCGTAGGGTAAAAACCAACAAAACACTTTCATTTTCTTATCAGCCTCGCTACAGCCCCCAAGAACTTTTCTAAGATTTTTCTTTTCCTTGCAAAGATTTCGTAACATCTTCCGTAGTCTATTCTCCAGTAAAGGTGTACCAAGACGTTTCGAAAGCTCGCTAACTTTTCCAACTCTCTTGCCAACTTCTTATCGATGATTTTAGAATCTCCCAAAATCCTGAAAACTTCCCTGTAGCTCAAAGGGCTCTCCGAGTTTCTTCCTAACTATAATTTCGTTCCCTATGTCTATGGAGGATTGCAAGGCTATCAGCATGTTATGCATCACCATGTTTCTTTTGTCAGGGTTCTCCAGAAAATCTTTCCTGCTGACTTCTCTTTCATATCTTCTCCAGTTTTCTAGTGATTCCTTCAAAGCCTTTATCAGCTCCTTCACAATCCCCACAACCTCCTATCGTTCGCTTCTTTGAGTTTTTGAAAATCCAGATACTTCTTCACTATTAACCACCTTCTCCTAGGAAAATCGCGAGGTAAGAAAAGAGGTTTTCCAGACCTAAGTATCTCAAACTTGAAGTGGAGAGGAAATTCGTCGAAGACCTTTACGTCGACATCAAAGCCTAGGGTCTCTTCGAGGTCGACCTTCAGTTCCAAGATTTTTTCCTCGGACTTTTTTCTTGGCGATGACGACAACGTCGATATCCCTAAAGTGGTTGCCCCTAACGAAAGAGCCGAACAAGATAGCACCCTCCACAAAGTTCACGTTTCTCAACTTTTTGACGAGCAGCTTTGCTAACTTTTTCTTTTCCTCGTCGCTCAGCCTAGCGTAACCCTCCTCTCTCCACGAGCTTTGCAACCTTTCCATGAAAAGTATTAGCACAACGGTGTTATTAAGCGTTCGGACCCATTAGGTTTTCAGGGAACCACCAAATTATTTTAAACCCAAGAAACCCTTCACGTCTTCCAAGATCTTACCGAAGGAGGAATGCAACCACTTCCTTATCTTGATGAAGATGTGCTCGGACGGAGGAGGATAGACTCTTATGAGCTTGCAATCAGGAGTAACCTCCACGAACTTCGTAGCCTTTCCTTCACGATAAGCAGAGCATTGGTTCTCAGGAAGGTTATCGACCTCTTGTCTAGGCCAGTGAGCAACGTCGCAGACCCAGTCTGGGGCGCTCGGAATAGGGTTCAGCAAGCAGGGCCCGTTGGAAAGGTCCTTTCCCGTTTCTTTCAGCTTCAGACATTTCGAGATGCAGATTTCGGTAACGTTAACTTCGCTTGTGGGTGAGGTGGTGGGGAAAAGATAAATGAGAATGCCGACGACGGCAAGGAAAACTACCAGAGCGAAGATGAATAAGCCAACCTGTTGCTGACCCTTCCTACTCATGTATAAATTTTAAACCTCACAACGCTTAAAAATAACCATGGCAAACCCTTACGAAAAGCCTTTCCAAATTTCTGAGGAAGTGTTGGAGTACGCGAGAAAACTCGTCAGGAAAGAAAGGAGCTTGCTCGTTATCGCTGAAGAGGTTGAGAAAAAGATAGCCGAGCTCGGAGGAAAGCCTGCTTTTCCGGTTAACCTGAGTGTGAACGAAGTTGCAGCACATTTTACTCCCGACGTCGATAGGGACTACGAGCTTAAGGAGGGTGATTTGGTGAAGGTTGACGTAGGAATTCACGTCGACGGTTACATCTGCGATAGAGCCTTCACGGTCTGCGTAGGAAAGTCGACGCACCCCATGATTAAAGCTTGCGAGAACGCGTTGAAGAAAGCGCTGAAAAAAGTGAAGCCAGGAGTTAAGGTTTGCGAGATATCTGAGGTCGTGGAGGAGGAGGTAAGGAAAAACGGCTACGTCCCGATAATAAACCTCTGCGGTCACGGTCTAGAGAGGTACAAGACTCACGCCGAGCCGACGATTCCGAACGTGAAGAACAACATAACCTACGAGCTGAAGGAAGGGGAAGCGATAGCGATAGAGGTGTTCGTAACCGACGGAAGCGGGTGGGTCAAGGAGAGCAGGCCATCGTTGATCTTCAGGTTTTTGGAAGAGAAATTCACACGCTCGCCCGAGGCGAGGAAGATCCTCTCCCTCGCAAAAGAAGAGTTCAACGGCCTACCCTTCGCTAAAAGGTGGTTGAGGAAGCATATTCAATCTAACCTGAAGCTTGAGTTGGCGCTGAAAGAGCTGGTCGAGGTCGGAGCCTTGAAGGAATATCCCATCCTGAAAGAAGAATCCTCGGGGCTAGTTGCCCAAGCTGAAGAGACGGTGATAGTTTGATTCATAAAAAGTGCGACTGGTGCGGGAGGTCCGTCAAGGAAGTTGGAAGGGTTATGAGAAAGGGAGGGTTGTTGTTGTGCAAGGAATGCAGGAAGAAGTACGAGAAAAACAGGAAGTTGAGGAGGCTCACGAAAAACTCTAGGAACCAAAGGTACAAGACCGTCTCCTAAAAGCTTAGGCCCAAGGTCCTTGCTAGGTCTCTCAACCCCCCTCTCCGTAGCTGCTTGAGCCCTCCGAAACTTTTCATGAGCTTTTTGAAGGCGTTGTACTGATTCAACAGCTCCCTAACGTCTGCTTCACAAGTTCCGCTACCTCTAGCAATCCTTTTAATCCTACTATAGTTTATTATCGATGGGTCTCTCCTCTCTTCCGGTGTCATGGACTGGATGATCGCGACGAACTTTTTCAGCTTCTTCTCCTGCATTTCCAACAACTCTTCAGGAATTTTCATCATCCCAACTCCTGGGAGTAAGGAAAAGATTTGCTTGAGAGGCCCCATCCTCTGGAGGGATCTGATTTGCTCCATGAAATCTTCGAGCGTGAAATCGCCTTCCACGATTTTCTCAAGCTTCTCTTCCTTAACCTCTGCTTCCCTCGCCTTTTCGATCAAACTTTCCAAGTCACCCAACCCTAAGAGTCGAGAAACGAACTTTTTCGGGTCGTAAAGTTCGAGGTCCTCTATCTTTTCACCTGTACCTATGAATTTCACTTTTGCTCCAGTGAGGTAGCAGGAGGTTAAAGCTCCACCTCCCTTGGCTGTTCCGTCCATCCTCGTAATCACAACGCCATCGATGCCGACGAGCTTATTAAACTCGCTGCTCAACCTTCCAGCAACTTTCCCTATGTCTGCCGGAATCACCAACAACGTTTCATCGGGAGAGAACGAAGATGCTATCTGCTTGAGCTCCTCCGCAAGTTTTTCATCGAGAGCATCCCTACCAGCCGTATCCAAGAGGATTACGTCAAAATTCTTAAACCTTTTCAAACCATCCTCTATAGCCTTTAAGGGGTTTCCATCTCCATCGACGTAAACCGAAACGTGAATCTTTTCGGCAAGCTGCTTTAGCTGAACGCTTGCAGCAGGTCTATGGTAATCTGCGCATATTATCGCGACCTTCAGCCCACGCTTCTGAAAATACCTCGCTACCTTCACTACCGTCGTCGTCTTTCCCACGCCGTAGAGACCGACGAACATAATCCTTTTCTTCCCGCTAATTTCCCCTGGCTTCTCTCCGAGTATCCTCACGAGCTCATCGTAGAGAACTTTTATCACATGCTCCCTCAACGTCATCCCTGGGGGAACCTTTTCTTCCATGCACTTTTTCCTGAGGTTGGAGATGAAATCGAGCGTGAAAGAAACGTCTACGTCAGCATCGATAAGCGCGGCCTTTAACTCGTTCAGAACGCTTTCAAATTCCATTTTATCGAAGGTTACGCTGGAAACGATTCTTCTCATTACCCTTTTCAACCTACCTCCAAACTCTTCCATCCTCATGAGACCACTCTATTTGATAATTCCTCTCGAAACTTTTAAAATGACAGAAAAACAAAATTTTTTAGAGGGGTAAAAATGTTGACCTCCAGATTAGTTACGGTAAGTCTATGCTCAGTAGTCGCACTTTCCCTGCTCCTAGCGATAGTTTCGCTGACGCAAGCACAGGCTTTACCGATTCAACCTCCTTACAAACTAACCCCAGAAGATAAAGCTAAGCTGAAGGAAGTCTATCAAGAAATAGAGGAGAAACTGAACATAGAGGCATTACCGGCGAAGGAAAGGGTTAGGAGAATTCTCGAAAGGATGATGGAAGGAAGGGTAAACATAACTCTACCGACGCATTACATCCCAAGGTTTCCGGTATTCCCAGAAATAGTATGTCCTCCAGCGGCGTGGATGGACCTTCCTTACAAGCCCTACGTAGCGAAGTTGCGAGGAAAGGTAATGAGATACCTCGCTAAAAACAACATTAGCTTGCAGGAGTTTTGTCAGAGCGAGGAAAAAGCCAGAGAAATAGTTTCTGAGGCTTTGAAGCACATCAACGCTAGTAAAATATGCTTTGGCTTAGAAAAGGCTAGCGAGCGTTGTAAAAAGCTCAGAGCTTTGAAATGTGAAGGTATAGAAAAAGCGTTGGCGAAGTGTTACGAAAGGCTGAAAGAATGTAAGAGGAAGGAGAAAATCGTAAGGATTTTGAACGAGGCTAGGTGGAGAAAGGAAATGGAAAAGCTTAAACGCATGGTCGAGACACAAGGGGTGTTGATTTCTCAGGTTGAAAGGTCGGAAGGAACAGAAAACTCAAGTAGCGAGGCTGAAATAGCTCCAATAATCAAACCTCCGACGATGGTCAGAGGAGTGATTCCCAAATGCTACCTTGAGGAAAAGCTATGTCAGCACTTAGAGAAAAAGCTGAAGAGATGCATAATCTTCAAGGAGAAGTGCATGCCGAACTGCGAAAGACTGGATAGGTTAGCCGAGGAATGTAAAAGATTTATCCAAGACACGGCTTTGTTCGTTGATAAGGTAACTGAGTTAGCGATGAAGAAATGCAAGCTCGCTAACTTAACGTTGGTGATCCCAAGACCTACTAACGAAACCTTGCCGCCATCAGAAATCCTCCCGATAGTAGTGGTTACTCAACCTTTGAGTAGCGATGAAGAAAAAACTCTCTCTGGCATGGTGAGCAAGCTCAGGAAAGTCTATGAAGGTAACAGGACTTGGATTTATAGGGGTTTCGTAAGGGCTAGCGATATGGAAAAGGTAAGGGAGCTTGAATTCGTCAAGGCTGTGAAGGTCGACCACTTGCTCAGGAGTGTGATGAAGGGAGCTATCAAGAAAACACTCCCAAGGGTTCCGAAAATTGCGGAGAAACTAGGCACGTTGCTCCCGCGGTTAGAGCATCTCAAAGAAACTGAGGTTGATGAGGAGGTTAAACCAGTCATCGAGGACGTTGAGGCCAACGTCGTTAACGTGACCGAAGACTTAGCCAAGAAAGAAGACGAGGAGAAGAGGAGAGGTATAGGTTACAAAATACTGAAATTCCTTGGTTTGAAGGCTGGGCAGGAGAAGAAGGATGCTGAATTCCTTAAGAAAAGAGCTGAAGCGTTGAAAGGTGTTAGAGCAAGGCTCAAGAAGATAGCCGAAATTCAAGCAAGTCCTGTGGTCAAGGCTTTGATGATGGAGGAGATAAAGAAGCTCGACGAAACGATAAAATCGATAGAAAAGAAAGCAGCCGAGAAGAGAAGGAGGGCTTTTGGTTTGTGGAGCTTCCTGGGGTTGAGATAAAGTATCGATAGCGGAAGCGAAAAAATTGGTTCGAATTTTCTGTTTTTTATTTTTGCGGTAAATTTACTTTATAGAGGAGTTGTACGAAAGTTGGGAAGAGGGCAGAGAGGCTGCCGAAAGACGTGGAGTTAGACTTCGAGAGTAAAGAGTTCGACTTAGCAATCTTTCACGCAGAGCAGGCAGCCCAACTCTTCTTGAAATCTAAAATTCTTTCCCTCGGTGTACAATTTCCGAAAATCTACGAGATTTCTGAGCTCATGAAGATACTCCACCAACTGGGTATGAAGAGGTTAAAAGTTAAGAAGTAGAGCCGATAACTTTAATTATGGGAAAGAAGGATTTTCCCTTATACACCCTAGAAAGGCTTCTTAAGAAAGCTGGGGCAGAGAGGGTTTCGCCTTCCGCGGCCGAGGAGTTGAGAGAAATTCTCGTAGACCTCGTTGAGAGGATAACTGAG
Organism: uncultured archaeon; assembly: GCA_964444075.1. Classification (GTDB taxonomy): domain Archaea; phylum Aenigmatarchaeota; class Aenigmatarchaeia; order CG10238-14; family SCSR01; genus CAYUFF01. Next base: position 19,941 of record CAYUFF010000004.1, read on the forward strand.
GACGCCGTCATGCTGGCGAGGCATGCGAAAAGGGTCACGGTGAAGAGGGAAGACATAAGGCTTGTGGCGAAGAACCTCTAGAAATTTTCAGGGGGTTGTTTTAATCCTTTACCGGGACACAAAAGCCGATAACGTTAAAAACGCTTCAAAGCAATAAAGTAATTTATGGAGAAGACTACCGCGAGCATCAAAGACATGAAGCCTGGTAGTTTTATCATCATAGAAGACGCCCCTTGCAGGGTAGAGAAGGTTAGCGTCTCGGCACCGGGGAAGCACGGAGCGGCAAAGGTGAGGGTCGAAGCTATAGGTTTGCTGGACGGAAGGAGGAGGAGCATAGTGAAGCCGGCCGACGAAACCGTTGAGGTTCCGATAATCCTCAGGAAAACGGCGCAAGTGTTAGCTATTATGGGAGACAACGCGCAGATAATGGACCTGAACACCTACGAGGTCTTCGAGCTTCCGATACCCGAGGAAATTAGGGAGCAAGTACAGCCAGGGAAAGAGGTCGCGTACTACGAGGTGGCTGGCGTTAAGACGTTGAAGCCCGTAAAGTAGCTTTTCAAACGCTCAGTAGAAGAGGAAAAGGTAAAGTATGACTGTATCGATGAAAGCGCCTATTACAGCTCCGAGAGCAGGTTGGGTTAGTAGGTACGTCTCTACCATGGCCGCTAAGAAAATCAGGATGGCCGCGAGTGCCAGTATTTGGAAACAATCCTTTACGATGAAGGAGAGGTGCTTAACCCCCTTTTTCGTCAGCGCCGCCGAGAGTACGCTGCCGCTGATGACCGCCAGGAAATACGCGAGAAACTCCGGAAAACCGTGGGGGAAGTAGGCGGAGGTAGCGTAGAAAATTCCGAAGAGGTTTTTCGATTCTATTCCGATGGCCACGGAAAGTAGCGTGGCGTTCCAAGCCAACACGAAGACGGCCCCGGCGCTGATTAGTATCGCCAGTAAAAAGCTCAGGATTAGGACCGTCAGGTTGTTTGAGAGGATTTTCCAGAAATGGGTAGACGAGAAGAAGGTCGGCAAGAAAGCCCCCCTTATGGCCTCTATCTCCTTTATCTGCTCCTGAAAGATTTTCGCCGAAATATCTCGCGGTAGCATCACGAAGACTATCGAATACGTCAGCACGATACCCAAGAAGAAGGAAAGGTAGATTTCGGTTATCCTCCTGTGCCTCCTAAAAATACTTATCTTTTTGTTCCACCTGAGCTCGTCCAAAGCTTCCTCCGTCTTAGAAAGCTCGTACATGAAGGGGAAGGATATTATCGTTATGAGCATCGTCGTGAAGATTCCCGTGAACTTCTTGAACACGATGAAACTCGTAAGCAAAGCTACGAGAGAAATTATTTGGGCTGAGGCGAAGACCCATAGTAGGTTGCTCCTGGCTTCCTTCACGGAGATTATCCTTTCGACCACCACGTTTAAAAATTAATCGCTGGAAGAAAAAGTTATTTACATGGGGTTGAAGTTTGGAAAAACGGTCTACGCGGCCTTGGCGATTTTGGTACTCTACGTAACCTCCACCCTCTTCGTAGGAATAAGGGGATTACCGTTTTTCCACACTCCGAAAAAGTTTCCGTTAGCAGAGAACATCGTCAACAGGAGCCTCTCCGAGGAAGAAAGAGACTACCTCCTGAGGAAGGGCACGACGATCGTAAGGTTTGAATTCGACGAATGTGAAGGGGGTTGTCGAAAGATTAGGTCTTTACTCGAGGACCTCGCCAGCTCGGAGAAGGAGCAAGTTTTCCTGGAGGAGATTAAGGTGAACGGCCTTGGAAAAAGCTTTTGGGTTAGGATAACGAATCTTTACAAGGGCGAGAGCAACCTCTACTCTCCATCCGAAAACGAAACTCTCGATGCGGTGTGCAACCTGATGGCGAAGCCTCCACTAACTCTTTGCGCTTTGAGGGGCGTATAAATTTTTAGTTGGAATCCATAAGATTTTCTTGATGGGAAACTACACCCTCACGGGCATTTTGGGAGTCGAAAGTTTGGGAGAAGCGGTGAGGAATTACCTCTTGTTTAATCTCGTGCCAGCGTTTCTATTCCTGGTAGCGGGTTTTCTCGTGGGAAAGTTCGTGGGAGAAGTCCTCAGGAGGGCTCTCGTGAAATTAAAAATAGACGCGTACTTCGCGAGGGACGGTAGGGTAAGGTTCAGGATGAGCGAATTCCTCTCTATGGTAACGAAGTGGGGCATCTACCTCTTAGCGGTATGGTTCGCTGTCGACCAATTGCAGGTACAACCCCTGAGTCAACTACTCGAAAAAATCGTGCTGGAATTCTTGCCAGGGATAATCAAAGCCATACTCATCATAGTTTGCGGTTACTTTATCGCTGAGTACGTGAAAGAAAGGGTCGAGGAGATAGGGGTGGTGTATTCCGACGTGGTTTCAGCGGCGGTGTTCTGGCTAATCGTTTACATAGCGGTCGCGATGGCTCTACCGCTGGTAGGTATACCGGCGACCCTCGTGAACAACATACTGCTCATCACCCTCGCATCCCTAGGAGGAGGTTTCGCCATCGCGATAGGGCTGGGGTTGAAGGACGTAATCTCTGAGATGGCGAGGGAGCACTTGAAAGCCATGAAAAGGAAGAGGAAGGTCAGAGGATAAGGTTCTGCATACCCTTCAGGTACCAGCTCTTGAGCTGCTCTTCCGTGTAAAGCTCGTACTCGTCGGACAAGTACCTTTTATGACCGACAAGCCTATCCACGATGGGACCGGGTACCCCTGCTGAGATCATCTGTGTCTTGAACCATTTCCTGAGCAAGTGGGGGTGCAGCGTGTACCTCTTCCCGACCTTCTTCGCTACCCTTTTGAAGGCGTTGCTGATGATGTAGTGGACGTTCTGGTAGGTCATCCTCCCTCCCTTGGAGGTCGCTACCAAAAAAGATTCTTCAGTCATTTCCTCCTTTTTCCCCCTCCTCTCCAGGTATGCGAGCAGCTCGTCCTTGGCTTGGGTGGAGATGAAGGTTACCCTCGCTTTTCTCTCCTTGGCGCCGGCTCCTCTAATCCTTACGATGGGAGGGTGCGATGAGAGGTCGACGTCCCCAAGCCTGAGCTGGATTAGTTCGCTGACTCTCATTCCGGAAGAGGAAAGCAGCAGTATGCAAACCCTCGCTTTCAGGCTGGAAGCTTCCAAGACCTTCCTGAGTTCCTCCCTGGAAGGTAGGGTGTCCTCGTGGAGGGTGTAAGTCTTTATCGCGGGCGTTTCCACCCTTATCCCGTTGGCCGAGAAAAATTTCTTGACGCCGGCGACCCATGTAGCTACGGACTTGGGGGCGAGGTCTTTGCTGGCTATCTCTATCGCGTAGTCTCTGACGAGCTTACTCGCGTCTTCCTCCCCCCTCCTCACCCTTTCGACGAGCTCGTCCGGGTCACAGGCTCCGCAAAACTCGAAAAAACTCTTCAAGCTCTTGAGATAAGTGAGCTCGGTATTCCTGCTCCTCGTGAGGAGTTTCAACTCACCGAGCATCCTCCTGACGGAATCGAACTCTTCGAGCTTCATCTTTCCACGTAAAAATTTTTTACGGAAGCACAAAAAAGTGAGCTGTAAACGTTCAACCGCGAGAACGTCAACAAGCTGGCGGAGAGACTTTCTTTTACAAAACGTTAGCCCTATGCTCACGTACGGGCTTAGTCGCGACAGCCAAAAGGAGGTTCATTCCGGGTTACACTCCCTAACCAGGCTTCGCGGCGGAGCCATCGACTTCAGTGGGGGGAGGATGTCACGTGGGACCGGTGGGATTTGAACCCACGACACACCGGTCTTCAGCTTCGACTAAGGTGAGAGCCCGTGTTTGACAAGTACTCGGACGCGTCTCACCTTAGCGGTCGCTCTCCCGGGCTGAGCTACGGTCCCTACCTAACCTAAATTTAACACCCTCGACGATTATAAATGTTAACACTCCGGTGACGACCCTTATTCCGCGCAGGATTTTACTTTTTCTCGAGTATTCCACGCTGACGGGGACTTGTTTGATCTTCCAGCCTTTCTTCAAACACTCTACCAAGAAGTGATTCTCTATTATGTAGCCCCCCTTCACAGAAATCCTTTCCAAAACTTTCCTGTTCAAGGCTACGTAGCCGCAATTAGTATCCTTGAGGTCGGTCCCGAAAAGAAGGTTGAACGTTTTTCTCCACACGAAGTTTCCGAGCCTGTGACGAAACGGCACTTTCTCGAAGTTCCTACATCCCATTACGAAGTCGGCCTCCCCCTTCACCAACGGCCCGAGAAGCTTCCAACCATCCTTCAACGAGTACTGCCCGTCCGCGTCGGCGATAAGAACGAACTCCACTTCCTTCCTCTTTCGGAAGTAAGAAAAACCCGTCCTTACCGCCTCCCCCTTACCCTTGTTGGTCTTGTGCCTTATTACGTGTGCTCCGAACCTTTTCGCCACTACTGAGGTAGCGTCCCTCGACCCGTCGTCGACGACCAAAACGGTGGAGCCGGGAAAGAACTTCTTAACCTCCCTCAACACTTTCGGGAGGTTCCTTTCCTCGTTGTACGCCGGGAGCAGTATGCCGACCCTCCTGCAAGGCTTCGCAATCCACCTAGCAGGCAACGTTCTCCACCCTATCCTTTACCTCAGGACACCTCACGCTGAAGACCTCCATCTTCTCTATCTCCAAGCTAGAATCGATGTCGCCGCTTATGTTTAGGGTGACTTTCCTCGTGTCACCCTGACGTAACGGGTGGTCCTTGGTGAACTTTTTGCGAGAGGCGAGGTCGAGACACTCGTAGCTTTTCACACTCCCGTCGCTGAGGTAAACCACGGCCCTTATCTCCCATAGGTCGAGCCTGCCAACGTTCCTTAGAGTAAAGTTTATGCTATCCTTCTTGCTCACACCGTCTCCGCTAAGGTCGCACTCTACGGAGGAATCGTCGATTAGGATGGAGGCCCTTTGCATACACTTTAACCTTTCCAACTGGGTTTCGGAAGACGTTTCCGTTTCAGACTTGAAAAAACCGGCACTCCATAGGGAGACTGCGAGAGAGACGGCCGCGACTACGGCGAGGAGCATGACACTCGCTAGTACGTAGGAAATTCCTTTCGGCATACAAAATAATTAGCGGAGAAGACAATAAATTAGATTATGGGAAGCAAGAAAGCCGTGAGTCCCTTGCTCGCTTACATCCTAGCGGTTGCCATAACCGTCGTCGGCATAGCGATAGTCCTCCACGGGGTGTTGCCATACTTTACACAACTTCAAGAAACTCAAGCGGTCGAGACGGCGACCCAACAGATGGCTCTTCTTTCTAGAGTCGTGGAAGAGGTTGCCAGCGAAAGCGTCGGTAGCCTTAGGAGAGTGTCGTTGAGCGTTCCAGAAGGAAAGTTGCTGGTAGATAATCTCACAAGTTCCCTCAAGTTCGTGACCGAAATTACTTCACCCATCTTTTCGCCAGGCACGTTGCTCAAAAGAGGAAGCCTCACGGTAATCGCTGGAGGTTATGCGAAGGGTTACGAGGAAGACATCGACGGCGACGGAGAGGTTGAAATCGTGGTGGAGAATCCTTACCTGCGCGTAGTTTTTACCAAGTACCAGGGCGAAACCATATTCACAAACGAGAGCATAATAGAAACCATGACCTTCAAGCCAGAAGCTTCGACGATGAACCTTTCCGAAAGCGAGCTCTACGTCGACGGAAAGATCGTCGAGGGCGTAGCTCAAACGACCCTCCTAGACAAAGGCGATTACCTTCCTTCGGCAAGGGTTTTGCTCACGATCAACGAGAGCGGAAGCTTACACAGCATACTCTACGAGCTGGGAGGGTCCTTCGATTTCCTTCTGGTCAGGCCGCTGGGTGACGAAACCTTAACGATCAAAGTTCCCGTGAGACTGGGAAGCAGCAAGGAGAACGACGTCGTTAGAATCCCCGCCGAACCGGTCAAAGAAGGTCCAGCGAACAGCATCCCGAGCGGGTGTTACGAGTTCGTCCCTTAGCGGCGAGCCAAAATTCCGAAAACCAGCACCTTTCACAGCAACTCGTTCTCCTTCAGTTCTTCTACTACCGAAAGTATTACGTCCTGGTAGTCGACTTCCCCCCTCTCAATCCTGTCCATCTTCTCCTCTAACAGCCTAGTCCTTTCTTCGGAGATGAAGCTTCCGTAGTTTTCTAGGAGGAACTGCAAAACTTTTTTACCCAACCTCGTCGGAACTATCCCGACCCCGGTTTCCTTGACGTAGCGTCGCTCGAAGAGCTTCCTCACTATCATCGCGTATGTACTCGGTCTACCTATCCCTTCCTCCTTCATCTTCTCTATCACCTCTCCTTCCTTGAACGGCCACGCAACAGGGACCTTCCTCCACTTAAATTCCGAGATTCTATACTTCCCGCTCTCGACCCTATCCCAGAGCTTAAGGTAGGAAAACCTTAAGAAGCCTTCCTCTACGACCTCGACAGGACGGGAGAGTTCGACTTCCCTATCCAAGAGCTTAGCGACTATCCTCTGCTTCCTGACTTTCGCCGGCTTCGACTGGCTGGCCAAGAACCTCTTGAAGATCAAGTTGTAAAGCGCGAAATGCTCGCCACCGAGCTTTATGGCAAGCCTCATGAGCCTGAGGTTGACCAGCTGTCTGAGCTCCGTTGCGTCTATGGGCCTCGTCGGTCTTATGCACTCGTGGGCACCTTCCTTGAAGTACTTTCTAGGTTGAAAGTTTCCTTCCAACTTTTTCTTCTTCAAGTATTCCTCCGCCACTCTGATGCCCGCGCTCGAAACTGTAGTGGAATCCGTCCTTATGTAAGTTATCAGCCCAGTCTCGAAGAGCTGTTGCGCTACCCTCATGGCTTTTTGGGAGGACATCTTGAGGTAAAGGTTCGCATCCCTGAGCATGGCGTCGGTAGTGTATGGGGGCGGTGGGTTCAGCGTTTCCTCGCTTTCCTCCACGCTAACCTCAACGAGATTTTCTTCGACGTTTTCTACTTTTTCCTCGAACTCGAAGCGGAGTTGAAGCCCGTTTTCAAGCGTGAGTGTGAGGACGTTCTTTTTCTTCGAAAACTCCTTTACCCTCTCGACTATCCATTTCAGTACTGGGCTTTGAACCCTTCCGGCCGATAACACCTTGCTATGGAAGACCTTCTGCAAGAGTTCGCTTAGCGAGTAACCAACTAGCCTATCTTCAGCCCTCCTCGTAAGCTGAGCCTCTACCATCTTCTCGTTGATTTCAAGCGGAGATTCCAAGGCTCTCAGCAGGGCACCACGTGTTATTTCGTGGATCTCCAACCTCTTGATGTTCCTGTTCAAGGAAGCTAGGTGGACGTAGACGTCGTAAGCTATTTTTTCTCCCTCGGAATCGAAGTCTGTGACTATGAAAATTCTGTCGACCTCGATCGCGAGCTCCCTCAGCACCTTGATAAAGCTTTCCTTGCTCGTTACGTTCTTGCTCTTGCACTTCGGGCACTCGTTGCCATCGACGAACTGTTCTCCGCACTCCACGCACTTTTTTATGAAGTTGAAGCGGAGTACGAACTTACCGTCGATTCTGTCGATTCCGAAAATTTCTCCGGTGTCGGAAAGCTCGAAGATATGGCCTTGCGTCGCGACGACGTTTGCTAGATACTTTCCGATGATGGTTTCGTAGACGGTAATTCCCTCTATAACCCTTTTTGAAGGCCTTCCGAAGAACCTGGAAATCGTCCTCGCCTTCGTCGGGCTCTCCACGATTAGCAGGGCCGTCTCGAAGAACTCTTCCTTCTTCAACGAGAGCTTACCCTCGAGTATCAACCTTATCCTCTCCCTATCCCTGTCGACCTCCTCCATGCTCTTCTCCACCCTTTCCTCCTTGTATTCCATGACCTCGAACTCCTCCATGAAGTACCTTATCTTCTTCACGAGGTCGTTCTTAGCCTTTTCGCAATCGTTTATCAAAATCGCGACTCCCTTCGAAATTCCTCCTGCATAGAGCCTTGAGCACCTTCCGGAAGCTTGGATAAAGCCAGTTGGGTCGGAAATTATGAGGTAAAACTCCCCTCCCTTCTCCTCGAGTATCCCGGTTTCCGACTCCCTGATTTTCTTCAGCAAATCTTCGGTAAGGATTTCGTTCAAGAACTCCTCCACCTTCTTCATGAGCACTTCGTCTACGTAACCCTCGTAAAGGTATCTCTGCACGTGTCTCGATAGAGCCTCCACAAACCTCTGCGCCCTAGCTTTCAAGTAGTTGTCCTCGAGAAAATCCTGAAGGTTCCTCAGTAGGGTGAGCATCCTTATGGGATTTTCTTCGTATCTCAACCTGATCTCGGTCCGCGGAACGCCGGCGAAGATCACGTACCTTATCCTGGTCGGAAGGTCTATTCCCCTCGCTATCGGGCTCCTGTAGGACGCCACTCCGAGGAGGACGTCTATCTCTCCGCTCGCGAACTTGTCGATCAACCTTTTCTTGGTCGATTCGAACACAACAGCTCTTATTCCGTTTTTGCTCAAGAAATCGCAAATCCTGTGAGCCTCCTCTATTCCTTTTGCCATGGGAACGAAGATTAACCCGCCGCCACCGTACTTTTTGATGAAGTCGAGGATGAATCTTTCCATGTCTTCGACTTTCAGCTCGTAGGTATCGATGTTCCTCACGAATTCGGGAGAGAATCCTATACCGAAGCCGAGAAGCTCCCTGAGCAGGAGAACCCTCTTAGACCTCCTGACCTTTGCCGTAGCTCCGGAAACTATGAGGATCCCCCTTTCTCTAGGTTCTGCCTTTTCCTGGAGCAAAGCATCCAGGTTTTCCAAGGCTTTCTCGTAGCCGAGTAAGTATAAAACTTTATCGACGTTCTTCGAGGACCTCAAGAAGCTGTCGACGTCGTCGATAAAAATGAGATCAAATTTTTTCCCAAAAAGAAACTCATCGAATCTCTGAGCGAGAAACCTTTCTGTCGTCACCAAGATGTGGAAGTCACTTTCTTTTATCCTCTGGAGGTTCACCTCCTTCTCCTTGGGCGTTAAGTAAGAAGAGTAAGAGGCTACCTTCACGGGATAACCCTTCTCTTCCGCAAGACTCAAGAGTTTTTTGTAAATCCTGTGCACGAGCACGGAGGTAAGCGTGATTATATAAGTCCTCTTACCCTGGAGAGCCAAGTATATGGCTAGAGCCAGGCCGAAAGTCGTCTTCCCTATCCCAGTAGGAGCGAATATGGAAAAGCTCCTGTCCTTAAAGAACTTTATGCACCAGTTTTTCTGGAGCCTTGTGAGCTCGAAGCCGAAGCAGTCCTTGAAAAAACTCTCGAATTCCTCGACCCACGAAAGCACGGAGAAAAGCTTTTCTTTCTTTCCCTCGCAAAGCTTGCACGTGCCACTCTTCAACAGTTCCTCGTCCGAAACGCTTCCGTGACAGACTGGGCAGCTGTTGAGGTACAGCACTTTCATGCTTCCATTTTTTGAATTTTACACGACCGCTTAAAAGTTTTTAAACGTGACGCGAAGAGCTTCAGGTCAGTAGGAGCTACGGTGCTATCCTTTCCACGTCTCTTGGAAAGAGGATCACTTCCCTAATGTTTTTCAGCTCCAGCAACTTCATCAAGAACCTCTCTACCCCTAACCCAAAACCGGCGTGTGGAGGCATTCCATACTTGAAAGCCTCGAAGTAGAACCTGGCGTTCTCGACGCTCACTCCCTTTTCCTTGGCTTGCGAGACCAACTTTTCGTACCTGTGCTCTCGCTGACCACCCGTAACTATTTCCGTACCCTTGAAGAGAAGGTCGTAAGATTTTGTGAACCTGGGATCGCTCTCATCCTTCATCGCGTAGAAAGGCCTGACCTCGAAGGGATAGCCTATGACGAAGACGAACTCGTGGGAGAACTTTTCCTTTACGTACTCTCCCAGCCTCTTCTCACCCTCCGTTCCCAAGTCGCTAGCCTCCTCCATCCCTAGAATCTTAGCGATTTCCTTTATGTGCATCTTCGGAAACGGTTTCTTGGGAACGATTATCTCCACCCCGAAATCTTTCCACAACTCCTCGTCACGCTCCTTAACGCGTCTCATCACGTAGATAAGCATGTCCTCCAAGAGCTTCATGTGGTCTTCGATGGAGACGAAGCTCTCCTCCACGTCCAACGAGAGGAACTCAGCCACGTGCCTAGTGGTATGGCTCTTCTCAGCCCTGTACGCGAAACCTATCTCGAAAACCTTTTCGAAGCATGCAGCTTGCATCAGCTGCTTGTAAAACTGCGGAGACTGAGCGAGGAAAACTTGCTTGTCGAAGTAGAGGATGGGAAAGATTTCCGCACCTCCCTCAGTACCTTCCGCGACTATCTTCGGTGTGTTGATCTCTACGTAATCGTTGCTTATCAGAAATTCTCTGAAGTACTGGAGGATTTTCGCTTTGAGGAGAAAGACCTTCTTAACCTTCTCCCTCCTGAGGTCCAAAAACCTGTAGTCCAGCCTTTTGCTAAGCTCGGTCTTCACGTGCTCGTCTATCTCTATCGGCAAACTTTCGGCTTTTGAAATTAGCTCTACGCTTTCGACCAAAACCTCCTTACCTCCCGGAGCTTTCTCGTTCTCTTTAACCCTTCCTAAGATTTCGACGACGTCTTCCCTAGAAAGCCCTTTCGCGACCTTCAAAAGCACTTCGTCACCCTTGATTACGCACTGCACCTTCCCACTCCTATCCCTCAACACCAAGAAGCAGAGTTTTCCCAAATCCCTTATCGCTTCTACCCACCCTTTTAGGGTAACTACCTCACCTTCTTGAGATTCTCCAAGGACTTGCGAGGCATGCTTCCTTCCAGGCTCAAGGCTCCCCATGCTCTCTCAACCAATTTTCTATCGCCAGCTTCACGTTGACCACGACTTCCTCACCGTCCGGTAGCCTTCTCTTGATGGTCATCGGTATCACCTTTTCCTTGAACTCCTGCTTCGCTATCTTTATGGGGTCCTCTTCGCTGGTTTTTACCAAGACAGGCGCTCCTAGCGAAATCTGCAAGGCTCTCGCTCCTATCAGGCGAGTTACCTCAAACCTCGTAAACCTATCCTTCGGCCATATCAAAGGATCACCGCGCTAGGGTTTAAACTTAGAGATTTCCTTCAGGAGGTCGACGTGCGTCAAGAACACCTGTCTACAGCAATACCTTTTTATCCTGAGTTCGTCGAGAACTTTCTTCCTCTCCTCGCCGCTTTCCACCCTTTTCTTGTACTCTTCCCAGAGGTGGCCTATAACTTTCCCACAAGTAAAACACCTTACGGGTACTATCATCTTCCCACCGTAGATTTATTCGAAAATTAAATTTTATCCTCCCTTTAAATATTTTAAATTTATCCACTAAATTTTTTTCGGTCGTGGGTGGTGTCGTGCACCCCATCTTACTCTTGCTCTTCGTGGGCATTTTTCTCGGAATCTGCACGTACCACTTCCTCCTAAGGAAGCTCATCCTTCCTCTTCTTTTGGAAAGGGAGAGGGAAAGGATTAAGAGGGATGTCTTGGAGAAGAGCAGGGCCGTGATTAAGGGCAAGGTTTCCGAGCAGATTTTGCCTTTGCTCCCCTTCTTCGATTACAACCTCGCGGACGTAAGGTTCCTCGGAAGCCCGGTGGATTACATCGTCTTCGACGGTTACACGAGAGTGAAGGAGGAGGGAAAAGGAGAAATCAAAATAGTTTTCTTGGAAGTGAAGCGGAAGGGCTCGAAGCTCTCGAAGGTTCAAAAGCAGCTAAAGGAAAGCGTTGAGAAAAAAAGGGTAGAGTGGAAGCTTGTAGAAATGTGAAAAAATAAAAAACCGAAAACAAAAACTTCTTTATCTTAATCTTACATTTAGGATGGCCAGCAAGCTAGACCTTTCTCGCAGGTTCCCTCGACGCTTATGTTTGCGGACTGATCGCTCGTCTCACACACCCCCTTGATGATTATTTTACTGTCTGCATCTATGTTACTAGTTACATTAAATGTACCTACTTGCCCAGGATCTAAGTTGAGTCCAGCATTATTAACAGGCTGAAGACAACCCCCCTCTACATTACAAGCATGCCCGTTATCGTCCGCCACGCTTAGGATGTAGATAGTGTTCCTTGCAGAAGGATTGGACCACGTGATTGTTAAAGGAGCTTTGCTACCACTCATCGTAATTACATCAATATAGACTCCTGTACACTCTACCGTTCCTCCTACGCTTCTTTCCACAGTTCCTGTTTGTGTTTTCGTGAAGGTCGTTACCCAGGTCGCTATAATACCACCGACGATTACTGTAAACGCTATCAGCAGTACTACAGCAACCAGAGGGCTTATTCCTTTCATCATAATTTATTTTTTGTCTACGAAAACTTAAATATTTGAGCAGGAAAGTTTTTTTGTCAAAACGAAAGTTAAGTTAAACTCAGGTGGTCGCGTGACGAAGAGCGCTTACCAGCATATGAGTGAGTTGTGGAAGGAAGGTGAACTCAAAGAACTCATAAGGAAAAAGTTGGTTGAATGGAGGAGGCAAAGGGTAGTGGAAAGGATAAAGAAGCCCACTCGGTTGGATAGAGCTAGGGCCCTCGGTTATAAGGCTAAGAAAGGATTCATCGTCGTCAGGGTTAGGGTGAGGAAGGGTGGAAGGAAGAGACCGAAGCCCAAGGGAGGAAGGAAGCCGAGCAAAGCCGGTATGGTAAAGTTCACACCCAAAAAATCGTTGAGATGGATCGCCGAAGAGAAGGCTGCTAAGAAGTTTCCGAACTTGGAAGTGCTCAACTCTTACTACGTGGCAGAAGATGGTAACTTCAAGTGGTTCGAGGTCATCATGGTAGATCCCCACAGACCAGAAATCGCCAGCGACCCAGAGGTAAAGTGGATCCTTAACCAAAGAGGAAGGGTTTTCAGGGGGCTCACCACGGCTGGAAGGAAGGCTCGCGGGCTAATGAGCTGAAAGTTGTTTTTACTTTTCGGAGGGGAGAGGATTAGGTTTTACGACCTGCATGTTTCTCCGAGCAAAGGTAGCGACGATGCATCCTCTCTGGAAAGAATCGCAACTCTCGCTCACGAGCTTGGCTACGCTGGCATAGGATGCGTGGTTAACTTCGAGGGTAGGTCATCGATAACCGCGTGGAAAGAAAGGGTGAGGAGCACGAGTAAAGATACGGGCGTAGAAATTTTCCTCGGTATCGTCGCTAAGAACCCTCGTGAGCTGAAGCTACTCAAGAAGCTCAGGATGGAATACGACTTGTTGCTCGTTAGCGGGGGTGAACTAAGGCTGAATAGGCTGGCGGTCGAAACTTCAGAGGTCGACATACTAGCTCACCCAGAGCAGGGAAAGAAGGAAGACTCTGGAATGAACCATGTGCTCGCGAAGCTTGCCGCTAAGAACAGCGTGGCGATAGAGGTTAACTTCAGGGAAGCGTTGAGTAGCGATAGCCTGCGGAGGAGTCTAGTCCTCTCACACATGAGGACGAACGTAAGGCTCGCGAAGAAATACGAAGCGCCGTTAATCATCTCCTCGGGAGCGACGGTGTGGCACGAACTCAGGGACCCAAAGTTCCTCGTTTCCTTCGGAAACCTTTTGGGGCTGGAGTTGCATGAGGCTAAGAGAGCGTTGAGCAAAGTTCCGAGAGAGATGATAGAAAGGGTAAGAGAGAGGCAGAGCGATTCCTGGATAATGCCTGGTGTGAAGGTGGTGGGAAGGTGAAAAAGCTGAGGTTAAGGCCGAGCCTCAAAGAGCCGAAGAGGTACGTCGCGTTCAGGATAATCTCTCCTTTCGCTCACGAGATATGCTACGAGGATTTGGAAAGCTCCGTTTATAACGTGCTCCTCGAATTCTTGGGAGAGTGCGGGCTGAGCGAGGTAGGCTTTAAGCTCGTGAAATCCCTCTTCGACGAGGAATCGAAAACTTTCGTGGTAAAGTGCAAGGCAAAGTACGTTCCTCGCATCATAGCTTCGCTGGCATTCCTTTCGGAATTAGGGAACGAAAAGCTCGTGCTCAGGGTGCTCAAGGTTTCCGGTACGATAAAGGGTTTGGGCTTGAAAAAGAAAGGCTCTAGAAAGAAAAGTTGAACTTTTCCCTCGCTATCCTTTCGAGCTTGACTATCTGCTCCTTCCTGAAACCTACGTAAATCCCTCCTACCTTCCCTCCCACCCAAGTCCTCGTCTTTTCGCCCTTAGCCAAAACTTCCTCAAGATAAGGATGGAGGACCCTTACCCTGGTCCTCTCGTCGAACTTTATTTCGATCCCACTGTCGATTCCGTAAATTGAGAAGAAACCACCTTCCTTTGGAGGTAGGAGCTCGTTGAGCGACTCGTGTTCCACATCGAGATGAGTAACTCTCGCTAACGAAAATCCCTTCACGTGAATGTAGACCTCGCAACCCTCTAGACTCTCGGTTGCATAACCCTTCACTACCAATACCCTGCTTCCCTTGAGCAATAACTTTCCCTCCCCGGGACCCGTCATCTAAAACACCTTAGCAATGTTTTTGAGTGAGGCTCAGGTGCGGTCGTTGAGAATTAGCGATTCCTTTTCGAAAAATCCAAAATTTCAACCGTCATACCTTTACTGATTTCAAAACTTCCATCCACCTTACCTTCCTTCGCTTTCGGGTAGAGGGCATCCGCGGCCTCATCGTACCTTATCCTTGTTTCCACAAAAATATCTTGCAGCGGGTAAAAAATATATATCTACTTTGCCTAAGAAAATTTGTTAAAGCTGGGTGTTAGCATGGTCGTGCCGGAGTATATGGGTTATGACAGGACGATAGCCGTATGACCGTCTCCTACCTAGGGGACGGTGCGGAATCTCTCCGGACGGAAGGTTGTTTCAGGTAGAGTACGCTAAGGAAACAGTCAAGAGGGGAGCAACTGCTCTCGGGATCGTGTACGAGGACGGCGTGCTGTTCGCGAGCGTTAAGAGGGTGGGTAAGCTTCTCGTGAGTACGTCGATAGAGAAAATTTTCCAGATCGACGACCACGTTGGAGCGATAGCTGCCGGATTCCTTTCCGATGCAAGAGTTTTGGTAGAAAATTTGAGGATAAGAGCTCAAGTCCACAGGATAACTTACGACGAGCCGATAGACGTTTGGAATGTGGCGAAGGCGTTGGGAGACAGGATGCAGTACTCCACGTTACTCGCTGGGTTAAGGCCTTTCGGAGTTTCAGTACTGATAGGAGGCGTGGATAAGACTGGCGTGCACTTGATAGAGGCAGACCCTTCCGGAATGCTCTTCGAGTACCACGCTCACGCCATAGGAAGGGGGGCTCAGGTCGCGAGGAAAATCTTGGAGCAGAAGTGGAAGGAAGGGTTGAGCGAGGAGGATGCGATTTCCTTGGCGAAGGAAATCTTGAGGAAGGCCGAGAAAGAAGGAACGCTCGAAATGGCGGTCGTCAAGAAGGGGGAAAAATTCAGGTTTTTGACGCAAGAAGAGATCGGGGGGAGGTGAAGGTTTGCCGGTAAGCATAGAAAAAGCGGTTGTAGCGAGGCTCTGGTACAAGGGCGAAAGGTTCGAAATCCTCGTCGACCCAGAGAAAGCGCTGGAAATCAGGAGGGGGAAGGAAGTCGGCGATATTTCGGACGTGCTTGCAATCCCAGAAGTTTACAAGGACGCGAGGAAAGCCGAGAGGATTCCCGAAGAAGAGCTGCAGAAAGCTTTCGGCACCACCGACATAGCTGAGATAGCGAAGAGGATCATCAGGAAGGGAGAGATCCAGCTCACCAGCGAGCAGCGCAAGGAGATGATAGAAAGCAAGAAACAGCAAATCGCGAGCATAATTTCGAAGAGGGGGATAAACCCTCAAACAGGCTTGCCGCATCCTCCGCAAAGGGTCCTGAAAGCCATGGAGCAGGTTGGTGTAGCCATAGATCCTTTCGAGGATGCCGAAGCTCAGGTTGAGAGGGTAGTGAAAGCTATATCCTCGGTTTTGCCGATAAGCTTCCAGAAGGTGAAGTTCGAGATAAGGGTCCCGGCAGCCTATGCTGGGAGAGCTTATTCGGTCCTCAAAAACACGTGCGAGAGCGTTGAAGAGAAGTGGCTGGAGGACGGAAGCCTCGAAGCGAGGGTTGAAGTTTTGGGTGGTATGCAGGAGGAACTCTTCCAGAAGCTGGCGTCGGCGACCCACGGAGACTTCGTCTCCAAAAAACTCGAGAAGTGAGAGGATGAAGGTTAGGAAGATCGTCTTCCCAGGGGATGAGGTAGGGAAGAGGAGGGGAAGGAAGCTTGGGAGAGGAGTCTACGAAGTGAGGGGAAGCGTCCGTTCCAAGTACGTCGGGATTCCAAAGGAGACCGCCAACGAGGTCGACGTAATTCCCCTGGCTGGGGCGTACCTTCCGAAGGTCGGGGATAAGGTGGTAGGGATAATAAGGGACGTGGAATTCTCGGGGTGGGTGGTCGACATAAACTCTCCCTACGTGGGTTTCCTTCCGGTAGGAGAAGGCGTGAGGGAGTACGTCGACACGACGAGGGTCGACTTGAGCAAGTACTACGACGTCGGGGACGTGATCTTCTGCAGGGTCGTGAACGTCCCAAAGAGCAGAGTGGTACAGCTTTCTATGAAGTACCTTTACGCCAAGAAGTTGGTCGGTGGGACTCTGGTAAGGATCCCCCCGAGCAAGGTGGCGAGGCTGATAGGGAAGGGTGGTAGCATGGTGGAGCTGATAAAAAAGAGGACGAAGTGTCAGGTCATCCCTGGTGAGAACGGAGTCGTGTGGGTGAAGGGGGAGAACGCGCTAAAGGCGATAGAAGCGATAAAGTTTGTGGAGAAAAAATCACACATCTACGGGCTCACCCAAAAGGTTAGTGAGCTGCTGAGGTGATCGCGTGGGAAGGAAACCCCCAGAGCCACTGATAGTCGAGGGTAAGAGGGTCGACGGAAGGTCTCCAGAAGAGATGAGGAAAATAGAGATTAAGCTGGATGTGATCCCTAGGGCCGACGGGTCTGCCATGTTCAGGATCGGTGATACCATAGCGTTGGCGGCCGTCTACGGTCCGGCCGAGCTGCACCCGGCACACTTGAGGGAGTACACATCCGGGACCCTGAGGTGCAGGTACAGGCTGGCACCGTTCAGCGTGGACGAAAGGAAACCGCCGGGGATGGACAGGAGGAGCGTGGAGCTTTCAAAGCTCATCAGGGTGGCCCTCGAACCTGCGATCTTCCTAGAAGAGTTTCCGAAGGCGGTAGTCGACGTGTTCGTAGAAATCCTACAGGCCGACGGCTCTACGAGGGTGGCTTCCATCAACGCGGCGAGCCTCGCCCTGATTTCTGCTGGAATCCCGATGAGGGATTTCGTCGTAGCGTGCTCCGTCGGTAAGGTGGACGGCCACTTGGTGGTGGACCTTTGCGGGAAGGAGGATAACTTTTCGGAGGCCGACATGAACTTCGCTATGATGCCGAAGCTGAAGAAGGTAACGCTTTTCCAGGGCGACGGTACGGTCAGCCCGGAAGAGGTCAGGAAGCTTCTCGACCTCGCCGAAAAGTCGTGTATGAAGGTTTACGAGATCCAGAGAGGTGTTTTGGGTGAGAAGTTTAGAGAATGAATACTTGAGGGAACTGTTGGTTAAGAAGGGTATCAGGTACGACGGTAGGAAGTTCCACGAGTACAGGAAAATCGAGGTAGAGGAAGGGACGGTGAAGAAGGCCGAGGGCTCTGCGTTGGCGTCGATCGGGGAAACGAAGGTCCTCGCCGGCGTGAAGCTCGAGCTGGGTGAACCGTACAAGGATGCGCCCAACGAGGGTGTGTTGAAAGTGAACGCCGAGCTGCTTCCACTAGCATCGCCAGAGTTTGAGGCGGGCCCTCCTGGCGAGGAGGCGATAGAGCTGGCGAGAGTAGTCGACAGGGTGATCAGGGAATCGGGGTCGATCAAGCTCGAGGAGCTCTGCATCGAAGAGGGGAGCAAAGCTTGGTGTGTTTTCGTAGACATAGCGGTGATAAACAACGACGGTAACCTCCTGGATGCGGCGACGGTGGCTGCTGTGGCGGCTTTGAAGGACGCTAAGGTCCCGAAGGTGGAGGGGGACGAGGTCGTGAGGGGAGAGTTTGAGAGGGAGTTGCCGTTGCAGTTCAGGCCGTTGAACGTGACGGTTTGCAAGGTTGGGAAAAAGCTGCTAATCGACCCTACTTGGAGGGAGGAGGCGGTGGTCGACGCCAAGGTCTCCTTCGGGATCAGGGATGACGGGAAGGTCTGCGCAGTCCAGACTTACGAAACTGACGGTCTGGAACGCTCCGAACTGGAGAAAATGCTTAGGTTGGCCCTCGAAAAAAACGGAGAACTGAGGAGGGTGTTGGGATGGCGATAAAATTTTTGTGCGAAAAGATAAAGCTCGCTAAGATTAGGAAGGTAAGGGCGGCCCCGAGGTGGGCGGACTTCAGGAAGTTCGGGATGAAAAGGAGCAGGACGAGGAGGATTTTCGTCAGCGTGAAGAAGTGGAGGAGAGGAGGTAAAATAAAGGTGTAGAGCTTGGCGGGGGAAGAAAAGGTAATAACGGTGAACTTGAGGAAGCACTTCAAGAAGAAGGCTAGGTGGAAGAGGAGCAAGGCCAGCGTTAAGTTCCTGAGGGAGGTGCTCGAGAGGCACGCGAAAGGAAGGGTGAAGGTCAGCGAGGAGCTGAACAGGAAAATCTGGAGCGGTGGCGGAAAAAAACCGCCTGCGAAAGTGAGGGTACTGCTGACAAAGGTTAAGGAAGGCGAGTTCGTCGCGAAGCTTTTTGAAGAGTAGGTGTTTCCGTGAAGAACGTCCTCTTAGCAGACTTCGGCGGTAACGTCCACGTGGGGTTGTTCGGTAAGGCGAACGACGAGGCCTGCTTCCTAGGGTGTAGGCTGCCGAGCAAAACTTACGAGAATGTGCGGAGAGTCCTGAGGGTGGAGGTCCACAGGGTCAAGGTATGCGAGAGCGAGCTCGTAGGCATGTTCGTGGCTTTCAACAAGAACGGCGTCCTGCTTCCTAAGGTTTGCGAGGAGAGGGACGTGAGGTTCTTCAAGGACTTGGGCTTCAACGTGTGCGTGCTGCGGGAGAGCAGGCTGACGGCCCTAGGGAACCTCATCCTGTGTAACGATAAGGGGGCGGTCGTTAGCAGGCTCTTCACGAGGAAGGAGGTTAAGGTCATCGAGGACTGTCTCGACGTCGAGGTCGTGGCGAGCAAGATAGCCGGGACCGACGTCCCGGGTGCGGTTGGGATAGCTACCAACAGAGGGTGCCTCCTTCACAGGGACGCTAAGGAAGAAGAAGTCGAGCTCGTGAGGGAAGCGTTGAAGGTCAAGAGCGTCGACGTAGGTACTGTGAACTTCGGTTCCGTTTACGTCGGCAGCGACACGATAGCCAACTCGGAGGGCGCCGTGGTAGGTAGGCTCACGACCGGGTTCGAGATGGACAACTTGGTAAGGGCGTTGGGCCTAGCCTAAGAACCCGTCGAGCGTCTGCTGGTAGGTCGGCTTCTTCAGTCCGATACCCCTCCCACACGGACGTCTACGCGTTCCCCTCGGAGCGGTTTCACTCTCGAGCTTTACCTCGGTTGTGGTCTCGAGGTTCCTACCGTCCTTAGATTTTTTCATCAACCACCTCGGCATCTCCGTCCAGTCATCTTCCCTTATCTTATCCTTCATGTCCACGTACCTGAAGGAGAGGAAGTTTACGCCGCCCCCTTCTCTCAGGCCTACTTCTACTATCCAACCGCCGACCCATTCCGGGATGTTTTTCTCCACCGTGAACTCGTCGGGAGCCTTCAGGCACCCCGGGAGGATCCCTATCCTATCGCCCACCACGAGCACCGCGGCCTTGTGGTGATGCCCTATCACGTTGAGGAGGGCGTCCTTGACTTCCTTCCTGTGGAGGTTCGTGGATATGACTTTCATGATCGTGTACCCCAGTATCTTCGGGGAGTAGGCCGAGGAGGGGTGGTGGAGGGCCACCTTGACTTCAGCCCCGTCTTTCGAAAAGCTCACACAGTGGCTCGGGAGGTACACCAAGTCCTCCCTGCCGGTGAGCAGCTCTTCGACGAACGTGTTCCCTATCTCTTTTTTAACCCACTTGTCGTGGTTCCCCTCGATGAAGTAAGTTTTGATGACTCTGCCTCCCCTTCCTCTCGCCGTCGGGTAGTTTTCGCGGATGTACTCGAAGAGCGTTTTCGGATCCTGGAAAAAACTCTCGAACTGGTGACCCTTGTACCCCACGGCACCGGGGCCGTCGGCGAAGTCGCCAGCGTGGAGGATCGCGTCCACGTCCTCCCTCTCGGCTACCCTGTACAGCTCCCTTACTAGGTTGATCTGCTGTGAGTAGCTGTTTATGTGCGTGTCGCCTATGACGAGAAACTTGAAGGTCTGCGTCCGGTCCTCGAGCTCCGGGGGCTCGTCTAAGGAAGTCTTGAACCTCAAGTTGGAAAAGTACTTGTCCGGTGCTTTCCTGTAGACTACCCTACCCATCGATTCTAGCTTCTTGCAGATCTTCTCGACGGTCTCCTTGTCTAGCTTCGTCTCCCTCGAAAGCTTCCCCACCGACGCTCCCTTCTCCCTCTCCTTGTGGATCAGCTGGAGCACCCTTCTCTCCCTTTCACTCAACCCATCGAGTTCTGGCGGAGCGACGAAGTCGCCGGGCTTCCAGTACCTCCTCAAAGAATAGAACTTTGTGTTCACGTGCCTCAGCTCCCTCTTACCAGTTTCCGAGTCCTTCCCGGAAAGGTGGAACTCTACGACCACGACGCCGACCGATGAGGTTATCCTCTTTTTGGTTAGGGAGGGCGCCTCCTTTACGAGGGAAGGGAGCTGTATCCCGAGCATCACGTCGCCGTAGGAGGGGAGGAGGGAAAAGGTGTGAAAACCGCCGAGCGCGAGCACGTACTTCTTTTCCGGCGAAAGCTCCTTGAGGGTGATGCTTTCCATGATGTACTGGAGGTCGTTGGTCTTCCCGACCAAGCTCCTTTCCCTCCTGCTGACCGGGTTAAGGGCGTAGACGACGATGTCGGTCGCGTAGATCGGAAACTCGTACGGCGGCCCGACTTCCATCACTATATCCCTCCTCTTCTCTGCTAGCTTCTCTACCATGTTAAGGCTGCCCTTACCTCCGGGGAACCTGTAGACGTCCTGGTCGGCCGGCACGACGTGGGTTTTAACGCCGGACTCGAGCTTCGGGAAGGTGGCGACGGCGTAGCTTACCTGTTCCTCCGGCGTCTTCATGATTATCTCCCCTTCCTTCGACATTGTCTCCTTCCCCGCAAAAAGGTCTCCGACGAAGAGCGTGAGGTTCACGTCCTCCCTCTCGAAAACCTTGTAAGCTGCCCAGAGCGTCGTCAGGGAAAAGTCCTTGTGTCCTATCCAGCTTTCGCACGCGAACCCTATCTTGAAGACTTTCATCCTCTCCTCCAAGGGGACGTAACCCTCGACTCGCCTGCCGTAGGCGGTGAGCATTACCTTCTTCTTCCTCCTGTTGAGGAGTACCCACTCATCCGGGTAGAACTGGTGGAGCTCTTCGCCCAGCTCAAGGAGGAGGGTTTTTCCTACTCCCAACCTTTTGGAGAGTTCCCTCAGGTCTACCTCCCTTCCCTTGAGGGGAGAAAGGTGGGCGTAAAGCTTTTGGATGAGTTCTCTGTAGGACGGGTGCACACCTTCCTGCGTGTACATCTATTTGGTTGTTGGTCGAAAAATTTTTATTTTTTTGTGGTCGGGATATTTTTAAACCATGGGCGGGAGGATCTCCAAGGACGAGTATTACCTGAAGATAGCCGAGGCGATCGCGGAAAGGTCGACGTGCTTAAGGAGGAAGTACGGCGCGATCGTGGTCAAGGGTGACACCATAGTCAGCGCGGGGTACAACGGGTCTCCGAGGAAGGTCGTGAATTGCGACGAGGTTGGGTGCTTGAAGGACCTGGTCAACGCCCCTCACGGCTCTGGCTACGACTTCTGCATAGGGGTGCACGCGGAGGAGAACGCGATCATCAACGCAGCCAGGACGGGCGCTAGCGTCCTCGGTGGCGTTCTGTACGTCTTCGGGAAGGACGTGAAGACGGGAAGGCCGTGCAAAGCTACACCGTGCGACAGGTGTAAACGGGTGCTGATAAACGCGGGGATAGAAAGGGTGGTCACCATGGACGAGGAGGGGAAGATCGTAGAAACCAACGTCGTCGACTGGGTCCGGGAGCAGAGCGAATGGTATCTCTCAAAGTTGAAGGAGGCCGAGGGGAGGAGGAAAAACCTTAGCGGCTAGCCACTCGTATCGGGTTTCGCCTACACGCCTAAGGTATCGCTGCTTTGGCCTTTTCGTAAGCTTCGACAAAACTCGTCGCGTACCCAACATCCATCAACATTTCCATCAAACACGCCCTAGAGTCTTCTGGAGTTCTGAGCATCCTTTCTCGCCTTATTCGCCTATCGTAGAATTTTATTAACCCTCCTTCTCCGTCAATTTCTTTCATTTCTTTCCCCACAGGTTCTTTCCTTATTAGGTAAAAGATCCTCTCTTCCCTGACGTCCTCCCCGACCTCGTAGACGATGCTTTCAAACAGGGCGTCGCGCTGGTAGCGTACCTTGGCCAACTCCTCCCCCACTCCGTTCAGAAGGACGTACTCACGTTCGACGAGCCTCCACTCTGGTCGCGTCCTGGCCCCGACAACAACCCTTACCCGTTCTTCGGGAAAAAGCTGTCGCAAATCCTTAGGTCTCGGGAGCAGGTAGTTGTTCTCCAGGTCACCCGTCGTTAACACCTTCTTCGTCTTCACTCCGACCACCCCTCCCCTTTTTAACTTATCGGTAGTGAATAAAACTACTTAAAGCTTTCGGTGGGTTAGGTCTCGGTAGAGAGTCGTGTGTGTTGACCATCACGCTCAAGAGTGTCAGATAATCAACCATTCACGAGAGCAGTAAAACAGCAGGGTGGTAAGGAGAGCACCACGTAAGGCTTGAGAAAATCGAAGGATGTTTGAGAGAGGTCGTGCCGACAACGACCTTACCCAGGTCCCGAAAGCTTATTAAATTTTCCCGTAAGCTTAGTTTATGGAACTCGTCAGCCTGAGGTTCGTGGACATAAACGGGAACGCGAAGGAGCTCCTGATCCCGGAGGAGAAGTTCAGGGAGGGGAGGAGGGATGGGTTCGGGTTCGACGGCTCCTCCGTCCAGGGCTTCGTGAGGAGGTTCGAGAGTGATATGCTGCTAATCCCGGAGTACCATTACACGGTGGACAACCTAAAAATTTACTTCTGCGACGTCTACGGTCACGACGGCAAGCCCTGCGGAGCCGACCCGAGGGTCGTCCTCAAGAACTCGATGGAGGCTGTGAGGGAGGAGGGGGTCAGTTTCCTTGCTGGGGTGGAGTTGGAGTTCTACCTTTTCAGCGGGAGGCAACCCATGGACGGAGCCGGGTACTTCGACGTCTCGCCTAGGGATAAAGCCTACAGGATGAAGCTGAAGGTCGTCGAAGCGTTGGAAAAGGTCGGCATAGAGTGGGAGAGCACCCACCACGAAGTAGGCCCAGGGCAGAACGAGGTAGACCTGAAGTACGACGTCGCAACGAAGACCGCGGACAAGGTACTCCTGGCGAAGGACTTCATCAAGCAGATCGCGGAGGAAGAAAGCTTGAGTGCAACCTTCATGCCAAAGCCCATAGAGGGTCG
>CAYUFF010000005.1:0-38866 GCA_964444075.1 uncultured archaeon
TTGGTTAGGAGAAAAAGGTTTTAGTGGGCCTGCCCAGAATCGAACTGGGACCTCTGCCGCGTGAGGGCAGCGTCCTGCCATTAGACCACAGGCCCTTCATTAAGAATTTTTGGCTTCTCGGTTTTAAAACTTTACTCCTCCGAAAGCCTTCATCACGAGCCTAGCCCTTTCCGCTAATCCACTTCGTTTCCTAGAGCGAGATAGCTCATCCAACGTCAGTATTCCCTCCTCCTCGAAGAGTCGGGAAGCTAAACCCGAATCGACTTCTTTCAAGAACGTGGTCGGGTAAAGTTTCGCCTTCCTTATAACGTCCTTGAAACTCCCCCCTTCAGGAAAGTTCCACGAGAGGATTCTCAGGCCCTTGCACAGGGCATACAGCTTAGCGTGGAGGGAGAATTTTGTGTTCGTAGCGATTAGCGCGTTGGTGAAAGGGAACCGATGGTACCCCTTCTCGAAACCTTCTTTCAGGTCCTCCAGAGTGGCCCAAACGCTCAGGGAGACTTCGAGCGGAGTTGGCGTGTGGAAGCGTTGGTGATGCTTCACCTCCAAGTAGATTACTTCTCCGTCTTTCTCCGCTATTCCATCTATCTCATGCTCGATGCATGCTCCTTTCAGCACCGTAGAACCACTCACTCTGTAACCCCTGGCTCGGAGGAGCTTCCTGGCGAACTCCTCGAACTCGGGTTTGGGAGGTAGCATGGCGATGGCTTCCCTCAAGTCTCTCACCAGCCTTATCTCAGGCTTGTACTTCTCCAGGATTTCGAAGGTGAGGGAAAGGATTTCCTTCGTCGTTATGCCATCGTACGCGCGGGAACGGACTTCATCCGCAACTTTCCAGGCAGCATTCCTCCTAACACCTAGGTTTATGCAAGTGTTCACAACTTTCTCTTTTCTAAACGCTTCGATTTCCCCGCTCGCTTTCCTCACGCGAATTTCTTCTTCCACGAGTCTCACGGCGGCACAACCTTTAATTTTACTTCTGGGATGAGTCTAATTCAAATTTAGTCGCTTCTCCGAAAACTTATTCCTCATAGATCTCGTGTGCGAGCTCCCTTACACGCTCTAAGACGAAGTCTCTCGCTACCCTTCCTTTGGGGGTTAAGGCTTCCTTCTTTACCAGCGATTCCAGTGTGTTTTTCTCCAAGCGTTCCAAGTTCACGTACAAGATTCCCGTCGGAAAGAAAGCCACGGGTATTAATCCTTCTCTCTCAGCTGCTTCGGCATCGACGACGCTCCTGGCAAGCTTCCTGTCAACGTCGGCGGGAGGTCTTCGTTTCCCTCCATCTCTCCTATCGCTAGGAATTTCGTCAACCTCAAAACCCAGCCTTCCTGCGAGTCCCTTCGCTAGAGCTGGGAGCGTTTTCCAAGGCTTGTAGTTTCCGTAGACTACGAAACTCATCCAGTCTAGGGGACTCTCCCTAGGAGCGTCCTCCACGGCGAGGGGTATGTAACCGAGTGTTTCCAACTCCAGTACTCTCTCGCAAATTCTCTGCGAAATCGTGTGGGCTGTTACGGCTTCGACGTAAACTTCTTCAGCACCGAGTTCTCTCGCTAGTCGCATGCCGAACTTCGCTATCAAACTTCCGAATCTCTTTCCTCTGTACGGTTTCTTCACCATCCAACCCCCTAGCTCTGCGCAGCGGCCTTCTTTCCTCACGAAGCCGGCTCCGACTACTTCCCCGTCGAGTTCTGCGACGTACCAGTGTAGGCTGGGAGATGAAAGTATGTCTGAAGGCCTGTGAGGTCTGCGGTAATGTTTCCAGGTGTCGTCGATGAGGTCGCTTACTTCTCTCGCGGTCTCCAAAGTCTTCACGAGTTCGAACCTCACCATTTTCCCACAAGCTTTTTGGTTTCGCATGTTGAGAAATAGCTTTTCGAAAAATTTTCAAAATTTTCTCCAAATTTAAAAGATTTTTTGGAAGAAATTCAAAAAAATTTAGCATGAAGAGAGAGAAGCTCCGGGAAAGGATAGTGGAACTCCTCTTAAAGGGTTGTTGCAGGCCGTCGTTCAGGAAGCTTAGCAGGAAGCTGAAAGTTCCGCTCAGCACGGTACATTACAACGTCGAGAGGCTTGAGAAGGAGGGTTGCATAAGGGGTTACAAGGCAGTTTTCGACTACAGAAAGGTTGGAAAGGGTTTTTGCGCCTTCGTCCTGATAAACCTGGCGCCAGAGGAATACCCCAACCCAGAGAGGATCGGGAAAATGCTCTCAAGGTTGGACGAAATCGAGAGCGTCGACGTGGTTACCGGAGATTGGGAGTTGTTGGTGAAAGTAAGGGTTAAGGATCAGGAGGAATACTATGAATTCGTCAGGAAAGTTCTGGCGAGGCCTGGGATAGTCAGGATAAAGAGCTTGGTTTCCCTGAGGGAGTTGAAGGGCGAGTTCATACCCATGCCAGAGGAGAGAGGAAAAGTAAAAAAGACGCTCAGTCGCTAACACGAGGAACGAGTGGTTTTTGCAGTTGGGGTTGCGGAATAGGACAAGTTTCAGCGATTCAGGGTATGAATCTACCGTTACGAAGGTTGCCTGAGGAGAAGTTTCAGGGGAGTTGGTTTTAAAATATCGTTCGCGAAAATTACATCGTATGATTAGACTGTTGAAAGAGCTTGTATCGAGACGAACGATTTCGAGTGCTCCAGAAAAAAGAGAATTCGAAGAAGCCTCTGCTATAATCCAACGTGGCCTCGAGGAACTCGGTTTCAAGACGAAAGTTTTTAGGTTCAGGGATGAGCTTCCCGTCGTTTTCGGCGAGTTTCTTCGGGGGAAGGAAGAGAAGACGGTAACCTTTGTAACCCATTACGACGTCGTCCCAGCGGAAGAGGAAGGTTGGATGGGCGACCCCTTCAAACCCAAGCTTAAGGATGGAAAGGTCTTCGGAAGAGGGGCGGCGGACGCTAAAGCCGGGATAGTAGCTTTCCTCAAAGGTTTCGAGGAATTGCTCAACGAGGAGGTAGCACCGAGGTTCAACGTGAAGTTTTTCTCGTTTCCGGACGAGGAAATCGGGGGTGAGTTCGGCGTAAAGGCCGTGGCAAGGAAGAAGCCTAAACTGCTCCTCGCCGACGGTTTCTACATCCTCGATTGTTCTACCGAGGGCATACAGATCGGTGCTTGTGGAGTCGTTCACGGAAGGCTGACCATCTTAGGTAGGAGCGGCCATTCTGCTTATCCCTTCAGGTGCGAGAACGCTGCGGAAGCTTCCGCGAAGGTAATCATGAAGCTTCTGGAGTTCAAAAAGAAGGAAGAGAGGAGGACCTCCAAAAGGTTGAGGGCTCCTCCCAACCCGGTTAGGAAGAACGTGTGGAATAGGTTCTCCGTGACCATCGTCAGGGCCGGAGAAAAAGTTAACGTCATACCGGGAAGGGGGGAGGTATCCTTCGACTGGAGGTTGATACCAGAAGACGAGCCGGGAAAACGGATTTCTGAGTTCAAACGTTATCTCGAGGAGATAGGGAAGAAGCTTGGTGTGAGGATGGAGGTTGAGGCGAGAGTCGTTTACCCTGGTTACCGTGTTAGTGAGGACGATGAATTCGTCGCGAAGCTTAAGGAGTCTGTTGAAACTGTGAAGGGAGAAAAGCCACGTTGCATATGCGCACTCGCGGCAACCGACGGGAACTTCCTCTACGAGAAGTTCGGAAAACCAGCTTTCGGTTTCGGTCCTTTCGATGAAGATTCGAACATCCACGGAGTCAACGAGTTTATTCGTATCAGTACTCTTAAAATCGTGAAGAGTGTGGTGAAGGAATTTTTGAAGTGATGGGATAGTTTGTTGTTTACACGCCCTAAAAAATTCTCTCAGTCCTTCAACGCTGAGCACAACAAGAACTTTAGGAAAAATTTTAAAGTATGAATATGGGATGGAATGGTTTCCGATAAAGCACTTAAACACTTAGAGAAGTTTGATAAAAGGCTCCAAAGAAAAATCGTCGATGTGTTAGAAAAATTTCAAATCTCTCCATTCATTGGGGGAATCGACATTAAAAAATTAAAGGGTACACAGAATTGCTTTAGAGTAAGCGAAGGAAAGTTGTTAGAGTCGTTGATATAAATGTTAGAGGTCGAATTTATTGAATGCCTAACTTTTTCTTAAACTTCATCTAAGGAGTAAAATTTCATTTTTTTTATTCCTTTAACTAATAGCATTTCTCTCTTGTAGGTTTAACCTTGGGTAAAATTTCTTCCATAATCTTTAATTGTAAGGCTTTCATTTCTTCAAACTCTTCTCTCATTCTTCTAATCTCATCCAACAAAGTTTGAAGTTTCATAAATTAGCTTATTGAGGGTGAGTATAAAAAGTTTATTAGACCAAAACTCGGCCAAACGTATTCGAAACACAGTATCTTTTAACCTTTTTGGAATTTGTTAGTGGAGTTCTTTCATATGGGAGGTTTAAGAATTCTCTCACTCCTTCAACGCTCAGCAAATCTTTCCTCACCTTCTCACAAACCTCGTCGAGCAGGCTTTCTTTCCTTACCCACTTAACCTCCTCCAGGTCGCTCATGGCCTTGGCATGCTTGCTTTTAGCCTTGCAACATAAAATCACGAGTTTAATCTTTCTCCCTTCCGAATCTTCGATCGTTTTTTCTCCCAGCTTCCTTAAGTTTTCGACCTCAACTCCGGTCTCTTCTCTTACTTCCCTCCTCAATGCCTCCTCTTCAGTTTCGTCCTTCTCAACCTTCCCTCCGATAACGTGCCATTTTCCTCCCAGACCGTAGGGATGGTATCCCTCTTTCTTCTTTCCGATAAGTATTTCATCGTCGTAGAGAATCAGACCCCAGACGACAGTCAACATAATTTTTCTTTAGAGTTTTCACTCTTATGTTTTTGATTGGTTCGTGGATTCGAGGCGAAAGTCTTTACTAAGCCTATAAGAAAATTGTTAAGGTGGTCACTCTGAATAAGGATTTCCTAAAGTAAAAAGGAAGGTAAAATTGTCCTTCCTGAAAATGTTTGGTTAGCCTAATCGTAAATGGTAATGATGCGGCATGAATTTTTACATCATTAATCATAACTGAATATATTTAGAGAAATTTAAAGTTGCACAATAATTTTATACATAATAATTTTTTATGGAAAGAAAAAAACATAAATATAAAATCAGGGAATCAGTAGGAGCATTTATTGTAGATAATAAGGGAAGATTTCTTTTATTGAAAACAAAGGGAGAAGGTGAAATATTTTGGGATATACTGAAAGGAGGGATAGAAAAGGGAGAAAATCAATTAGAAGCTCTAAAAAGAGAACTTAAGGAAGAGCTTGGTATAGAAAAGTTCAAAAATATACAAAAACTAGGCATAAGTTTTACTTTCGAATTTCCAGATAAAGTGAAGAAAAAAATAGGTTTTGACAAGCAAAGGGTAGAACTTTTTCTTGTTGAGTTTTGTGGCGAAGAAGATGATATAAAAATAGATAAAAAAGAAATTCTTGGTTTTGTCTTTTTGGATAAGGAAGAGTTCTTAAAAAAAGTCACTTATGATACCACTCGAAATGCATTCCTAAAAATGTTAAAGAAATTAAAGCTTTAGTGTGAAGATTACTACTCCCCCATTTATTATAAAATTTATTATACTTCCTTGGAGTCTTTTTGGAAGATATGATCTAGGATGGCAATCTAAATAAATATCAACACATTTCATTTTCAATTTCATGATGAGACGAAAAAGGGATTGTCGTGTGAATTGAGTTTCCCATCCACATTCCCCTGCCCCTAAGGTCATCAACATCTTTTTCTTCAACGTCAATATAGTTAATGTGTAAGGGACTCCTATAACGAGCAAGCTCTCAGAGAAGATGGGCTCAAAATTGCCTCTATTTCCTTTAACTTCCGAAAAAATTCCGTTAAAGATGAGCACATCGAAAAATATATAAGCCTTAAGTGATGGGCCCGGTGGGATTTGAACCCACGACACGCGGGTAACTTCCTCCTCTCATCCTTAGTCGTCGAAGCTTTTAGCACAAAGCTAAAAGCCCGCTGCTCTACCATGCTGAGCTACGGGCCCCCTTTTAAACCTTTGTTCTAAAAACTTAAAGCTTTATTCTCACGCAGACCTTACCACTATTTCCTTCCCAAATTCCTTTCTACCGTCCTTTTCCAAGTAACAAACGAAGGTCATGGTGTTGTTTGCCTCGAAATCGATGCTCCAACCATCAGTTTTAGCGATGCCGTTCTCGACGAAGCCTGAGCCTCCGCAAACCTTTCCAGCTAGCGGATGCCTTTCTTGGTTAAACTTTTCGCAGTAACACGTTACTTTCCACCCATCGTACTTTCTTGGAACTTTGTAGCTAACTCCAAAACTTGCACCTTCCTTCCCTACGACTACATTACCGCTACAGTTCACATTACCACTACAATTAATCATGAACGTTGGTAATGGCTTTTGCAAAGTTTTTGGAAAGAAATTTCCAGAGGTAAAAATGAACGCTAGCGAGATTAAGATTACAACCGAAATTATCAAGGACATTGCGAATCTCATAAAAAACTTTTGTTTTGTGTGATATAAAAATCAATCGCCAGCTTCCTTAAGCCCTATGTAAATCTCGTCGAACATCTTTTCTTGCTCCGTGTAAACTCTTTTCTCTTGTTCAAGATGCAGGAGGGGAACAAAATTTCTTGTAATCTCACCTCTCTCCCACTTCCCTACCAACTCCCTGAACTTTACTTTTCCCTCACCGCTAGATTCCACAAGTCTCTTTATCTTCGAGAACACCTCCTCGATCAATTTCCTCACGTCTTCCTCACTCAACTCGGCCTCCAAAGCTACCCTCGCCCTCATCCTTCTTCGCTCCCTCCTTTCCTTAGCGGCGATGGCTTTCCTCAAGGCAGAAATCAACTCTTCTAGCGTTATCTTCCTCTTGGGTACTCTCTTGAGCGGCACACCGACATCTCCGACTTCGGGCACGAAAACGCTGCCCTTGACGGGCGCTGTCTCATCCTCTTCCTCCTCGAGTCCGGATTCTTCGAGCAAGCTCAAGTACTCGGCTTTCATCCTCAACAGGATTCCGGCGACGAACACGACCTTCGCTGGAATCCTGAAATCGAGTTCCTGAACCCCAGAGATAAACCTTATGAAGCTTTCCGCTAGCCTGACCAAATCGACGTTCCACGGGTCGAGCTTTTCGACACCGACGATGTAGTAGATTATTTCCTCCCAGCTCTCCTTCTCGATGATAGTCCTGAGTATTTCTTCCTCCCTAGTTCCTTCCTCAGCGACTTTAACCTTCATGGCATCCTCAACCCTATAATTTTGGATTCGCCGTCCACCATGCTACAACCGAAAACGGTATCCGCGATTTGAATGGTTACGTCGTTGTGAGTAACCACTATGAATTGCGCTTCCTTAGAAAACTTGGATATCATCTCAGCCACTTTCCTGGAGTTCTCCTTGTCGAGAGCCGCGTCGACTTCGTCCAAAGCGTAGAAAGCCGCCGGCCTGAACTTCTGGATCGCTAGGATGAAAGCCAACGCCGTGAGCGATTTCTCCCCACCAGACATAGCATCTATGTTGACGGTTCTTTTACCGGCAGGGTTCGCGTAGATTATCAACCCGCTTTCCAAGTCGTTCGGGTCTTCCAGCTCGAGGCTCGCCTCCCCTCCTGTGACTTCCTTGAAAATCTCGTTGAAGTGCTTCCCGACCTCGTTCAAGCACTTGTAGAACACCTCTTTCCTCTTCTCCTCTATTCTTTCGATCATTTCGAGGACAGCCTTTTTCTCCTCCAGGATTTTCTCGTAGCGTTCCTTGAATTTCTCGAACTCCTCCTTAAACCTCTCGAACTCCTCTATCGCTTTAAAGTTAACGGGTCCTAAGGAATCGAGCTCAGAAGAAACCTCCCTTATCCTTCTCTGTAACGTTTCGATATCCTGATCCAAAAACACGACGTCCTCACCGTACTGCTGTAGATCTATTTTTGCGTTCTCGTACGCGGCTTCTAGCTTGGCCTTCTGTATGCTCAGTCTGTTGATCTCGTTCTGCAGCTTGAGTCGTTTGGAATAGAGCCTCCTCTTTTTTTCCATCAACCCTTTGAGCTTTTCCTCGATGCGGATTTTTCTCCTCTCTACTTCCGTCAGCGGAGAAACTTTCTTTACCTCCCCCAGCTCCTCCAACTTTCCCTCAAGCTCCAAGATATCATGCTCCAACCTTTTACATTCCTCCTCCAGACGTACCTTCCTTTCTTTCAACCCTTCTATCTGCTCGATAATCCTCGAGGATGATCTTCTCTCCAAAAACCCGCCGCTTATCCTTCCCGTGGTCTCGAATAATTCACCATCCAAAGTTACCATCCTACACCTTCCAATCCCAATCTCTTTGGCTGAGTCAAAATCTTTCACGACGAGAGTGTTTCCCAAGAGAAAATCGACCAGTTGCCTAAACTTTTCGTCCACCGGCGTTACAAGATTGGATGCCACTCCAATAATACCCTCTCTTTTTATGTAGGAGTTATCGAGAAAGCTTTTCGGAGAAATTCTGCTCAGCGGTAGGAACGAAGCGTAGCCTACTTTCTCTTTCTTCAAAAGCTCTATGCACGCCTTAGCAACGTCTTCGTTCTCGACGACGATATCGGATGCATGCTTACCGAGAGCAACTTCGACCGCTATCCTGTACTCATCGGGAACTTTTATGAGGTTCTCGACGCTCCCGTAAACACCTTCGATTCCAACCTTCATCAAAAACTTCAAGCATTTGGGTAGGAGTTCTTCGAGCCTTCTGACAGTTTCATCGATCCTCCTCATCTCTTCGCGGTGGAAAGAAAGCTTGCTCCTCTTTACTAGGAGGTCCGCTCTGAGGGATGAAATTTTTCTTTCCAAATCGATGGACTTGGAGATTTCCACGAGCTCCTCGATTATCCTTTTGTTCTCAAGTTGCAATTCTTCGATGCTCCTTTCCACTTCTCCTATCTCCTTTTGCAACTCTTCCATTTCCTTTTCCTTCTCCTTCAGCATGCCCTCAAGGTTTTTTATCGAAGACTCGAGACTTTCCACCTTTTTCTTAGCCAGAGAAGCTTTGAGCGTAAGCAACTCCTTCTGTAGCTCTTTGTACCTCAGAGCGGCGTTCCTCTCCCTCTCGAGTCTTTTGAAAATCTCGTACCTCTCGTTAACCAGTATCTCCGCTTCCCTCAGCTTTTGCTCAACGACTTCCAAGTCTTTCATGGCCTTTTCCTTTTTCTCGTTGTACTCGGCTATACCGCTGATCTCGTCGATTACCTGCCTCCTCTCTACAGGAGACATCTCTATTATTCTGGTTACGTCTCCCTGCATGATGATGTTGTGACCGTCGGGGTGAATTCTAGCTATGGAAAGCAGCTCGATTACCCTTTCCCTCGTGGTAACCTTCCCGTTGATTTTGTAGACGCAAATACCTTTCTGGTTAACCTTCCTTTGGATCGAAACCTCTTCCGTTTCGAAGGGAAAAATTTTTTTCGAGTTGTCGAGGTAAATCGTTACCGAAGCGTAGTCTGCTTTTACCCTTCCGTCTAGACCGTGATGAATCAGCTCGTTCAGCCTGCTCGCCCTCAAAGACTTTGGAGATGTCTTTCCGAGCACGAAGCAGATTGCATCGATGATGTTGCTCTTTCCAGAACCGTTAGGACCGCATATCACGTTGAAACCACGCGCTAAGGGTATCGAAACCCTCTTGTTGAAGCTTTTGAAGCCCTGCAGCACAATCTTCTTGATGTAGGTTTGCATGCTCATGCACCGTTCCTCTAAGAATAACTTACCCTACGCTGAAAAATTTTTCGATGGGCTCGCTTCCAGAGAAGCAGGAAAGCTTTACTCTTCCGCAGCTTTCCTCTCTACCTCTTCCTCGATTCCGAGCTTTTTCACCAGCTCTCTATACCTGCACCTGATGGTAACCTCGGTGATGTTACAAAGGTCTGCGATTTCCCTCTGCGTCCTCTTCTCGCCGGCTAAAACAGAACCTATGTAGATGGCCGCAGCGGCAACTCCGGTGGGACCCTTTCCGCTGATGATGTCCTTCTTCCTCGCGGCTTTAATCACCTTTATCGCTTCCACCGCGACCCTTTCGCTCAAGCCCAGCAAGGAGCAAAACCTGGGGACGAAATCTTCTGGGTTGGCTGGCAATATTCTTATTCCAAGCTCCCTAGCGATGTACCTGTAAGTCCTTCCTATCTCCTTCTTGTCGACGCCGCTAGCTTCGGCAATCTCCTCTGGAGTTCTCGGGCTGCCCATCTCTCTAGCGACAGCGTAAGTGAGGGCGGCGATTATAGCCTCTATACTCCTTCCCCTCACCAAGCCTTTCTCTACGCACTGCTCGTAATACCTAGCGATCCTTTCGTGAATGGTCTTCGGAAGGTTCAGGTAAGAGACTATCCTTTGAAGTTCGGAAAAGGCGAAGGACAAATTCCTATCTTTTGCTTTCATGAACCTGCGGTGCCATTTGGTAAGCCTGTAGTACTGGGCTCTTTTCTCCGGGTGTACCTTGTAGAGCTCGCCGACGCCCTTTCCTATCTCGGTGGTCAATCCTTTGTCGTGCTTGGTGTTATGGAAGAATATTTTTCCGCCAAAGTTTTCGTATCCTGGTACTGAAAGGTCGTATGCATAAGGCTTCGTTGGTTTAACTTTCTCAATCCGTCTTACTCTTAGGAAGATAAAGTCTGACAGAGCTAGCTTGGCCAGCTTCCAATCCCCATACTTCTCCGCTAACTTCAACGCAAATTCCCTGCTTATCCTCAAAATTTTTCTACATTTCCACTCTTTTCTGTACTTCGACGGTGCTGGAATGAGTTTTTCTAACGGTGGCTTCTTTCCTCTCTTTTCCCTACCTCTTATTCCAAACCTTTCTAATACTTCAGGATTCGTGATTTTTCCGAAAAAGCTTTGAGTTTCTGGCACGAGCAGGCCAACATCGACCTGGCTTGAAGAAATCCCTCCAAAATAGTTGAAGGATAAGCTACCAAAAGCGTGAGTGTATACATTTCCCGTGTAGCTGGGTAAAGCAAGCTTCGAAAATTCTTCGACGAGGTCGATTTCTTTCACGACACTCTCTACTGGTATGGTGAAAGGAGCTACCAAGAAATCTCCTACTTTCAGCTCGTCTACTTGCTTAGCTACAACTTCTCCATCCTCCACAGCAAACACGCTGTGAGAACCCGTAACCTTAACCTCAACACCGGTCTCCAACTTTAGTCTAAACATTTCATCCACGCGGTGTCTCGAAACTTCTGATACAGGCTTGAAGCAAACCTTGTAGTTTTCGTCGAACGCCAGCACCTCAAAACCTCTATCAGAAACGTCCAGAACCTCCAAGTTCCCCACAACTTCTGGTTTCTCTCGAGCAATCAATCCGTCGACAAACTCACCAATCTTAACAACTTTAACGTGTCCGTTGATACGGAGTACTATCGGCTCCTCGTAATCCACGCTAAAAGCAAGGGGAGCTCCTCCTCTCGCCCTCCTCATCATCTGTTCGGAATCGAAAGCCCTCCACTCTTGACCGACGTCTATCAGCTCCTCCTCGATCACCAGCCCGCACTTCGCACAGATAAGCTCCCCCCTAGTTTGGTCCTCGATGAATTCGTGACTCCCGCACTCAGGACAAGCCCTGAAGGTCTTCCTTATCCCTCTTTTAACGACAGGTTCGACCTCCTTTCCAACTTTTCTTCTGGTCTTTTTCTTTTTTTGTGACATTTTAACCACTTTTAAGTGACTAATTTGGACATAGAAATATTAAGATAGGGGGTATTTAAAGCTTACGGTCGTGTGTAACCGTTGTGTTAACCCTAACATTTTCGCTTTGCGCCGCAAATTAAGTATTTTCCCCGCAAATTAGACGCAATTCACCGCAAGGAATTAGCGGGGAAAGCTTGCGGAATGTAGTTCATAGAAAGTGGACCTCCCTTTCCCAACTCTCCTTACCAGTCCTTTCTTCATCAGTCGTTTAAGCCTTCGCAAGACTGTGTCTTCGCTTACGCTTAAGGCTTCTGAAAGCTCGCTACTCTTCATCGGTCTTTGAAGGAGTAACGAGAGTATTTTAGAGGAAATTTCATCGTAAAATTCGGGAAGCCTTCTCTTTACAGTAAGCTTAGTTGTATTTTCTTCTAATCGATAGAATAACTCTAACCCCCTTTCTCTCGCGAGCCTTTTCATCGCATAAATTCCGCTACCGTATTTTTCGATTATTCCGACATCATAAAAATACTGTGCCAAGAGAGGATTCCTAGGTTTGTGGACGGGATTCTCGGGGCTTGTACCTGGGGGAAAACTTCCAGGGTTTATGAATTCGACCCTGTCGGGATAGATGAAGACTATAATCTCCCTGCTGTCGAAGTAGTTCCTGTGGCAGATCGCGTTTGCCAAGGCTTCTCTCACTATCTCTTCCGGAATTTCGTATTCTTCTACCCTCCTTTTCCCAACTATTTTTACGAACTTCCTAAGCTTCCTCATGACCTCTTCATACGCCTTTTCAAACATCTCCCATGAAGAGCCTGAGACGGTCTTTTCATCCACGATCTTTCTCTCCTCCAAAGAAATTAACTCTACTATCCTGATGGTAGCGTGCGGGAAGTATTTTTGAGGGTTTTTGGAGAAGAAAAGAATTCCTCCATTCGTAACTTTTCCTCTAACCGTTATCCTCAACATTTCGAAAATCTTTTTCTTGCTCGTTACTGGAGGTCTTTTCACCTTTCTTACCCTTTCCCTTTCTTCCAAGTATTTCTTTACCAACTCGAAATCGATGTCTTTTACGGAGGCTAAATCGTTGGTTATCTCGTCAAACTTTATTAACAGTGCTTCTCCTGCTCTCTCGTAAAGCTCGTCTATACCCAAGGCTCTTTCCGAAGTCCCCACTCTAACGTAAGCTATGTTACCGTAAGTGTGGAGTCTTTCGGACTTTTTTACAAGGATCACAGCTACCGTCTTGTTATCTATTTTAACGAGGTCGACCTTCAGCTTAACTTTCGGGTAGATCGCGTCGATTATATTTTCGATTTTTTCTACATCTTTCTTCGAAATGCCTACAATTTTACCCTCCTCACTAATCCCGATTAGTACAATTCCGTTGTTCGTGTTAAGGAATGCGCAAAGGGTTTTCCCTAAACCGTCCACTTTACTCTTGAATTCTATCTCTTGACTCTCACCCTTCTTTATCAGTTCCATTATCTTGGAGATTTTCATCAATAAGAATTTGCGTCGCAAATTTAAATATTTTCCCCGCAAATTAGACGCAATTCACCGCAAGGAATTAGCGGGGGAAGCTTGCGGAATCTCCTTTCCCACGAGAAGCTTGGATTGGTGAAAAACTACTCAACGAATAATTTCATCAAAAAATCATTTTACCTATCATGAAAGATGTGAAGCTTGCTAAACAAGAGCTTAGGGAAAGGGTTTGGAAGTTGATGGAAGAGAAGGGTGTCTCGAAATTCCCTCCTCCGAGAGGAAGGATTCCGAACTTCGCCGGAGCTGAGTTAGCGGCGAAAAAGTTGAGCGATCTGGAAGAGTGGAAAGTTTCATCGACTGTATTTGTTTCTCCAGACTCTCCTCAAGCGAAGGTGAGGGAAATTGCTCTGGAGGAAGGAAAAACGTTGATCATGGCGACGCCGAGGTTGAAGAGAGGCTTCGTGCTGTTGGATGGGAAAAGGTTGAGAAACCCTAAACTAGTGAGATTCGCTTCTACGATTAGGGGTGCGATGAAACTTGGAAAATTCTTTACCCTCGAAGAAGATTTTTCAAAACCCTCGCTAATAGTGATAGGATGCGTTGCTGTAGATCCCAAGAATGGCTACAGACTAGGGAAGGGCGGTGGATACGGAGATAGGGAAGTGGCCATTCTTACGCGGAAGTTCGGAAGGATAAAGGTAGCTACCACGGTTCACGAAATTCAGTTGGTGGATGGCGTTCCTGCTGAAAAACATGATTCGAAAGTAGACATCATCGTAACCCCGGAGAGGGTGATAAGGATTTCCGAGTAAAAAGTTTAAAGTCTGCTCAAAAAATTTCTAAATATGGCATATGCCAAAAAAATCGAGGAGCTAATTTCTTCGAAGGGTATAGAAGTCGGCGACGAAATAGAGGTAATCAGGAAGGATGGAACCAAGCTTAGGGGAATCCTCATGCCTAGGATCGACCTTGGTGATAAGGAGGCGATAGTTATCAAGCTCGACAACGGTTATAACGTTGGAGTTAAACTGCAAGAGGGTGACGAGGTCAAGCTGGTTTCTAAAGGCAAGCCGATCGAGTTCGAGAGCATGGAAATCGAGGGAGGAATTAGCGGAGAGAAGCCTTGCGTATCCATCCTCGGATGCGGCGGGACTATTGCTAGTAGAGTTGAATACAAGACCGGAGCTGTCTTTCCAGCGTTTTCCCCGGGAGATTTACTGTTTTCTTTCCCTAGGCTGAAAGAGGTTGCAGAAATTAGGGGAAGAAAGCTTTTCGACCTTTTATCAGAGGATATGACTCCTCAGCATTGGAAAATAATTGCAGAGGAAGTTGTAAAAGAGATTGAAGAAGGTGTGGATGGTGTTGTGTTAATGCATGGAACCGATACAATGCATTATACCTCCGCCGCTCTAAGTTTCATGCTTCAAAACCTTCCCGTTCCGGTAGTGTTGGTCGGCGCTCAAAGGTCGAGCGATAGGGGTTCTAGCGATAACGAGATGAACCTCTTATCCTCAGTATTCTTCGCCGCTAATTCCGAAGTAGCCGAGGTTTGCGTTTGCATGCACGCTAGCAGTAGCGATGACTTCTGCTACGTTCATCAGGGAACGAAGGTGAGGAAGATGCACACGAGCAGGAGGGACGCTTTCCGTTCGATAAACGTTTTACCTTACGCGAAAGTTTGGTACTTGGAAAGAAAGGTAGAGTACTTGAGGAAGGATTTCAGGGTTAGGGATAAGGGTAGGAAGGTTAAGGTAGATACGGAGCTAAACCCCAACGTTGGAATAGTTTATTTTCACCCTGGGATGAAACCTGAGATTTTGGAAAGGTATGCCGAGGTTTACGACGGTATAGTTATCGCTGCCACAGGTCTTGGACACGTGGCGACGAATCCGTTCGAGGATAAATTCGCGCAATCCCTGCTACCGACGATTAAATCGATAATCGCTTCTGGCGTTCCCGTAGTGCTTGCGCCCCAAACCATTTATGGTAGGCTGAACTTTAACGTCTACACCACCGGTAGGCTTCTGAAGGAAGCTGGTGTAATAGGTCATCTCTGCGATTGGACTCCTGAGGTTGCGATGGTAAAGCTGATGTGGGTTCTTGGAAAGACTAGGGATATGAAGAAAATAAAGGAGCTGATGGAAACTAACGTCGCTGGAGAGATTAGTGAGAGTAGCGTGTACGATGGTTTCCTGGTTTAACTTAGTGAGGAAAAAATCTTTACACCACAAATTATTTGTTTATCTTTAGCATCAAAACGGTATTATCTAAAATCTCGTAAACTTTAACGAGAGCAATACCTTGAGATGATAAAGTAGCAAACAAAACTTTAAAACTTTAACTACCAACACAATTATGGTGAAACTTTTGACTAGGAGGATATTGATCCTCAGCGGAAAGGGTGGCGTGGGAAAAACTTCTTTGGCAAGCAACCTTGCGGCTGCCCTTGCCGAGTTGGGTGAAAGCACCATCGCCGTCGACGCAAACCTTACCACTCCCAACCTGGGGTTGTACCTTGGGATGCATTTGGTGCCGTTGACCATTCACGACGTCCTCATGAGAAGGGTTAAGGTCGAGGAAGCCTTATACTCACATCCGGCTGGCATGAGGCTTTTGGCCGGTAGCCTCAGCATAAGGAAGATAAGGAGGGTTGACCCAAGCAGGTTACCGGAAGTAACTCTGAGCTTGCTCGGTAAAGCCGATTATATCCTCATGGATTGTGCCGCGAGTTTAGGGCAGGAAGTTTTAGCAGCCCTTCAGGCTTGCGACGAGGTACTGGTCGTCACCAACCCCGATACCGCCAGCTTAACGGAAGCGTTGAAGAGCATAAGGATAGCCCAAGAAGAAGGTAAAAGAGTACTGGGAGTAGTGGTAAACAGGGTAAAGGATAAGAAAAGTCTTGAGAAAGAGGAAATCGAAGAGATTTTGGGCGTACCCGTGCTAGCGGAAATTCCTGAGGATGAGAACGTTCCACGAAGCATTTCGGCGAAGCTTCCGATAACGTCTTACAAGCCAGATTCTCCGGCGGCGAGAGAAATAAAGAAGCTCGCGTGCACGATTGCTGGAAGAGAATACAGGGAAGAAAGGGAAGGTTTCCTGAAAAGGCTAGCGAGATTCTTCGGTTTCTAAACCTCGATGATTCCAGCAAGGTCAAGCTCGAAAGCCGCCACTGGCTTTTCGAGCTTCCATTTTTCTAAGACGTGTGGAGATATTTCTCCGACGACCCCGACCTCTTTTCCGTTCACGAGCACTTTCGCAACCCTTCCGTCGATGAAGCTTTTATGACTCGTGGTTTTGAGCTGGTAATCCTTTCCGAGCTCTCCGAAGAAAGAGTGAAGCACCGAGGCAATTTCCTCGTAACCTACTTTCGAGTCGGAAATGCAGCAAGCTAGAGAAAGCCTATCCCTAACCCTTGTCTCCAAGCTTTCGTCGACCTCGAAAACGTCTCCGACTTCAAAAATTCTTTGCGGATATTCCACGTGTTTGTTCGAAGCGAGGAATTCCAATAAGCATGGGAGTAGCGAATTTCTGAACACGCACCATCTCAGCGATACTGGATTCTCTAACTCCACTACTTGAGTTTGTTCCAAACACATCTTATCGAAGAGGTTTTCCTTGCTGGTGAGGTTGTAGGAAAGGATTTGCTGAAAACCGAGGCCGAGCATTATCTCTTCAACTTTTTCCACGATGGCGCTTTTCCTAGAAGCTTTACCCCTAGTAAAAAACATGGGTAGAGCTGGCTCAATGTTGTGATAACCGAAAGAGATTATAACATCTTCGACCACATCCCTAGGGTGCAGGATATCCCTCCTGTAAGCAGGATATCTTAACCTTACTTTGTTTCCGACAACCTCCACTATTTCATACCTAGCTTTTTCAAGGTTTTCGAGAATTTCTTCCGTTGAAAAGTCGATCCCGGAAACCTTCCTTACGTAATCCAACTCTACACTCGTTTCCTGAGGTTCTAAGCAAGGCGTTACTACTCTCCTTCCCTCTGGGTAAACGACGGTAACGCTTTCTATCCTTCCTCCACGTTCTGCGAGAGCCGTTGCCATGACGTTCACCGCTAACGACAGCAAGGCTTCCCTGAACCCCGTCGCTTCGACGAAAACGTTTCTCGTGGTATAATCGACTTTTCCGACGTAGGCTGAGTTTATTATCGGCGGTAGCGAGAGCACGTTTCCTTTCGAATCTACCAGCAGGGGGTATTCGCTCTCGTGTTTTATGATGTGTCCGTACTCGATTCCTTTAGGATGTTTTTCCAGGATTTCGCGAGGAGTCATTTCCTCCTCGAAATCCAAAGGAACGAACTTTATCCCGTCTGGGGCTACGGTTGTATATTTGATTGGAGGAGAGATTCTATCGAAGTCGTAAACTCCTATCGCGACCTCCCTCCTCCTTCTTCCTAGCGTAATGGCGATTTTCTCCTGAAGCTGGATGAGCTGCGACAAAACATCATCGTCAACGTCGATACCCTTAACGATTGCGCAGGCTATCGCTGGCCTTATGCTCATAACCTTCTCGTCAACTTCTACCCTTACTCCAGCATCGCTAACTTGGTAGCGAGGAATTCCTTTCTCCATACCAACCCTGGCTCTGAGCTCTCTCGCGATACCTTCGACTGACCAAAGGTCTGGACGATTCGTGTCCTTAATCTCGACCTTAACCTTTTCTCCTTCGATTCCTTCCAGCTCACCCTTCGCGAAAGGCAACAATTCCTCCAACTCCTCTTCAGAGACCTCCCTTCCGAAGAGCCTGTAAAAATCCTCCAGCGAAAATTCTATCGTCGGCACTTCCTCACCGAAATAACTTGAGGTTGTGGAAACTTTAAGTTTATAAAGGCGTTAAGTTCTAGCGATGTTGCTGCTCCTCGACATAGGGGCGACTTGGCTCAGGGCGGCGTGCTATTCCGAAGGAGAATTCTTGAAGAAAGTGAAGGAAAGGACTTCCAAGACCAACGACGAGCTAAAGTCGCAGCTTTTCAGGATAATCACGAGCATGAAGAAAGAGTTCGGCAGGAAGCTTGGGGCCATTTCAATTTCTTCCGTAGGACCTCTGGATATGAGGAGGGGAATCATCCTCCGCACCCCCAACCTCCGTATCAAAAACTTCGAGATAGTCAAAATGCTGAAGCGAAAGTATAAGACTGAGGTGTTGCTCATAAACGATTGCAACGCTGCCGTCCTAGGAGAAAGGTTCTACGGAAGAGTAGTCAAGGGTTGCGATAATTTGGTTTACGTTACGATGAGCACCGGAATAGGAGGCGGTGCTATAGTGAACGGAAAGTTGCTACTGGGCAAGCGTGGGAATGCTGTGGAGATAGGTCACACGGTCGTCGACCACGAGCTAAAAATAAAGTGCAACTGCGGTGGCTACGGGCACTGGGAAGCCTACTGCTCGGGAGTAGGAATACCGAAGCTAGTTAAATTCTACGCTAAGCTGTTGGGAGAAACTTCTTTGGTAAAACCCTCCTCGAAAATCGATGCGAAGAAAGTCTTCGAAGGTGCAAGGGCTGGAATCAGGTTCTTCAGGTGGATAGCGGAAATGGTTGGAAAGTTCAACTCAATAGGGATAGGCAACGTCGCCTCCATCTTCGATCCCGAGGTAATTATCCTCGGAGGAAGCGTTGCCGTCAACAACCAAGACGTGTTGCTACCATCGATAAAGAGGCACTTGAAGAAGCATAGCTTCGTCAAAGACTTCAGGCTGGAGATGACTTCGCTGGGCGACGAAGCTTGCCTTTACGGCGCGTTGGCACTGGCGGAGAACAGGCAAATTGTAGAGAATTTCAGAGGCTTGTCTTAGAAACCGGGAAATTCCTAAGCCATTCCAAGTTTCTCGTGAAGAGCTCACGGATATCGCTTATACCGAGCTTGAACATGGCAAGCCTGTCGATGCCCAAACCCCACGCCAGCACAGGAACGTTTACTCCCAGGGGAATCGTTACCTCCTCCCTGAAGATTCCGGCACCTCCGAATTCCATCCACCCAAGCTCAGGGTGCTTCGCAGAAAGTTGGACCGAGGGTTCCGTAAACGGATAGTAATCTGGGATGAACTTGACTTTCTCGGCGTTCGCTATCTCTTCAGCAAATGTTTTAAGGATTCCGAGCAGCTCTCTGAAGCTCAAGCCCTCACCCAGGACTATTCCCTCAACCTGATTGAACTCTACGCCGTGAGTAGCATCTATAACATCAGGTCTGTAGCAACGCACTATCGCAAAATACTTTCCCGGAATTTTCGGACCCTTTACCAGCGTCCTCGCCGAAAGGCATGTTCCGTGCGCTCTCGGCATGAGTTGCATCGCCTTCCTTGGGTCCCATCTGTAGCCCCAACCCTTGCTACCGGCGACACCCTTCTCGTGAGCTTCCTTCACCCTTTCAGCCACGACCTCGGGTAAATCTCCGTACTTCGGGAACTTCAGCTGGTAAGTATCCCACCAATCCCTGGCGGGATGGTCCTGGGGTTGGAAGAGCGCGTCGTAATTCCAAAACTCAGTCTCTATAACAGGACCTTCCATCTCCTCGAAACCCAACTCCACGAGTTTTCTCCTTACCTCCGAGAGAAACTTTAGGTAAGGGTGTCTTTTGCCAGGGAATATTCTCCTTCCAGGAACCTCGACGTTGTAGGGCTTGAACCTTACTTTTCTCCACAACCTAAGCTTTATGAGTTCTGGAGTAAGGTGGGTGATTTCCTTACCCTCAAGCTCTTTAAGCTTCTCGGCACCTACCTTAACTTTCTTAACCAGCTTCCTGAAAAATAGCGTTTTCAACGACTCATCCCCTGGCTTTCCCCCTTCAGCAACGATTTCGAGGGCTTTTTCTTCTGGAATTTCCTCTGGGCAGCGGAGCAGCTTTATCGTCTCGTTTTCTAACTTTACCCAACCCCTTTTCAAGCACCACTGTAGAGCGATGGAAAGGTTTTCAACATGTTGCTTAGCTTCTTCCAAAGAAGCCTCCCCTCCTCTCGATTTTAGGAAATCTAGTAAATTCCTCTCAGGCAAGCCTTCTCGAAGGTATTTTTTACCTTCTTCCGTAAGCGCGTAGCTACTTTCCATGGAAAGAAATTTTAGTTTTGGACGAAAATAATTTTTGATGCTGCCCCCATAGCTCAGCCAGGACAGAGCGACGGCCTTCTAAGCCGTGGGTCGTGGGTTCGAATCCCACTGGGGGCATATTTAATCCTTGGTGAAGGAAGAATATCCACAAACACATACTACACCGTTGTATTGGTAGGAAATGGCGCCGCTGTACTTCGAACAGGCTTTACCAAAACTACCTATCGGGCCACAAATGCCAAACCCGGAAATTTGGTCGTTACACCCAAATGTGTCAGTGTATAAAGTAGCGTCAAAAAAATCCGTATCCCCTAAGTGACTTTGACAGTGGTCGTCGCTGTAACATTTCCATAGATAAGCACCCAGTTTGCAACCAGTGTATCCTTTCTCGCTGCAAATACCCGCACAAGTTTCCCCAGCCCACGCAAACTTATACACACGATAATCTCCGTAAACGCAGGGTATTCCGTCCTCATCCACACTACCGTCGCAATCGTTATCTATTCCATCGGCACTTCCACAAGGACCGTGAGCTCCTGGATGAACGTTACGGTTGGTGTCGTCGCAGTCGTCTCCTCGA
The DNA here is from genome assembly GCA_964444075.1 of uncultured archaeon. Classification (GTDB taxonomy): domain Archaea; phylum Aenigmatarchaeota; class Aenigmatarchaeia; order CG10238-14; family SCSR01; genus CAYUFF01. Next base: position 20,743 of record CAYUFF010000005.1, read on the forward strand.
ATGAACGTACAGCCAGTAGGCAAGAAATCTTCTAAACAGACTGTGGAAGTTCCGTAAGGGGCCCTGCTCACGTGACCATCCCTATCTTTATCACAATAGTAAGGCCTTGGGTCACAAGTTGTTGGAATGGTGGGAACTAGTTTAAACACAGAATAACTAATAGCAGACGAGCCGTCATAAAAGAATGCTAAAGGCACCTTAGTGGATGGATTTGTGACCTTAACATCCTTGTAATAAGGTACGGAATAGTTATTCCCGGGTATGAAGTCTATTTCGTATACTTTCGTATAACATGTCTTAGGAGAACTTCTTGCCCAACAGAAACATGACATTAACCAACGAATGTAACGAACTGATAAATATTTCACACTTTCTGGATTTCCAGAGGTAGCTCCATCCCCTCTCTTCCAATGACTTGCTACGGTTTCCCAATTTAAGCCATCTCTACTTACCTGAATATATACACCAGTAGAGGAAAAATCTCCAGTAATGGTTACGGCAGAGACTTTAGCATATATCCATCCATCATATACGCCACCCAAATCCCATTGAGCTACGACGGTGTTGTACCTACCATTACATTCCTGTGAATAGGCGTAAGTGGACAAATCCGCATCATAAATGTTAGAAGTTTTAAAAGCTTTACTGCTCTGTAGTTTTTCAGCTAAATTTATACGTTCTGAAAGGTCTCCAAAGTAAAATACTCCGGTTCCATCATAAACTACACCTCTAAACACAGTGCCCCTAACCACCTCAACGGGAGAAACATCTTCTCGAAGAATTAAACGATCGCTACTTTGGGTTAAAGGTAAGTAATACTCTGAGTGGTAATTAACATAGTGAGTTTTAGGCCATTCTTTCTTACACTCTCCCCCAATACATAATTCTCCAACATTCTTTATCGCATGACCTCTCATGTCCAGATCACTAACAATTTTAATGTGACTCGAATTTATTTTCCCGTCTGGAGTTGCGATCGGCTCTCCGGTAGGTGTAAAAATCTCGGTAATTAAATGATAAACTGAGGGGAACGAACCGCCGAGGTTGAAGAATGTGAATACCATGAAAAGGAGGCAAACAAAAAGAACTGTTATCGCCTTTCCAACTCTTTCGTGCATTTTCTTCTACCTCTCAAAGCATCAATGAAAACAATTAAAAATAGTCAAAAACTTAAATAACTTAAATAAAAAACAATTGAGAATAGTTCGATGATGAGTGGTTGATGGGCCCATGAGGTAGCCAGGATAGCCTGGAGAGGTTGTTGCCCCTAGAAGGCTTCGGACCCTCACGCCTGGGTTCAAATCCCAGTGGGCCCACTCCACGAAAAACTGGCAAGGATTTTTTATTTTCTCTCTCGAAAATTGGAAATCATGAAAAAGGATTTACACAAACTTTTCGACGAAGTTTACGTCGTGAAGAACCTTCCTATGGCTTACTTCAAGGAAATAGACGCTTTGGTCATCGCGGACCTCCACCTTGGTTACGAGGGTATCGCTGCGGAGCAAGGGGTGATGATTCCAAAGACCCAGTTCGAAGAAGAGGCGGAAATGCTGAATGAAGCACTCTCCGTAATTAACGCAAGCACCATCATAATCGACGGAGACGTGAAGCACGAGTTCAGCGAAACGAGCTACCATGAGTTTAAGGAAGTTTCCGAGATGCTGAAGTTTTTGAAGGAAAATTTCGAGAGGGTGATCGTCGTCAAAGGAAACCACGACAACTACATTTACTACGTTACCTCTAGGGTCGGCGTTGAGCTGCATGATGAGATTAAGATAGACGGATACTACTTTACCCACGGACACAAGGAATTTAGCTTAAGAGCGATTGATGCAAAGGTTATAACGGTAGCGCACGAGCATCCCGTGGTTGCGATGTTCGACGAAGTCGGTGGTAAGGAAGCCGTGAAGTGCTTCTTGTTCGGAAAGGTTTCGAAGGATTGCTATCTCTTGCTTCTCCCGGCATTCTCTACCCTAAGTTACGGTACTGAGATGAACCTCGTAACGGAGGAAGAGCTTCTTTCTCCTGTGTTGAAGAAAGTTTCGCTGGAGAACTTCGAGGTGGTCGGTGTGGATAGAGATGTCGGAATCTTGGAGTTCGGGAGACTAGGAAGGTTAAGGATGGTTTGTAGGCAGTAACGTCGTCAACTATTAAACTTAAAATCCAAAAAATTAAAAGCATGGACGACGCAAAAATCTTAAACCTCTTCAAAAGTAAGTTCGGTAAAGCGTTGGTACGCGTCGTTAAGTTCGGCTCTTTGCTACGGAAAGAAAAGCCAACTCACGCCGAGAGAATTCGTGGAGAACTTGGTAGAAAAATCCCCGACCCTCGTCGGTATGTACCTCATGGGTTACAAAGTTATTTACGGGGAAAACTTTTTTTACAAATGGTTACCAGCTCTGACTAACAGGTTGAGCGGAAAGGAAATCGTATACAAAGGGGGCAAGGTTTATAGGGTGGTGAGGGGTGGTTAAAGACATAAATATTGGTTAGTAACGGAATTATCGCGAACGCTCTCTACTTTGCTCAGCAAGCCGCCGAAAAGGCTACGAAAGCTCTGTTGATACTCTACGGAAAGTTTTACGCCAGAGCATATCGTAAGCGAGCTTTTAGTCAAGGTTGCTTCACAACTCCCAGAAAGGAAGAGAGGATGGTGGAGAGGTTGAGGAAGAATATCTTTGAACTCGAAAGATACTGGTTAAAGCCAAGATACCCCATGAAGAAAGGAGGGAAGGTATGGAATCCTGTCGGAAAGTATAGAAAAGCAGAAGCCGATAAAGCTATAAAAAAAGCCGAGGAATGTATAAGGCTCGTGGAAAAGTTGCTAGAGGAAGTGGTAGTAAAGTGATTATCGACTACGGAAAAATCTTTAAGAATCGGTGTGAAGAACAATTTTTCTCATGAGGATGAGTAAGGTAGGGCTGACTTTTAGAGAGTACCAGGAACTCGCTAGGACTACCGCAATCTATCCTAACGTGGGTAAGAATTTCGTTTATCCGGCTTTGGGCCTGGCAGGAGAAGCCGGGGAGGTCGTCGAAAAGGTTAAGAAAATTCTCCGCGATGAAAAGGGTAAGGTAACGCAACATCTCAAGCGAGCGATAGCGAAAGAGTTGGGCGACGTTCTGTGGTACGTGGCTATGCTCGCCTACGAGCTCGGGCTCGACTTGGAAAAAGTAGCGAAAGAAAACTTGAAGAAGCTGAAGGGGAGGAAAGAAAGAGGAACGTTGCATGGCGAAGGAGATGAGAGGTAAGAAGCTTGTAAGGATTCCGAAGGACGCGGAAGTTCCGTTGATAGGGTTGGTTCAAATCGGGATCATCGATAGGGGAACGAACACGCTCCAGATAAGGCCAACGACGGTCTGCAACCTTTCTTGCCCCTTTTGCTCTACAGACGCGGGCCCGAATTCTAACTACAGGATTTGCGAGTACGTCGTTGAGCCGTGGTACTTAGTAGAGTGGTTGAAGGAAGTAGTAAAGGTAAAGAAATGTAAGGTCCACGCTTTCGTAGACTCGGTGGGCGAACCATTTACCCATCCCAAACTTTTGGACTTGCTCCAACAAATAAAGGAGATAAAGGAAGTCGCTACGCTTGCCGTGGAAACCAACGGAACTTTCCTCACCCGAGAAAAACTTAGAGAGCTCGAAGAAGTAGGGGTCGATAGGATTAACGTTTCCGTCCACGCGTTAAATCAGGAGAAGGCTAGAGAATTGGCGGGTTGCGAAAGCTACGACTTGAGCCGCGTCGTCGAAGCCGTAGAGTTCGCTTGGAAAGACACTTGCTTGGAAGCGATAGTGACTCCGGTGTGGATACCTGGAGTTAACGATGATGAAATACCAAAAATAATCGAGTGGGCCAAGAGGAACTGCACCAACAGGAAATGGCCTTGTCTAGGCATTCAGAAGTACGAGGTCCACAAGTTCGGCAGGAAAATGCCGGGAGTAAAGCCTCTTACGTGGAGAGTTTTTTACAAGAAGCTGGGAGAATGGGAAAGGGAATTCTCGGTCAAGCTTAAGCTTTCCCCGGCGGATTTTCAGACGAGAAAGGTTAGGAGCGTTCCTCAAGTCTTCAGGCTCGGTGAAAAAGTTCGCGTAACGTTGGCTTGCGAAGGGTGGATGGAGGGGGAAGCGATAGGGGTTGCTAGGGATAGAAGCGTAACGCTGGTAGATTTTCATGGAGAAGTTAGGAAAGGCGATGTTGTTAAGGCGAGGATCGTTAGGACGAAGCATTCTATCTACATCGCGAGGGTGTTACGTTAGAGAGTTGTATATAAAGGTTAAGTGATCGAGGGTGATGAATAAATATCAAGAGAGGTGTGAAAGTGGAAGATGTTAAAGTGTGCTTCGCGGTGTTCGGCGGGAAAATAGATAAGCGAGTGTTCAAATCGATACGTGAAGTGCAGAAGTTGTTCGATAAATACTTAGATGTTGGATGGAAGATGCTGACAGTAACGCGAGATATCAAGCCATCCTATTGGGGTGAAAAGATGGACTGCTGGTTTGTGTGTGGGGGCGATGTAAAGGAGTATGAAAACCACCCCCCAGACAAGTATGATATCTACGTGATATTATGGAAGGCGAAGGGTAAGAAAACATGCTACGGGGGTGGAACGTGGGGGCCAGATTTTGGGGTGAAGGACGGATGGCTGTGTTCAATACCTTATGACTTATGGGATTGTTTTTTGCCCATCGGCTGGCAGTGGAGGTACAGGTTGAGCCAGAGGATGAGTCATGAGTTGTTGAACGCATTGCATGGTTTGGGTGTAGTAAAGTACAGTGTAGAGAAGTGTTACGATTACGGTTTTAGAGACCCATTGAACGGATGGCGAGAGTGCCACGAGTGGATACTGAGCGGTGGTAAAAAGAAATACAGTTGGTGGTATAAGCTGTTGATGTGGTTGTACACAATATTCAGACGGTGGCGATGAGGAGGAAGTGTTCCAGGAGATTAGGAGATAAAGCATAGAAGATGAGATTTTGAAAAAATAAAGAAGAGGTTATGAGAAGGTTTGGGTATACAAGGGTTCGTTGAGTATAGCTGCAAGGGAAGCAATCCGTAATTGATTGGAATCTAAGAAAAAAGGTCGTGCAACTCCTTTCAAAGATTTGGAAAAATTAATCTGAGTAACGAAATTCTCAGGGTGGCGGCTGATTTTAGGAGAAAGTATAGGTTTCCTCACCAGATTGTTTACAGTTGCTACCGCCTACACAATCGGTGTGAAGATCTTCATCAGGAACGTCAAAATTTCAGTAAAATAAAGGAAGTTGAAATTCTTTAGAGAACGTGTGCACTGTGTTTATACCTCTTGTTCTCTCTCTTCCCTTGCAATTGTTTTAAATTTTTCTCCTTACTAAGAATTATTATGCTCGACATAAAGCTCATAAGAGAAAATCCTGAGTTTGTCAGAAAGAACTTAGAAAGGAGGCAAAAGCCAGAGTACTTGGAAATGTTCGACGAGCTATTGAATGTCGATAAGGAATGGAGGAGCGTCCTCACGCAGCTCAACGAGCTGAGGAGCGAGAGGAACAAGCTAACGGCGAGAATAGCCGAGTTGAAAAAAAAGGGGGAAGATTTTTCGGGAGTCCTTGAAAGGGCGAGGGAAATTGATAAGAAACTCAAGGAACTTGAGGAAAGGGAAAAGCTACTTAGGAAAAGGCAGAAGGAACTGTTGATGAAACTCCCTAACCTTCTACACGATTCCGTACCCTTCGGAAAGGACGAGAGCGATAACGTCGAGGTAAGGAGGTGGGGAAAGCCACCAGACTTCGATTTCGAACCCAAGGACCACCTAACCATTTTGAAGAACCTTGGGTTGATAGATTTCGAGAGGGGAGCTAAGGTCGCCGGCCACCAGTTTTATTACATGAAGGGAAAGCTCGTCATTCTCGACCTTGCAATCCAAAGGTTCGCGTTGGACTTCTTGCAAGGAAGGGGTTTTTTGGTCGTAGAGCCTCCGTTCATGATGAGGAGGGAAGCTTACGTCGGAGCTACGGACTTTGAGTTTTTCGAAGAGCAAATCTATCGTATCGAAGGCGAGGACCTTTACCTCATAGCTACGGCAGAGCATCCGTTAGCGGCGATGTTCATGAACGAAGTTTTCGACAAGGACGATTTGCCGTTGGCGCTCGCCGGAATAAGTCCTTGCTTTAGGAAGGAGGTCGGAGCTCACGGTAAGTACACGAAGGGCTTGTTCAGGGTTCACCAGTTCAACAAGGTCGAGCAGTTTGTGTTCTGCTTGCCGGAAGAATCCTGGGAGTGGCACGAAAAATTGCAGGAAAATGCAGAGAAGCTTTATCAAATGCTGGGGTTGCATTATCGAGTGGTCAACGTTTGCACGGGCGACATAGGGGATTTTGCCGCGAAGAAGTACGATATAGAATGCTGGATGGCGGACGGAAAATTCAGGGAAACTGGTTCGAACTCGAACTGCACAGATTACCAAGCTAGGAGGCTAAACGTAAGGTACAGAGAAGGTCCCGGAAAGCCCGTGAAGGGTTTCGTGCATACGCTGAACAACACAGCCCTAGCTACGAGTAGAGTCATAGTCGCGATAGTCGAGCAATACCAGCAGGCGGACGGAACCGTAAAGGTTCCGAAGGCCCTGTGGAAGTATACCGGGTTTAAAGAGCTCACGCCATAGAAATGAGGCCTTTGAGGCGCTAAACTTCTAACTGGTAACTTTCCCGACGTGGCCTTCTTCAAAGAGAAGGCCGGCGGAGTCTATCCTTGCTCTCCCTTACGAGAGCGTTGCAAGAAAGCTCACGTAGGGTTGGGAGCGATAAGGGATTTCGTAGAAAGAAGCAGGTTTAAGCTGGTGATTTGCGGGCACGTCCACGAGGGCTCGGGAGTAGCTTTGCTTGCGATACTTTGGTGGTGAATGCTGGGTCTAAAAGAGCTCTCGTCAACGAATCGCGAGTGATGCCGTTTTTACTTCTAGAGGTTGATGAGAACTTTTCCTCTTTCGAGTGGGTGGTGTGTAACTGGGAGGGGAAATCGAAAGGAAGCGTTAACCTTTAAGTTTTCGTCGAATCCAACTATTTGTGTATGTCCCAGAAAAAGGAAAGGAAGTTCGGAAAGGGAGTAGTAAGGTGTAGGCGCTGCGGGAGGCACGGAGGGGTGATAAGGAAGTACGGCCTTTATTACTGCAGGCAGTGTATTAGGGAAGTCGCCAAACAGCTTGGTTTTAAGAAGTATAACTGAAATACGCTCTTTACCGTTTCTGTCGGCGAGGGAGCGGTCAACCCAAACCCCATCGCCTTTCGACTATGGTTTAAAAATTTTTGGTTTAAAGTTATAACATGAGGTTGTTGGCGGAAAAATCGTTCGAAGAAAAACTCTACCGTATCTTCAGGGTTTTCTCCGAGGACTGGGAAGAAATTTCTAGTGAAGTCCTAGAGGTGGAGGAGAGTTCCTTCGACGAGCGTCAACGGCAGAAAGAGGAAGACTTTTTGAGGACGCTGGGGAGGGAAGGGAGCATCTTCTTGGTAGTCTACGGGGAAAGGGGAATAGTAGGGTATGCCATGGGAGGGTTGTTGGAGGAGTACCGTGAGGATAAGGACGGCGGGGATAGGCTAGAGGAAGACGAGGAGTTTGGGAAGCGGAATACCTTTTACCTCGAGTCGATAGCTGTCCACCCCGAAGAGCGTGGTAAGGGTCTGGGGACCTGGCTGTGCGAAGTTTTGATAGACGAGGCCAGGAGGGAGGGTTTCGAAAGGTTTTCAACCCTAGCTGTGAGCAAACTTCTCCAAAGGATCCTCGTAGAAAAGATGGGTTTTCGGACGTACAAGGTCCAGCGTGACCTTTGGGGTTTTGAAGAAGTTCCGTACATAGTGGGACGCATCCTCCTACCCCAATACCTCCGAGCGGAGAAGTTGGACGTAGTATGCATCGCTGAACAGGATAACCTTTAATCTCAGAGTATTCCAACCGGCTAGGTTAACCCTCCAAAAATACTTTCCCTACTCGGAATCCTCTTACTCAACCGTATTCTGATTCCTGAAAACTTTACAAGACCACTTCCTCACACTTTTTGGCGATGTTCTTCGGGCGCGGCAAAGCGTCTCCTCGAATTGTACTCACTTTACTACGATGGCGATTCGGACAAAGACGAAATTCTTACACCATGGCATCGAGTTAATTATAAACTCAGTTAAAATTATTGTGATATGGTTGCGGTAAAAAGCTTCATCGGTAGGGAGAAGGTTGAGCGAGCTTTCGTAACAACGATGATTTTTGTCTTACTTTTCCTTCTTTCCCTCTATTCTACTAACATTTTTTCTACAGGACTAGCTAACACCGAGCTCCCTCGAGCGAAGTTTCCCCTGGGCTCGGAATGTGGGGAGGAAGTAACAAAGGCAGGGATTCTTACAGAAAAGAAAGTTGAGCCCACCGACTTTACCATATATTTTCAGCTTTCAGGAAAGAGCACATTGAAAGTTAGCGGCGTCTACAGTGGTAGGAGACTTTTTACGAGCTACCTACCGCTCCAAAAACCGACGTCATGGAGTTACCTCATGCTCAGAGACCTCCAGGGTGATGAGTATGTGCTTGACATAAACGGCTCTTTTTCGCGTGTGGGAAAGCCTGCTCACAAAAACGGAGCTGCTATCGAGAGCTACATAGTGGAATTTAAGGAGGAACCTATTCTGCTCAAGAGGTTGGAGCTTGAGAAAAAGTTGAAGGTAAAGGAAAAAGAAAAGGAGTGGATACGCCTTAAGGAGGTTTTGCAAAGTCGCCTGGAAACCGGGGTAGGAACGGTAGAAGTTGCGCGAAAACTTCGGAAGCTAGAGAATGAAGTGGCAAGTCTAAAAGCTAGGGTGGAAGCTGAGCTTAAGCTCTACGAGAAAAAGCTTGAATGCACGCATGCTAGGGCCAGGGGTGATATTGGTAAGATCCTCAAGAACGGTTCTATCGGCAGAGAGTTCGTTCGAGTCTTCAACGGGGTCTCGATTACCGCTACTGAAGGCGAGGTGAAGAAGGTGGAGGCCCTTCCTTACGTGAAGAAAGTCTGGGAAGATAGGGAAGTTAAGGCGATGCTGCAGGATTCCGTACCTTTGATAACAGCTTCCGAAGCTTGGAAAAACGGAATCACAGGGAAAGGCGTTACGATAGCAATCGTCGATACAGGCGTTGACTACACGCACCCTGACCTAGGAGGTTGTTTGGGAGAGGGTTGTAAGGTGATAGGCGGTTACGATTTTGTTAACGAGGATAACGATCCCATGGATGATAACGGTCACGGAACGCACGTCGCAGCGATAGCGGCGGGAAACGGAACTTTGAAGGGTGTCGCTCCTGATGCAAAAATCCTCGCGTACAAAGTGCTGAATGCTGCTGGGAGCGGGATGGAATCGTGGGTTATAGCAGGTATAGAAAAAGCAGTCGAGGACGGAGCTGATGTAATCTCGCTGAGCCTCGGAATTTCTTACTGGTATGTGAAAGATTGCTACGACTTTGTAATCTCGCAAGTCGTTGACAACGTGGTAGAAAGCGGGAAGGTTGTGGTGGTTGCGGCAGGGAACGAGGGGCAAGACGGCTACGGAACCATCGGTGCTCCAGGATGCGCTAAGAACGTGATTACGGTTGGTGCTAGCTACAAGAAAGATTACGAAGCGTTTTGGTGGGACTGCGAGCCAGGAAGCTATACACCCTGCGGAAGATGCGGAGACGACGGGAAAGTTTACTGTGACTTTTGGGGAGACGGAAACCCTAGAGTTGATGAGTTAGCTAACTTCAGCTCCAAAGGACCGGCGATAGGGACTGTCAGCAATGATATTTACGTAATGGTGAAGCCAGAAGTCGTAGCGCCTGGAGCGATAATCTGCGCAGCTAGGTACGATTCCATATTTCCGAGCGGAGAACACCCTTATTACTACCCTTGTTTAGACGATAAGCACGTTCAGTTTGCTGGTACTTCGATGGCAACTCCTCACGTTAGCGGTATGGCTGCTCTGCTCTTACAAGCACACCCAGATTGGGGTCCGGAAGAAATCAAGTCAGCCTTGGTAACCACGGCAAAGGATTTGGGTTATTCGGCGTTTTCCCAGGGTGGTGGTAGGGTAAACGTGACCACAGCCCTAGAACCAGAGATAATCGTCTACCCATCAGCGATATTCTTCACGGTCGGAAACTCTTCTGCCGTTTTCAGAGTTAAGAACGTGATCTCCCAGCCCCTGAACTTAACTTTGGAAGTAGGAAACGCTACTAGCCTCCTGGGGAAGAATTACGATGTGATGAAGATAAACGCAACCTTCCTAAGGCTAAACCCTGGTGAAAGCGCAACCCTCAACCTGAGTATCGAGAACCCACGAGCGTTGCTACAGGATCCTTACGGTTTTTTCAGCGGGTACGTGAGCGTAAAAACTAGAGATAGAACGTACAGGGTACCCTTCAGCTTCACCATCCTTTCGAAACTCACGGTTAAGGTGTACGACGCTTCAAACCAACCCTCCTATTTCGATATCATAATGGTCTTCAACGAAAGCGGGTACAGGCTTCCTGACATCTCTTGGGGAGGTTTCGGAAACGCTACTGGCTTAGCTACCCCAGGTAACCTCACGATCGTTACTGTCTTTAACGGTTGGAACGTGCCGGCAAACAAACTTACTTCCCCTTTCATCTTGTTGAAAAAAGCAGAGGTACCACCACTCTCTTCTAAGACCGTAGTTTTGAACGCTTCCAATTCCAGCTTGATAACGCTCCAGGGTGAATCTTCTAAAGGTGAATCTTTCCATCTTTTCAGGTTCGACTTAACAGTCGGTAACAAGGTCTGTTGGTTCTGCAGCTTCACGGTTTCCTTTGCTGATTTTCCGTGGGTGGGCAACCAAAGTGTATACGTAAGCAACTTCACCGATAATCCCGTGGATTATAACGTCACGCTATCTTACTTGGGTGTAAAGGAAGCTGGATACTGTAACCAAACTTCGGTGGTTTGCGAGTGGCCTGGATACTACGAAAATATAAACCTAGCCGAGAAGCACTACGGCATCGGCTGGGTATTGGACAACGTTACGGGAAGTTTGGAGCTTACCTTCGACGAGCCTTCCCTCTTAACCTACAACCTAAGTTTTAACTATCCGAACTTTCTCCCGTTAATATCTTCCCATCCATTCCTGTACTTCACTTTCTTTACTTCACCCCTTACCCCAATCAAATTTTCCGTTGGTTATGACGTCGTCATACCAACGAACAGGTCGTTCGTGGTCAACGATCCGCAGTTTTTTTACCTTCTCGAGACTTTTGACCAATCTGAAGCGTTTACTTTCATCAGAGAAATCCTAGAAATGCCACAGTCTCCTCAGCGATTCTACTTCGGAACCTATCCCTACCAGCCGTCCTATTTCAACAACTCCAACGAAACCATACAGCTGAAAGGCCGTTTGCTTCTTCGTGGCTACGGGTTGAATACCTTTTTCTACTCCTTTCCTCTATCTCCCACGCTCAAAATTTACAATGGTAGTAAGCTCGTCTACAACGAGAGCGAACCAGAGCTATGGGACGAGTTCAGTTACAACACTACCAACGGAACCTTTTTCGTTAACGTAACCATACCCACCGGATACCCCGTAGAAAACTTTGTTTTGATAACCGCAAACTTTACTCTCCCAGCCAAAGACGTCAACCCACCACGTCTCAACAAGATAGATTTCAAACCCTACTTCTTGTACAACGTATCTTTCGTCGTCAAGGCCAACCTCAGCGATGATTTCGGGATGAGGGAAGTAAGGATGTACTTCAGGAACGGTAGCGAGCAGTGGATTGAAAGGCCGGTAAGAGAAGTTAACGGAATTTACGAGGCTAACGTTACCGTTACGAACTCAAGCGTGGATCGCATAGACCTGAAGCTCGTTGCGAGCGACGTTAACGGAAACGAAGTCAACTATACCTTCTTACCAGCCGCAATTCTGGCGAGAAACGTTTCGTTGAGGTTTTTCGTTTCTGATAAGTTCCTCGTTGGCAGTAAGCCCATTCTAAAAGGAGAGATATTGGAAGATGGGGAGGCTCTCAATGGTATAAGGGTTGAAGGTTACGCCAACGAAAGTTTCATCGGAGAAGATGCGAGCGAAGAAGGTCGTTATGAAATCGTTGGGGAGGATTCCCTACCGTGTAGCGAAGGTACGGTAAACTTTTCGGTAAGGTTTGATGGAACGAACTTTTACCTCAACAGTGAGAACAAAACAAGCGTTCAGCTAGTTTCATTAAGCCTTTCCCTCAACCAAACAGTTCCCGTGCATAGCGAGGCTATCGCAAACGCGAGCGGTGCGGGTGGGTTGTTGGTCATCAACCGAAGCGGATGGAGGGTTGAGATTCTGATGGACTACTCGACCCTTACCTTTTCTCCTCATCACTACGGCAACTATACAGTAACGCTCAAAACTGCATGTGGAAATCTTTCCAGAGTGCTGTTCGCAAACGTAACACAACCACCTTCAATCCACTCAATAACCATGAGTCCAAGTTATCCGATGGCAATAGAAGATGCGACCACAATCAAACTCTCTACCAATAGTGAGACTAGCTTACATACAATCGGTAACATAAGCAACTCCACTTGGTACAGCGTTTCGGAGTTTTCTTGGGAGGGGATTACTCTTTACGATCCTTTAACAGGAGAGCCTTATAACGTTTCTTTCTGCCTCGATTGCTGGGAACTCACGCTTTCTAATCTCTCTGCTGGAAAATACATCCTTAACGTTACCGTAGAAGACGAAGCCCAGCAAAGAGTTAGCGAGACGACAGAAATTTTCGTCTACCCACCAGTAAACGTGATGTTCAACGTGACCGACTACCTAGGGAATCCAGCAAACCTTACCACAGTCGGTATTTATTTCGACGGTGAGGAATACGGCTACTACACCATCGACGGCACAAAAACGCTAACCCTTCCCAACGTGAGCTACTTCGCACCCGAGCATAACGTTAGCGTGGAAATCGGCATAGGAAGATTGTTGGAATACTCTCAGTATGCAAGCATCCACTTCGAGAACGCTTCGCTACGCGAAGCCATGAATGCGATTTCCGAGTATTACGAGGGAAAAACCTTTACCAAGGACAAAATCCTCCACTCCATCTACGTGCTCAAACCGAGCTGGAACTACGAGAACGCGTACCTCGTGGCTCAGTATAATTTAACTCGCTTGGGTATCCTTGAGCACTCGAGAGAGATTGAGAGAGAGGGTTTCGAAAGTGGTATGCCCGAAGGCTGGCTGACCGGCGGTAGCGATGGTAAGGGTTGGGAGATAACGTCGAAAGAAAAGAAATCCGGCAGCTATAGCGTTAAGGCAGGAAACATTACTGATGATCAAACTTCCTGGCTTGCCAGAGTCATCGAGACCGACGAGCCACTGATGGTATCCTTCTGGTACAAGGTTTCCTCGGAGGAATACTTCGACGAGTTTGTGTTCTACGTTGAAGATCTCGATGCTGAGCCTGGAGAGATAGCGAAGTGGACATGGCGCGATTCTGGGTTGACGGAGTGGAAGAGAATCGTCCTCAAGCTGGCTCCTGGTAAATACGTGCTTAACTGGACTTATTCAAAAGATTCCTCCGTATCTTTGTACGACGACACCGTGTACCTAGATGAGTTTTCAATCTCCACTTGGCCGATCGAGGTGCTGAAGTGCGAGAAATGGAATTTCTCTTCCAAGGGCTGCGAAGACGCGTGGAAGCTGGCGAATCTCAGCGAGGAAAAAGCGGAAGGGCTTTTGTATGGTGAGCTTCTTTCCATCGAAACCAGAGGAGGTACCGAAGCTTTCGCGTTAGGTGTAGAGCAATACTGCGGCGATGGCTATTGCAACCCAGAGATCAACGAAACCTACGAAACTTGCCCTGCAGACTGTCCTCCGCCGGAGACGCCGCCGTCACCAACCCAAAACCAAACTTCGTTCCAAGAAGTCACCCCTCCACCCCCAACCTTCGTTTACGATTTCTCCGTTAAGCTGCCTTCCAAAATAGAAATGCTGACAAACGAGAGCAAGAGTTTCGACATCCTTGTCGAAAACACAGGAAACGGAACTCTCACCGACTTGCAAGTTAAAACAAAAAGCGAGCCTTACTGTTGCAAGTTGGAAATAGAGCCTGATAAAGTAGACTCGTTGGAACCGAACGCTTCGACCAACTTCTCGGTAAGGGTTCCCTCTGGGGTTAAACCTGGGGTTTACAACTTGAGCTTCAACGTAACTTCCTCTAGGCTCTGGAAGGAAGCTTTCGTAAGCTTGGAGGTCAAAGAACTACCGCCGAAGGTGAACGTCACAGCCTTGTTGAGCAGGCTGAGCGGCCTTTTCACGCTGATAACCCAGAAGAAGGAAGAAGGTTACCAAGTCGATGAGGCTCTGAGCACGTGGAAGATGGCTAAGTCAGCGTGCGACGCGAAGGATTACGAGAATTGCTCCTCTCTCCTAGAGAAAGCGGAAGCGCTGTTGAAGGAAGCCCTTTCGAAAGGCATACCCCAGCCTCCTAAGGAAGGCTTTCCCATGCTATGGATAGTGGTAGCGATCGTTGTTATCGTTGGTGTGGTTGGAGGAGGTTTGCTGGCGGTTCATAGAGCAACACCATCTCCCGAAAGAAAAGCGCTAGAGGAGTTGATGGAAACTCTCAATTCTTTGGAAGTCGAACTGAGGAAGGTTGGAGAAAGGGGAATCGACGTGAGCGATGCCTTGAAGGAATTGGGCCTCGCTAGGGAAGCCGCCCAACGTGGCCTTAACGACTTGGCGAAAGCTCACTTAGAGAGGGTAGAGATGTTCATCAGGGAGAAGTTGAGCGGACAAGTTACTTGAATACCCTCATCCGTCGATTTTAAGTTGGACTACCATCTCTACATTTATTTGGTGGTGCTCTTGCTCAGAATGAGCATGTTAGGGAAAAAGAATCCTTTATCGAAGAGTTTTTTAGTCTTCGCCCTGCTCCTTCTCCTGTCGACTACCTTTCTTTGCTTGAATTGGGGTAAAGCTGCTCCCGATGTCGACACAGACCCTCTCGTAGTTTTCGGACCTACCGACTGTACCTACGACGGCACTTCTTGTTCTGCTAGCGATTTACTGCAGGACGACGGAACCGGGGTTACTTATTCGGAGGGTGAGGCCTTGCAAGTTACTTCTTGGAACGACTCTGTCACAGACTGCGTAGCGATAAACCAAGTCGTCGTAAGGATAAACTACGATTCTTCTTACGGGGGGCAACCGGTCATAGAGGTTTCGAACGATTCCGCCACCACTTGGTATTCGACGGGCTGTACGGGGCCCGAAGACCAGACGGACTATACCTACACTTGCGACGTCACACAGTTTTTCGACTGCTCCAACGTAAACCAAATAGCAACCAAAGTCATAAACAACGATGCAGACGGTGGTAGAGCTTCGAGCCTTACCCTGGATTTGAACGTCGTAGAAATAAACTACACCCGAGATACACAGCCTCCCCGCTGGTCCGAGCAATCTCAAGCCGCGGACAACCCCGGAGTGGGGGCTAGGGTTAACCTATCGGTCTACTGGACGGACGACTTTACCTTAGCCTACGCCTGGCTCGCCACGAACGAGACGGGTGCTTGGGAGAACAAAACCGGAGTTTACGGCTCTCCGCTCAGCTTCGACGGATCGACCTCTGGCTGGAGCAACTTCACTTGGCAGAACGCTTCGGTTGGTGCTGGCACGACGGTCTGCTGGAGGGTTTACGCTAACGATACCGCGGGTAACACGAACGTTAGCGACGTTATGTGTTTCACTCTCCAACCCACTTATCTGCTAGTAGAGTTGGTAGAACCCTCTCCCGATGCTTACGGAAAGGTATACAACCCCTTCCTCGTCGCTCAAAACTCTACGTTTCTTTTAAACGTTAGCGTCGTTTGTCATTCCGAGGGCGTCGGGGGGGATTGCGGTGAAGTTAGTATGACTGCGAGGTATAACGAGACGGGAAACACTCCCACCACACCCGTAACCCAAGAATACGCTCAGCCTTTTTACGTGACGGAAAGCTGGCTCAGCGGTTTTGGTTACAGAAGGAAGGTCGTGATCAACAACACGCTAAATTCCAACACGCTCACGGACTATCAAGTTGAAGTAACCATCGACACATCGCAACTCATTTCTGAGGGGAAAATGAGGGATGATTGCGGAGACATAAGGTTTACCGATTCCGATGGCTCCACAGAGATAAACTTTTGGGTTGCTGGAGAGTGTGGCTCTGCCAACACATCGATATGGGTCAAGGTCCCGAAAATCCCTGGAAACTCGACCAAGGTTATTTACCTTTACTACGGAAATCCCGACGCGACGTCCGTCAGCAACTATACTCAGACGATGGAAGTACCACCCATATCTTGGTGGGTCCACAATCAAAATCCTACGTCAAAGGGGGATTGGGCATCTGCTGTAGCGATAGATAACGACGGTAACATCATCGTCAGTGGTTGCGAGAATTGTGATGACGAGCCCTTGTGGAGAGTAGCGAAATTTACTCCCCAAGGAGAATTGGTATGGAACTATACGTATGCTTGTTGGGGCGGTCCTTATGATATAGTGGTAGATCCCCAGAATTACTATATCGTGGTCGGTAACAATTATACAGATCCTGATAATGATTGGGCGGTCCTAAAGCTAAATTCCTCTGGTAACATTGTATGGGCGTACACTTCCGCTCCCTCTACAGGCGACGATTATGCCTACGATGTGACTTTGGATGCGGACAACAACTACGTGGTAGTAGGATGGGAGTATGCAGGCCTCCTCGAAAGTAATCAGTGGAGGGTTGAGAAAATAAACGCTACAGGGCAGCTGGTGGATACCTACACTTCAAACCCCACGAATGGCGATGACAGAGCCCTAGGTGTGGAAAAAGATCCAGAGGGAAATTTAGTCGTCATTGGCTGGGAGGATGCAGACAGTTGGAGGATCGAAAAGCTGAGTAACTCCCTTACACTCATAGACACCTACACCTCAAATCCTAGCGCAGAGTCGGATTACCCTCTAGAAGTTGCCGTCGATGCTCAAGGCGACTACGTGGTGGTAGGTAAGGACAACGCTCCCGGCAACGACGAGTGGAGAGTAGAAAAGCTTGACGCATCGCTCTCTTTACTGTGGAGTTATACTTCCAATCCGAGCGAAGGAACGGACAGAGCAGCCTCGATAACCTTTGACGACGTTGGGAATTACGTGATCGCAGGAAGGGATAACGTGACCGGTAGCCCAAGGATAAGAGTCGAGAAGCTTTCTCCCGCTGGAGAAGTAATATGGGTGTACACCGACGACCCCACACCTTATGAGGATCGTGGGCATGATATAACATCGTTAGGTAAGTTTTGCTATGTACTCGCAGGAAGAGATAGTCCCAATGGAGATTCACAATGGAGGGTTGAAAGGATATGCGAGAGAAAGTACGCCTCACCAGAACCGTCTGTGAATGTTGGTTATGAGGAAGAGTTGATGTATTACCAAGCGCTCAACGCAACCGGAAATGTGGATTCAGTCTGGGTTGTTGACGCTAACTTTTCTTCGAGCGTCCCTACCATCCCACCTAACGATACAGCAGACATTTTGGTTAAAATAGTTCGATCCCTGAACAAGATCAACCTTACCGTCATCAACGAGAGCAACAGAGTCTCGGACGTTTCGATAAAACTCTACGATGTCGAAGGGAATTTCATGCAGTCGTTTACTGGAAGCATGTACAGGGATTTGGAAACTTGGCAGAACTATTCTCTGGAGATTTTCCAACCGGCCCAAACGAACTCCTTAGCCTTGAGAATAAACGACCTTAACGTTACCCAAGATTTGGAAGTCGTAGCGCAAACCGTCAAAAATTACCAAGGCTACCTACCCACCTCCGTAAACAACGTTACCCCTCTCGTCGCCTTGAACGATACAGACTTGACCTATTCTTACGCTACGGTATACATACCGAAAGGAGGCGTAAGCGTCAACAGAATCCTCCACTGTCTCGAGTGGGATTTCGCGACGGCGAATTGTTCCCAGTGGGAGATAAACGATACCTCGGACTACGGTGTCGTGGAGAACGAAACGCATCTGTGGTTCAACGTAAGTCATTTCGAGGCTTACGCGGGAGGAGAAGTAGAAGTGGCCTACCTCCAAGTCTCGCTGATAGCTCCCGACCCTACTGTAGTTACCGACGTCGTCC
>CAYUFF010000006.1:0-34058 GCA_964444075.1 uncultured archaeon
ACCTTACTACCACTTTAACTCAACTTTGTATCAGGATTGGTTCTGGCTGGAAAATTGGGAGCCAATTGCCGAAAACGAAACTGTATGGATATTCAATTATTCAACGGATGAATGGGAAGTCTTAAGCGGTAAAGTTGGATGGTCAAGAGCGTTCAACTTTACGATAGACGTTTACGATCAAGAAGGAGACACAGTCGAATGTTGGTTGTTAATAAGCAAGGACGGAGGAGCAACTTGGGGGTACGTAGGCAGCGATACACTTATAGGCGCTGCTGGAGCCCCAACCAAAGGGACTTGTAGCGTGTTGTATCACGGATTCGATTGTAGTAACGTGGGTTCAAAGAACTGGTTCAAGTGGGAAATAAGGGATGCTGAAAGAGCAAACTGGTTTAACAGGAGTTCGATAAATGCCCCAAACCTTACTGTTCCAAAAGTTAAGCTTACTCTAATGGAGGGAAATGATACAGCAGTTTACAGGAAAGGAGATTATACTCAAGGTTTGATCGTAAACGTTTTCGACCTAGAAAACTACTCTGCTGTAAAGGGTGCGAACGTAAGCTTTTATCTAACTCACGATGGCTCAACTTATCAGCTAGATTTAAAAACTCAAACAGACTCTCAAGGAAACGCTACCTACAACTTCAATCCAGACTGTTCTTATTCGGTAGGTCCGCAGAAATGGAAGGCTGGAGTAACAGACTCTTGCTACCAAAATGTCAATACGACAGATCATTACCTAACAATCTTGGGAAGCATCTTTAACGACATTTTACAGCCAGACGGAGAGAAATACTGGAGAGGAGAAAATGTTACAATAAGAATTCACGCTTACGACGATTGCTTGCTTAACTTAACAGACGCTCAAGTGGAACTTAAGTCAAAGTCCGAACGAACCCTAGAAGAATTTACTTGCGAGCCAGTTTTGAACGAACTTAACGGTTACTACAATTGCACTTTCAACACAAGCTCGATGCCAACTCAATGGTACAATGTAACTTCAAACGTTACAAGAAGCTACTATGTGAGTAACGTCACGACGAAATACCACGCTTTCTGGATAGAAACAATTCCCTACCTTACTGCGGCGGATGTCGTAAGCGAGCAAGAGTTAGAAGAAGGGACAGAAAACTTGGGAGGCTGGGGCGAGCAATGGTGGTTCGTAGTCAATGCTACCGACGAAGACTACGACTGGTTGAAAGTTTGTGCTTACTACAGAAAAGTCGGAGAAGCTGCCTGGAGTTTATTGGGTTGTAACTCCACTGTAAGAGGAATTAACGTAAAGGTTACTTTCACAAAGACTTGGGCAACTGGTAGTTACATAGGCGACTGGGAATTCTTCTTTAACGTTAGCGATGACGATGGAAACTTTGCAAACACGAGCATAGGTCAATTCACCATAGAAAGAGATGACGTAACCTTCGAGTTGCTAGAAGGTAACAACAGCGTTGTTAATAGAAGTGCACCTCTCGGAGATCCGTTGCAAAACGTTACGTTTAAGGTAAAAGTGATCGATGCTGATAAGAATGTGCCTATAGAAGGTGCTAAAGTAAGATTCTTCATAACTTATGATAATCAGAACTACATAGCCCACCCAGAACCGCCAAGCTACCTAACTACGGGAAGTGGGAGCGAAGCTGGAAACGTTAGCTATCAGTTTGATCCAGATTGTACTTACCAAGTTGGTCCTCAAAAGTGGAAAGTAGGAACTGTCGAAAACGATTGGTATAAAGATGCAAACTCGACTGCTTACACATTTACAATAATAACTCAACCGTTGCAAGCCTACGTAAGCGAACCTACCGATAACAAGACTTTCGTTAAAGGAGAGGACGACGTTTACCTACGAGGTTATGTTAGAGACGATTGTGGGCTCATCGATGGTGCTACCGTTGAATTCCACGTTAAGAAAGGAAGCTACGACATACAATGTTCTCCGGTGACAGACGAAGCGAACGGTTATTATCACTGCACGATTCCGGCGACAGATACAGCAGGATGGCCAACTAGCTACTTAGGGCATTGGAACACCACCATAAACGCAAGCAAACTTTACTACAACTCAAGCAAGGTTTATACGGAGATGAATTCATTTGTTCTGGTCACTAAACCGTCAATAACGAGTTATTCAGTTAGTTCGGAAGAAACTTCGGGAGCTACCGCAAGCGGTGGTTGGGGTGAAACCTGGCAGTTTAGCTTCACCTTGACAGACGACGACCTAACAATTTCTCCGAGAGAAGATAGGGTAAACGTAAGCCTTTGGGTTAAGTTAGCTAGTGGCTGGAAATTGCTGAATTCGACTATTTGTACGGCGAGCCCCTGCAGCTATACCTTCGTCCAAGAAGGAGATTTTGCATGCCAAGACATAGGAACCAGAGAGTGGAATTTGACGGCTGTAGATTACTACGGTTATACGGACAGGACATCCTCGACAATAACGATAGATAAAGATGACGTTCAGATAATTGCCGAAACTTCGCTTTCCGATTCAAGCGTCGACAGGGAATTCGACGATTATGCAAAACTTGTCGCTACCTTGAAAGATTTGGATAGGGATGAGCTTGTAGGAGAAGGGGCAGTCGCGAAGCTTAAAGTCACTTGGAATGGTAGCGAATACTTGGTGTGGTTAGAAAACGTTACTCAAAGTGATTCAAGAGTTTACTTCTACTTTAACCCGAACTGTACTTTCTTAACGGGAGCTCAATACTGGAAAGTTGCAACGATCGGAGAAGCGTGCTATAAAGATGCCGAAAGTTCCTCTGTTCTACTGACCATTTATGGTCAGCTTAAGGTTAACGTGACTTATCCACCCTACGGTTCGACTTTCCAGACGGCAACCTTAATTCCGATAAATGCGACAGTCTATTCAGATTGTTTGGCCCAAGAAGGCTTAATAAGCGGCGCTACGGTTAACATAAGCTTAAGGTCTCCTCTGGACGTAGTAGAAGAATGTTACCCGGTTACCGATTTAGGAAATGGATATTACAACTGTACTTGGGATTCAACTCTAAAGAAGCCAGGATGGTGGGATATAAGAGTTAACGCGACGAAGGATTATTACCACCAAAATTCGACTTGGTTCAACGATTGGTTTTACTTACAGAACGCTCCTCCAGAATATACGATAATTCCGGTGACTCCCAACGAAGACGGATGGGGAAGTACATTTAACTACTCAATCCAAGTCAGCGATGCAGACTTGGATGATGTAACCTGCACTCTCTACGTTTCAACGGACGGTGGTAATTACTTCGAATCCAAAGGTAGCGTAACCGTAAGTGGTGAGGGAACTTGTAGCTTTCTACTTACTTTCACTTGTAACGAAATAGGAACTGACAACTACTATTACTTCGTTTTGGACGATGGTTACAATACGGTTACTACCGAAACTTTACAAGGTCCAAACATAACCAAAGATGAGCTTCAGATAAGCTTGGTTAGCGGAAATAACGTTGATGTAAACAGGAATTCCGGAACCGTAACTCTCAAAGTTTATGTCAAGGATGTCGATAAGAATGAATCCGTAGCTGATAACACGCCAGTGAAGTTTAACATTACCTATGATGGAAACAATTATCTGGCCGTTGCCGAAGTTAACACCAGCTTAGGATATGCGAGCTACGATTTCTCACCGGATTGTACTTATCAAGTTGGTGTACAAAAATGGACAACTTTCGTAGAAGATCAAGCCTGCTACTTCGATGCTTATTCAGCCACTTGGAACTTAACCGTAATAGGAACACTATCGGCTCAGGTAACCCAACCGACTAATGCAAGAGAATATTACAAGGGAGAGTCTGTTCCTATAAGGTTTAACATAAGCGAGGATTGTAATAACCTCGTCGACCCAGATTATTTGAACGTTTCTGTTAAAAGTAGTTTCACCAACGAAATCTTTTACCTTCCTCATGTAAGAGAATCGACGGGATACTATAATGCAACTTTCAATTCCTCACAAAAACCAGCAAGGTATTACGACGTTAGAGTCTATGCCGAAAAGCAATACTACAATCCTGTTGATTACACAGAAACGAACGCATTTTGGATAGAAACCCTTCCCACAATCCAATTGATTTCTGCAAGCGTAGAATCGGAACAGGGCGGAACTGTAGGAGGATGGGGTGAGACTTGGACATTTAGAGTTAACGTTACCGATGAAGATTTAGACCAAGTGCAAGTATGGCTGTACGAGAGACCTGGGGCTGGTGAATGGAGATTGCTACCACCAATAACTGGAAAAAGCAAACCAGCGGGCGTAGCCTCAGCTATAATAGAGTTCACTTATTCAGGCTTCACGTGTACGGATCTAACAACCAACTCTTCTCGAGAATTTTTCTTTAACGGTACGGATGATTATTCTACCGTCACTCCCTCAGGGTCAGCAAGAGATTACGCGGAATCAGGAATAGGAACCTTTAGTTTAGAGAGGGACGACATAAGGATAGATTTGGTTGAAGGAAACAACGCTGTACTCAACAGAAGCAACGTTACTAATGGAGAAAGGACTCTGCTCAGAGTGCAAATCTACGACCTGGATAAGGATTCAGCGATTACTACCGCTGACTTAGGACAATTCTGGGTGACCACCGACGGGACAACCTACAGGAAAGACGTAGAGTTAACTACGATTGAACCGGGTGGCTACATTAGCGATAATTTCCCCACAAGCGATAGATGTTTGTACGATATTGGCCCGCAAAAATGGAAAGTTTATTACGGTCAAACTTGTTACAAACCAACTTGGAGCCAAGAATGGAACCTAACTCTGATAACTACACCCCTTAGGGTTAGCTTAGTAAAGCCTAGCGGAGAGAGTTACGCGGTCGGAGAATCGGTCACTCATGTAGGGTATGTGTGGGACGATTGTGGAGGGGTTGACTCAGCTTGGGTGAGGTTCGCAGTATGGCAAGCAAACACCTTGATTGCCGAAGGCTATGCTACGACAAATTCGAGCGGATATGCTACCTATTCCTTCGATTCTACGGGCTGGAGCTACGGTTACTACAATTCCACGATTAACGCTAGCAAGCAATACTACAACGATTCCGAGGAGGTTCTGAAGGAGAACGCTTTTGTAATAGTAAGCAAACCTACTATAGCGAGCTTCACCATTACCACGAGCGACTCTACGAACCCATACGGTTGGGGAGAGACATGGACTTTTGATATCGAAGTATATGATGAGGACCAAGTAGCGTTCGATTTTGAAAGATTGAATGTCAGTCTATGGATTAACACGACTTCAGGTTGGAAACTCTTGAATTCAACGATTTGTTACGCGCCAGATTGTAGGCTGCAAACACCCTATCCAAAAATTACCTACGAGAATACATTCCTCTGTTCCGACATAGGAAACAGGTTGTTCAGGGTTACTGCTGAAGATTATTGGAATTACACGGACGAAACAATCACATCACAACCTATAATCAAAGATGACGTGGTCCTTTATGCTACTTCAACCCCATCGAAAGTCGATAGAGAAGGAGAAGTTGTGTTGTTGCAGGCAAGAGTTTACGACCAAGATAAAGGAGAGTACGTCGGCGGAGAAGTCGACGGCACGATAAGAATAACTTATGACGGTGTTAACTACGGCTCTCCAATAAGCTTGACTACAGACAACTCAGGCTACCTTTCTTACAACTTCGACCCAGACTGTAGTTATGAGGTTGGTGCACAAAATTGGAGAATGGATGTGGAAGATGAATGTTATTCTTCAGCTGCAGTAAGCGGGTATACAATAAACTCCATAACAATCTACGGCCAGCTTAAGAATAATTTGCAACTGCCTGTTTACGGCTCAGAATTTAACGTGACAGAGTTAGTGACTATAAGGTTCAACACAACCTCGGATTGTCCGAACGAAGGTTTGATAGCTAACGCTACAGTTACTGTCGAACTCAAAAGCCCCCTCGGTGTGTTTGAGAGTTGTAAACCTGTTTACAACGAGTCGGACGGTTGGTACAACTGCACTTGGAATTCTACGGGCAAGAAAGAAGGACACTGGAGTATAAGGTTGAACTCGAGTAAACAATACTACAACGATAATTCAACCCTGTATGAGAATTGGTTCTGGTTGGAGAACGTTAAAACTAACGCCGAAAATGCGACTCTTTGGACGTTTAACTACTCGACTAGCGAATGGGAAATCATAAATGAATCGACTCAAGTTGGATGGACAAGATTGTTCAATTATACTATAGACGTTTACGATCAAGAAGGTGATACGGTAACTTGCGAATTGTTCATAAACAAAACCGGAGCTTGGGAGTTAGTTGGAAGTGACACAATAGTTGGAACTCCAGGAGTTCCGACCAAGGGAACCTGTAGCGTGCTCTACCACGAATTTGAATGTAGCGACATCGGAAAAGTGATCGCGTACAAATGGCAGATTAAGGACGCGGAACAAGCAAACTACTTCAACACGAGCGAATCAATAGGACCAAACCTGACGGTTCCGAAAATCGAGATAAGCTTGGTAAACGGAAACGATTCTGCAGTCAACAGGACAAGCGGAATAAACCAAGTGGTAGAACTTTCTGTAAAAGTTTTTGACTTAGAAAACAATAGCGTTGCAAACGACGTCGAAGTTTCTTTCTACGTGACGCACGATAATCAAAACTACCAGTTAGATTTAATAAATTATACCGAAGATGGTTATGCATACTATTACTTCAATCCAACCTGCGATTATTCGGTCGGAGTTCAGAAGTGGTACGCGAAGGTTACAGATTCTTGTTACCAAAACGTGCAAACAGATGAGTTTACAACTACCGTTTATGGGGACCTAATTCCAACTATCCTATCGCCGAAAGGAGAAAAGTATTTGAGAAGTAATTACCCAGACGGTCAGCTAGTTCCGTTTAAGGCGAGGGTAATCGACGATTGTGGAGTTGCTATGAGCGATGTTTTGTTGAACTTCAGTGCCATTAAAGATAGCGAAGTTAAATACTGTGCTCATGTCCAAAACCTTGGAGACGGTAATTACACCTGCCAACTCAATACGACAGGCTTCAAAGCTCAGGGTTGGGACGTTAAAGTTAACGTAAGCAAAGAATACTATAACACCAACTACACTTATGAAGCGTTTTGGATTTGGAAGAGAGGTTTCTGGGTCGAGACAAAGCCTGTTCTAACTTCAAACTTCGAATACGTTACCTATGATTATCTTGGTAACAAGGGAGATTATGGCTGGGGTGAAACTTGGTATTTCTTCGTTAACGCAACCGACGAAGACGGGGATGTTTTGAAAGTAATGCTATGGGTTAACACCACCACTCCTCCAGAGGATTGGATACTTAAAGGCCAGAACGCGAGCGTGAGCGGTGTGAACGTAAGCATAAGAATAAAAGCGTCTCCAGCTTTCGGTCCGACGGAAGCTTTGAAACCGAGAAAGTTCAAGTTCAACGTTACGGAGGTTGAAGACATATTCGGGAACACGACTCCAGACTTTCCGCAGAACAAATATGAAATAGGGTTTGGTTATTTCACTCCTCAGAAGGATGACGTAACATTCTTCCATGTAGAGGGTAACGGAACTTCAGTTAACAGGACCGAAGGAGCACAAAGATTGTCCGTCAGAGTATGGGATAATGACAAAGGTGCGTGGGCTTATCAAACGCCAACTTCTCCACCGACCGCAAGAATCTGGGTTACTACAAATGATGATAATTACGTTGTAATAGCCCAATCTCCTGCAGGAATCTTACCAGAAGGTTACATAAACACTACAGGAGCCGGTTTTGACCCCGACTGTAGCTTTGAGGTAGGTCCTCAAAAGTGGAAAGCAGAAATTACTCCCGACAACCCATATTACAAAGCAGCCAACAGTAGCGAGTATTCGATCAACATAGTCACCGTACCACTCTCTTACCAAGTTGTTCATCCGCTGAACGGAAAGAGATTCTTGAAGAACTATCCAGAACTGGTTGAAGACATCCCGATAATAGTTAACGTTAGCGATGAATGTGGAGGCGTTGCCAGAGCAAACGTGAAGATCTATGCCGAAAGAGGAACTACGATCAAGGAATGTTCGAGCGTTAAAGATTATGGCAACGGAACTTACTCGTGCACGTTTACGGAAAGCCAGATAGATAACGACCCCACTTGGGAGTATGGATACTGGAACGTAAGCACGAACGCAACGAAAGCGTACTACAACAGCTCACCGACCTTGACCGAGATGAATGCATTCTACATAGCTTCTAAACCAGAGTTAAGCTTACCATCCCCCTACATAACCACGGTTTTCGGAACTTACGACTGGGGAGATATCTGGACTTTCAGGGTCGACGTCGACGATAAAGACTATACGGGAGAGTTAGGGAGTGTGGTTAACGTTAGTTTCTGGATAGATCTAGCTAGCGGTGAAACTTACTTTGGTTCAAAGGTTTGCGTGAGAGGAGTTAATTGCAGCACATACGATCCAGAGGGTCCCGTGGAGTTTAGCGATATAACCTTTACGTGCAACAGGACTTATAGCGATGTTGGGGTGAGGAGCTTCAGGTTCAAGGCAGTAGATAACTTTGGGTACGAAGATGAACTCACTCAAAGCTTTACCATAGACGAGGATGATGCAATCTTAGAACAAATAGGGAGCAACGCATCAAGCTTAGCGAGAGAGTTCGGCAATACGGCTCACTTCTACGCGAGGTTTAGCGACATGTGGAAGGGTACCATAGAGTTTGCGGGAGTTAACGGGACTCTTTGGATAACGACTAACGACACGTTTGACTACAGCGTATTCTTACAGACAAACGGAAGTGGGTACTTCAACTACTACTTCGACCCTGGTTGTGAGTTTAAAGCAGGAGTAAGATGGTGGAAAATCGTTCTGAACGACTCCTGTTACGAGATAGTGGAATCCCCGAATCAGAGCTTAACGATTTACGGTCAACTGAAGTTAGACTTGATAAGACCAGAAAAGGGTTCTGTAATACCGGTTGGAGAAACGGTTGAAGTGAGGGCTAACGTCTCCACGGAGTGTTTTGAAATAATAGAGGGAGCGAACGTTAGTTTCGAAGAAAGAGACCCAGAAGGTAACTATAGAGTGATAACTCAAAACGCTTCAGACATAACTCAAGGGTTGTACAACGCAAGCTGGAACACGAGCTTCCACAAAGGAGGATATTACGGAATAAGGGTTAACGCAAGCAAAGAATACTATTTCAGCAACTCCACCCTCTTCGCAAATTGGGTTTACTTGAACAACACCCCACCTACCGTTGAAAACTTCTCGGTAACCCCGAATCCAGGAATGTGGGGAGAAGTTTTCACTTATCAAGCTGACGTCTACGACTTGCAAATGGATAACGTTACTTGTAGGTTGTTAGTCTCGTTTGACGGAGGAGCTACATGGCAAGCTAAGAATTCAACGGTAATACCTTGGGGAAGAGGTACTTGTAAGCTAACGGTTAGGTTTGACTGCTCGGCGATAGGTACGGACAACTACTACATGTTTGAAATAGACGACGGAACTAACAAGTTCAACACGAGTATGCAGTACGGACCAAACGTAACCAAAGACACGGTGATAGTAAGCTACGTGTACGGAAACGAAAGCCACGCATACAGGAGGGGTGCCAACACGACTCTACTCATCCTGAAATTCTACGACCCTGTAAGGGATGCGCCAGCGGTAAACACGAGGGGTGCGGTGTGGGTTACTTACGACGGTACTAACTGGGATGAGGGTACCATAAACTACACGAATTCTTCTGGCTACCTGAACGTTTATTTCGACCCCACTTGCGATTACACAGTCGGTCCTCAACGCTGGAAGGGAGGGGTGTACCAAGACGCTTGTTACGAGGATGCCAACACAAGCCAAGAATTTACACTCACCATAATCGGAGACTTGGTGAACAACGTCACGGATATCTTGAGGAAGAATTCTACCGGAGAGTGGTCAATTTACGCCTATCCACCACCCTACATACTCAAGGGCGAGTACAACGTCAGCATCATAGGTAGGGTTGAGGATGAGTGTTTGGTGGGTATAGAGAACGCTGAGGTCAACATAACGTTCGAACACGAGAGCGGAAAGACAATCTCTTGCACCCCTGTTAAAGAACTCGGTGGAGGAGATTATCGTTGCGACTACGATACGAACCTCTTGCCGGCAAGGAACTACAACGTCTCTATAGTTTCAACCAAGGAATACTACAATCCTGGATATTACTTGAAATCTCCAGCGTTCTTCTTAGAAACGAGACCCATCTTAACTTCTCAAGACGTTAGCCCAGAGGTAGGCGGTTGGGGAGAAAAGTTTTACTTCAGCGTGAACGCCACAGACGAAGACCTCGACAAGTTCTTAGTGAGACTCTACATAAGGAACGCTACTGCGGGCGACTGGATTTTGGCTAACTCCACAGAGGTTACTGGAATAGGGAAAATAATTAACCTCAGTTACTCCAATCCAGGAGAATGGCAATCACAAATAGGTCCTTGGGAATACTACTTCCACGCAGAAGATGAAAGAGGGTACACGACGTCTACAGCTCCAGCACCCTTCTTGATAGAAAAGGACGACGTAAGGGTAGATTTGGTTAGCGGCGACGGGGCAGTAGTTTGGAGGAATGGGAGCGACACAGCTCTACTCGTGCTTCGAGTAATAGATATCGATAGGAACGTACCGGCAGACTCGGCTTGGAGTAAGTTCTGGGTTACCACTAACGCGAGTGACCCAGAATCCTGGGACGAAGGTGTCGTTACACAATCTAACCTTACAGGTCACATAGAATACCCATTCGACCCGACCTGTAGCTATTCCGTGGGAATCCAGAGGTGGAAAGGTGGTGTGTACAACGATCCATACTGGAAAGACCAAAATTCTTCCGTCTACTCTCTGACGATAAAGACGAATATGAGCATCAACGTTACGCATCCAGATGGAGACAGTTATCTGAGGGGAGAAACGATTCCCATCATCGCCAGAGTTTGGGACGATTGTGAAAACGTTTCGGATGCGAGCGTTACTTTCAAGATAATCATAGGTTACTCAACTTATACTTGCGCAGCCTCACCCATAGGTAACGGTTTGTACAGGTGTGACTGGGACTCAAGCGGTAAGCCTTACGGATGGTACACCATAAAAGCATACGCGAGCAGAGATTATCACAGCGATGCGACGCAAACCAAGGAGAATGCATTCTTCCTAGCCACGAAACCTATCCTCGAAGATCCGAAGATAGACCATACTCTCGGAGGTTGGGGAGAAACTTACGTTTTCAAAGTTTACCTTACAGATTACGATAAGAACGTCAACAACGTTAGCCTATGGAAAAGCTTGGATAACGTCACTTGGACGTTAGTAGATTCTAAGCTCGTGAAACCATACTACGCGGACACGGAAGTTACGTTTACCGAGAAGTTTACCTGCAAAGATATTGGGGTGAACTACTTCAAGTTTAGAGCTACGGACGAATTCGGCTACTCTACCGAAATCTATGGGGGCAACTTTACTCTCGAGCAAGACGACGTTAGCGTATCCATAGATAGTGAAGTAAGCGATAGCGAAGTAAGAAGAATGGGAACCCAAAAAGCGACGCTTAGGTTCAAGATTTACGACACGGACTACGGAATTTATCCCAGTGGAGTCAACGGTACGGTTTGGGTGACCGAAAACCACGAGGACTATTCAGTCATCCTAACTTGCAAGAGCAATCTCGGTAATTGTACAGTATACTACGACCCGAGTTGTAACTCTTCGGTAGGGATCCAATACTGGAAGGGCGGAGTTACCGATGCTTGCTACAAGCAAGTTAACACTACTAACACGACGCTGACGGTATACGGTCAACTCAACATTACCATCTTGTCTCCAAGGGCTAACGAAATCTTAAACAGGAACGTCACCTACTGGCTGAATTCGACTGTTGCAACAGATTGTGAAGTTTCACACGAAACTTCGACGGTAAGGTGGTATAACTCCTCGTTGAATTTGATAGGAGAAGGATACAACTACAGCTGGCTAGTTCCGTGGAACTATGAACTTGGTCCAGAAACGATATACGCGAGAGCTACAGAAGAGTACTACGACTACTCCCAAGATTCTGTTGACATCTTCGTTTACGGATGGAGTGGCATAGAAAGCATCGTACCGCCCAACGGAAGTGAAGTGATGGCAGGTCTAACTGTAGAAGTCAAGTGTAGGGTGGTAGACGAAAACACAGGAGAAGGAATAGAAAACTATCCAGTAAGCTTCTACAAGGACGGTGTCTTACAAGACACGGTATCGACCGACGCTTCTGGAGAAGCAAGTTGGCTTTGGGGTACCGGGAGCGAATCACCAGGATGGTACAACATCTCTTGCAGGATATCCGATAACCCAACCCTCTACTACAACACGAGTATAAGCGAAAGGTACAGCTTGATAAGGGTGAAAAGACCCCTGATAATAGACCAAATAATCCAAGAATACCCGTTCATTTACAGGAACGATTCCTTCACCCCGTACGAGATGAACATAACCGTACATGTCAGCGATGCGAGAGTAGGCGATGCCGCTGGTGCTAACGTTACGTTTTACAACTCAACGAGTTTCCTAGGAAATTGTACTACCGACGAGAGTGGGTATTGTTACATTACTTACAACGCACCAGACACGTTAACTCCAGGAAGTCATCCGATCTACATAAACGCAACGAAAGTTGGAGTAGAACCCTCCGAAACCAACGTTACTTTCGTAAGCGTATACGGCATACTTTTCATCGACATAACTTCTCCGGCTAACGGAAGTTATTGGAAGTTAGGTTCTACCTTACCGCTCGAAGCTACTCTGAACGATGAAAACGGAGAAAGCGTTTCAGCGAGCGTTAAATGGTATAACGAAAAGGAGCAAATCGCGAGTGGACTCTCGACTAGCTGGTACATCACCGATATAGAGACAGGACCAGAAGTTATAACGGTCAATGCTACACGAGATTTCTACACCAAAGGAGAGGACAACGTTACGATAATAATCACAGGATTGGCCGATGTAGTTTGGGTAGCCCCGCCTCATGACTCTACTCAGCCTTATCCACAGAGCTTCGACGTTGTATGCCAAGTTAAAGACCATTCAACAGGCACGCCCGTAGAAGGTTACGCGGTCTACTTCTGGCATAAGACTACTGGGGGTTTCGTCTTCGACGGAAAGTACTGGACGAACGCTACGGGTCATGCCAACTTCACCTTCACACCCAGCGATAAGGGCGACATAACTTTCAAGTGTAACATCACTGACAACGAGACGTTAGAATATTCTGCGAACGTAAACGAAGCCGAAGCTTTAATCCACGTGAAGGATATAACACCACCACTCATCGAGAACGTTTCGGTCTATCCGACTGTTAAGTTGGAGGCGAATTTGAATGCAACAAACATTACCGCAGACGTCGTTGATAACTACGGAATAAGTTCCGTATGGGCGAGGATATTCTTACCCAACGGAACCGACGTGAACGTGACGATGACTAACATCACCGTACCAGAAAAAGGCTTTGGATTCTTCAGAGCAACCTACAGCACTCTGTACGTACCGCCAATCGGTGGGACCTACAACGTTACCGTGTTTGCCATGGATGAGCCACCAGAGAGTAACGTTAACAGTACCTTTGCTGGCTACTTCCACGTTTGGGGTAAGACAGAAGGTGTAATCAGAAACGTACCAACCTCGGTAACGGCTTATGGAATAACACAAACCCAAGGGTACAGCTTTGACCTGTTAGTCAACTTCACGAACGCTGGACCGGCGACGGCCTACGACGTCAACATAACCATCGAAGAATCCCCCGTAGGCTACACCACCTACAACGCGACTTTCAAGTCATGCGGGACTCTCTACGCTAACACCTCCTGTCTTTTCGCTGTAAGAGTGACGGTTCTTCCAAAGACCCCACCAATTCTTATCAGGATTTACGGAAACGCGACTTGGAGGAATCCGGACTTGACTATCAATTCAACGAAGACTGTCACGGACGTGATAGTAGCTTCCAACCCTGTGGTTGAAATAGTTCCAGAAGAACTCAGAGCAGTAACTCCCCACGATAAAACCACCTACGTTGGTAGCGTGACGGTTGTTTCTGCTGGTAACGATGCAATCAAAGACATTACGATTAGCTTGGTCGGGGGTAACCTCTTCCTCGATTGTCCAGAGTGTGAAGTGGAGCTTTACCCCACTGAATGGGGTATCCTGGACGCGGGAGAGAACTTTAGTGTGGACATTACAGTAACAGTACCTGCAGGTCAATCGCCTGGGATTTACTGGACGAAGATAAGAGCTTCAACCAGTAACGCAGGTTACGATGAAAGCCTGCTTAACTTGACCGTACCAGTGAACAGTTCTTGGACAAGGAAACCCGAGACATGGGGAACGATATTGGCACCGACGAACACAGAAGCCAAGTTCGGTGAGATTAAAATCGACAATATAGGAAACGTCAAACTATCCTTTTCGCTGTATAAAACCGGCGAAGCAGCCCCGTTGGTTAGCGTTTCGCCGTTGGCGTTCGACTTAGAGAAACAAGTCTCACGAACCGTTAACGTAACCTTTTCGATACCACCCGATCAGCCATGGGGCCTCTACTACGGAGAAATTTCAATCAGAGCTACAGAGACTTTATCAGGAGAAGCAGCTACACCACCAGAAAGGGTCGTTAACTTTACTCTAAACGTCACCGATGTACCACCAACGATCGAAGAACCGAAAGTAGAACCAGAAATAATCGAGATGAATTATGAAAATACCACCATTTCTGCGAGAATAACAGATAACTTTAACGTGAGTAAAGCTTGGGTGGAAATTTTGAGGCCAGGTGATATAACGTTCGCGATCTATTCCAAGGTTATAAGGAACGCTTCGGTAGAGCCCGACTGGGGATTTGTCTATACCGAAGAAGTGAACGAGAGCGGTGAAGTAACTGAGTTCAACGTCAGTCTCCTGAACCTGAACGATACCACCATCTATATCAACCTGAGCGTTAACGAAATTTTGGTAGTCTCCAACAAATCCGTCAAACCGAACGAAACGTTTACAGTTGACGTGACCTCTTATCTAAGACCTATTCCAGCA
The DNA here is from genome assembly GCA_964444075.1 of uncultured archaeon. Lineage (GTDB taxonomy): Archaea > Aenigmatarchaeota > Aenigmatarchaeia > CG10238-14 > SCSR01 > CAYUFF01. Next base: position 15,047 of record CAYUFF010000006.1, read on the forward strand.
AACCAAACCATCAACGTAAACGTTACTAACATCTTGGGAGAGTTTGCTTCAGCCAAGTACCTAGCGTGGATAAACTATACGATCAAGAAAATGAGACCGTTTAAAGCATTCATGCAGAGAAACGGTAGCTACTTTAGCTTGAGTTATTCGAGCAACGTTCCAGGATTGCAAAAGGTTAAGATTTGTGCAAACGATACGATTAACTTAATCGCTTGCTCTTCACCGATTGACTTACTCGTTGCAGGAAATACCTCCGTAAAAATTGAGCCAAACACTACCTCAGTCGAAGTCAAGAATGTAAGCGCAGATTGGGGAGAAGAGTTTGGTTTGACGATTAACGTCACTAACGTAGGGTTTGCTAGAGCCAAGGGAGTCAACTTAACGGTTGAAGTGCCCGATGGATGGTCGGCCGTTCCAGCAACGTTCACCTTCGACCTTCTCTTGAAGAACGAGAGCAAGTCCAACTCAACCAAAATTGGGGTACCACCCTTAACTCCTCCTGGAAATTACACGATCAACTTTACTGTTAGATGGAAGAACTTGGATAACACAACCTTCCAAAATTCTACTTCGGTTTTAGTTCACATCCTAGAAAACCCAATCCTCGAAATAGTAGAAGAAAACATTTCGCTGATAATTCCTGCTGGTAAAGAAGGCAGTAAGAACTTTACTATAAATTCTACCGGTAACTACAAGGTGGAGAACATAATTTTCAGTTGCGTCAACGGAAGTGTGTGTGAAGATTTCGACGTAAGTTTTGAACCGAGTTTCATCCCAGAGTTAGACGTTCTATCCTTCACGAAAGTTGCGATGAAGATAAAGGTGCCGAGTGGATATGAGGCTGGTGATTACGAAGGCCTAGTGGTAGCAACAGCGAGCGATTATTCCACGAAGGATACACTCAAAGTTTACGTCAAAGTTCCGATAAATCTAACCTGGGAACAATTACCAGCGAAGATAACGAAAGAAGTTATCCAGGGTCAGAGCGGAATTTTAGGGACGATAACCCTAAGGAACTTAGGAAACGTTTATCTGATAGTTGATATAGGAAAGGCGGGAGATATAACACCTTACATAACGCTTCCAGCAACCAGATACGAGATACCGATAGGAGGCGAGGTGAGCTTTAACGTAACCTACCATGCGCCAGTAGTCTCTGAATTAACTTGTTTGACGGGAAGGATAATAAGCGTTAACTCGAGTGAAGCCGCAGGAACTCAGTATAGGGAAACTTTTGTAAACCTAACGGTACATCCGTACTTCGTGGACATAGTGTATCCCACTTCTGAAAAACCTCTCGTAAACGTTTCCGCAAACGATACCGTTCAAATAAAAGTTAACGTGACTTACGGGACGTCGCCAGTAACTCAGGACGTTGAATTTGAAGTCTTCTTACAGAATACTACGATGAGGATGCCTGTCAGGATTGATTGGAAGGCGTTTGCCGTGCAAGAAGGAGTTTGGCTACTCAACTTCACTGCGCCTGACCTCTTGATAGGAAGAGGTTACGACCTTAACGTTACGGCGAACTACACTTCAAAGAATTTGGTCCTGTTTGACTGGGAAGAAAAAGCCATAGTTTACACGGATACGATACCTCCGTTGGTCGAAATAATAATGCCCTCTCGCGTACCTGCGAATTCGAGCGTCGAAATAAAGGTTAAAGCCGTAGATACTGGTGGTATAAGCAGGGTTTATGCAACGATCGTGTACCCTGACAATACTACCGAAGACTTCGACCTAACGCTTAAAGAGAGAAAGGACGATACTTACATCTATAGTTTCATCTTTTCGAACACATCCCAACTAGGGACTTACAAAGTTATAGCTACAGCTTTCGATAAGACGGGGAACAAGAACACAACTTCAAAGTTCTTCCAGGTCTTTCCGATGATATGGTTCAGCGGATGGAGCGTCGACGAAGAAAAGATAGAGAAACCGCCAATAAGAGTTAACTTCATGTTCTACGATCCAGAGACGGGCGAATTGCTTTACAACTTCACTTCCAACACATCTGGTTATTACAACCAAAGCATGGACGCTGGATACTATGACTTGAAGATAAAAGTCTGGAACGAAAGCGTAGAAATGTTTAATGTCTCCTTGTTGAGGAGTGTTTACAACCCGGTGATATTCGGAAGTATACCATCGACTCTTATAGGCAAAGGTTCCCTCAAGGGAATCGCAATCGATACCATCCTCACGTTTAGTAAGGCAAGGATAAAGCTAGACTACTCAAAGTTCACGGACATAACGGCGAGTAACCTAGGAATCTACCATTGTTCCGACTGGCAAAGGTATACGAAGTGTAACTCTACTTGGAAAAGATTGCCCACTACAGTAAACACTACTGAGCACACGGCGTCTGCTGTAGTAGATACGGTCTACGGAGCTTATGCTCTGGCTGAATACGTCTGCGGTAACAAAATATGCGAAGCACAGTACGGAGAATCCTCAGCAGTTTGTCCGCAGGACTGTCCACCACCACGAGTAGTTAGAGCACCGCCAGCGGCGGTAGCACCACCGCCAAGAGCACCCCCAGCACCAGCGGCGCCCCCAGCACCTCCAGCCCCACCGCCAGTACCCGTAGAGATAAAATCCACGCTACTCTTCATAACCCTTAAGCCTGGTGAACAAGAAATACACTCTATCGATATAACCAACAATCTCGACAAGTTCGTTACAGCGAAGCTTGAAGTAAAGGGTAAAGTGTGGGAGTTGATAACCCTAGAAAAAACGGAAGTTAGAATAGCACCGAAAAGTACGGAAGTTGTGAAAGTAAGAGTCTTTGCTCTACCGACAACTTGGCCCGGTATTTACACAGGCGACATCATCACCACCATAGAAGAAGCTAACATAACCCACGTGACTCCAGTAACAGTAAAGGTAGTGAAACCTCCAGAACCTTTGCTAGACGTGAGAGTAGAAGCTTTGACCAAAAGCGTGCCGGCTGGAAAAGACCTCAAGATAAGAGTAACGTTGATAAACATGGGACCGACTGCGAAGATAGAAGATATAGTAGTGACTTACAGGGTGAAAGACATGGAGACTGAAAAGGTGATAACTACCTACACAGAAACTTTGGCTGTAGAGCAAGTAAAGACGTTCACGAGGAGTATAAAAATCCCAGAAGATACGGAACCTGGTAGGTACTTGATAGAGGTCAATGCAAGCTATTGGTACGGGAGAAAGTCAGCCTACGCTGTAGACGCGTTCGACGTGCCCTTCATTCCACCTCCGATAGTCATCCTCAGGAGAATCTTCGCTTATTGGTTAACTTACATAATACTACTCACGGGTGTACCGGGAATCTACGTAGCTCTCTCAGCTTACAGAGCGTACAAGATGAGGAGGATGCAAGCGAAGAGGTATACATTCCCAGTAGACTTCAAGAAATTACCACGACCCGGGCCTACAAGCATAAAAGTAGGAAAGATAGCAGAAACGGAGGTGGATGCTTACTTTGACCTTAACCAACTTACCATGCACGGAATTTGTGCAGGTGCTACAGGAGCAGGAAAAACAGTGGCCGCGATGGTAATCGCGGAAGAATTGCTGAAGAGGAACATACCAGTAATAGTTTTCGATCCTACAGCGCAATGGACGGGTTTCATGAAACCGTGTAGGGATAAAGATATGCTAGCAGCTTACAAGAAGTTTGGTCTAAAGCCCGAGGATGCTAGAAGATTCCCGGTCGACATCAAACTTATCACGGACCCGAACGTCAAAATAGATATCAAGAAATGTTTACAACCGGGTGTGATGACAATCTTCCTAATCCACAGACTTAAGCCTACAGAACTCGATAAGTTTGTAAGAAGAACTATCGATGCAATCTTTGAAATACCTTGGCCAGAATCCAAGGAAGTTAAACTACTATTAGTTTACGATGAAGTACACCGTTTATTGCCGAAGTACGGAGGTGCTAAGGGTTACTTAGCACTCGAAAGAGGCTGTCGAGAGTTCAGAAAGTGGGGAATAGGACTTTGGATGATATCCCAAGTATTGAGCGATTTCAAGGGTGCTATAAGGGCCAACATCGCTACTGAAGTGCAGCTGAGGTCTAGGTATTCTGGCGATCTAAAGTGGGTGAGAGAGAAGTACGGAAAACAATACTCAGAACAAATCCCCAAGCTGACCACGGGAGTTGCTTTGGTAGCTAACGCTAAGTACAACGACGGCAGGCCTTACTTCATAGAGTTTAGACCGTTGTTGCACGATCCTCATAGGTTGCCCGAAGAAGAAATAGAAAAGTACGTGAAGTATAGCGAAGAGATAGAGAAGATCGAAGAGAGAGTGAAGAGGCTCAAAGCGAGGGGGGTAGACACAAGCGATATAGAGATAGAACTTACTTTAGCCAAGGATAAGCTTAGGTCAGGAATGATGACGATGGCAGAAACCTACCTAGAGTCTCTGAAGAAAAGGCTTGGTAAAATATGAAATAAAAACTACACAAATAATAATTGATGAAGAAAAGAAGGAAAAAAGAAAAGAGAAGGAAAATCAAAAAAGCCGTTAAACAGGAGCGAAAAAAGATTGAAGAACGAGAAATTGATTACTTCTCGCTTCTTGAGGAAAAGCAGGCGATAGAGGATTTGCTCGCTTCCGTAGAAGATGAATACAGGGAAGCGAACATCTCTGAAGAAGCTTACCAGGAATTGAAGGAAAAGAACCTGAAGAGGTTAGAAAGAATAGAAAAACTTCTGAAAAAGGCTAAGAAAGTACGCGAAACCTTGGATAACGTCTCCGTTCCTCCGTCGAAAGAGGTTCAAACAAAACCGACAGAAAAACCCGAAATCGAAGATACTGTGAGCAAAGTTGTTAAAAAAGTGTTCTCTGAAGAGGTCGAACCCTTCCTTCAGAAAACTACGACGGAGCTTGAAAAACTCAAGGTTCTGATAACTACGGTTAAAGAAGGGTTAGGAGCAACGAACGAAAGGTTGCAAGTTGTGAGCGAACAGATGGCCGAGCTAAGAACGCTTTCTCATCAGCGTGAAGCTAGGGTAAGAGAAGCTGAAGTAAAGCTTGAAAAGCTTTCCGACATAGTTTCAGGGCTTGAGTTAAAGAAACTAAAAAAGGAGTTTGAAAAGAGGGATAGAACCTTGGGAGAACATGCAATGAAAATAGAGAAGTTAGAGAAACTTACGGAGCTCATGAGGAAGGAACAAAGAAGATTGGGGAACATCCTAGAAGAAATAGGTTCTATAGAGAACGTGTTAAGAGTTTTGAAAGAAGTGGATTCTAAACTCAAGACAATTTCCAAAAAAGGCGAACACATCGAAAAAATTTCTGGGAAGGTCGAAAAGCTTTACGTAGAGCTGAGTAAAAGGTTGGAAGAATTTTCAAGTTACAAGGATGAACAGATGAAGCTAAAGGACTTAGTGGAGGAGCTCATGAGGAGCGTAGAAGAATTAAGCATGAAAATCACGGAGTACGCTAAAAGGGAGGAAGTGGAAAGTTTGAGAGAAATGTTGGAAAGAAGAATCGAAAGCCTCAGGGCTGAGACAGAAGAATTAATCCCAGAGCCCATAAAAGAACTGAGAAAAGAAAAGGAAAGTATCGAAGAATTGCTAGCGACGTTAGAAAGGGAGTACGAAGAGGGAACGATCTCGGAAAAGGAATACACGGAAGCTAAGGAAAGGAATTTGGAAAGACTGAGGATCGTGGAAGAAAAAATCAGAAAAACTTGGGAAGAAATAAAAGGAGCGAAGAAGAGAAGGGAGGAAAAGAAACCCTTAAGAAAGAAAGAAGAAGGGTTGGTAGCGGAGTTGGAAGAATTATTCAGGAAGGGAATGATTAGCAGAGAAGCTTACGAAAAGTCTAAGAAGATTTTGTTGGGAAGATAGCTCAACGCCACCGATAGGTAAGGTCAACTTGACGCTCATCTACGTTCTCTCCCTTAACGTCATGAAGGTTCTTGAGAGAGGCCGAATTGTAAAAAATATTCCGAGAAACAGAAATAAAACCGAAAGCTAAAATTTAAATGTGAAAAGGGAGACCCTCACAAAAATCTTAACGATTAAAGGAATAGTGATAGTTATAGCTTCCCTAGTAGCGATGAGTATCATCCCCACATACAGTAGCAGTAGCACACAACAACTCTCTACTGATGAATGGTGGAAAGCTTCTTGGCACTATAGGTTCAAACTCATAGTGAATTCTACGAAGTATGAGAGAGTTGATTGGCCTATAGAGTATGAGGTAAATTTCACTTCTTTACTCCACTCGCTGGGAGTTAACGGAACTTTTGACTTAAATTCTCCGAGGGTCTTTGAGTACGATTCCGAAGGAAACTTTCTTTATGAGGTTCCCTCCCAATTCGATGTGGATGAAGACTTCAACGCATCTACTAATGCTGTTGGAACATTAGTATTTTTACTTAACGGGAGCACGCCAGCGAACGCAAAAAGATATTTCTACGTGTACTTCGATATCCTAGAAAACGGACAAAAATCAGAACCGAACTATCCTACCAACTTGAGTTATAGTTGGGATGGTCGCTTTATAGAGGTCAACACGAGTAAAATGAGGATTTTCATAGACACGAACAAAAGCGAACATACTTCTGGAATCTACAAAGTCATTATCGGCGATACGACAATCTTCGATACACCTGAGAATGAGAGGACGATGGAATATATTAACTACTTTAACGGAAGCCATAACTTAACCTCTTATTTGGCTGGGAATGCTACTTTCATAGAGGGTCCTGTGAGATTGACCATAAAACAAGTCGGTGACGAAATAGTTTTTGGCTCCGACCAACCAACTGGCGAAGGGAAGTTCGTGAAAAAATACTACATTTACAATCGTGCAGGAAGCGGAATAGCCGGAAGTTGGATTAAAATAGAACATACCTTTAAAAACGATGCTACCTTTTCGATTACCAGAAATTCGACTCCTGCTGGAGCTTTAGCTTTAGACGTTGATAGAAGTTTTTATTTTGGCGTCGACGCTTACGACGGTAACGTTACAGACCCTTACTCTTGGTACTTAGCTATCGAGGCAACTACCACCAACGTGGTAGGAGTGATAAACCTAAACGAAAGTGGGGCAAACTATTTTGCGACCAACTCCACGGCATGGGGAAGGATAGGAATAGAGCTAAACACAGTCTCGTTGAATCCGGGTGATGCTATCTCGGAAACCGCGTTGGTATACTTTGGTAAAGGAGGGACGATACCTACAGCCAGCGACGAGTTCAGAGATATCGTCGATAGGTTCAAAACCCCAATCGAAATTCAAGCTTTAGCTCCTGAAAAATGGAAAGTTAGGGTGAAAGCAGCGACAGACAAACCTATCTACAACAGAGGAGAAAGTTTGTTCATCTACGGAAACGTGACCTACGACCCCACGAGCTTAGTTGCAAAGATGAATGCTACCTTGGATATGGGAACTCTGGATTTGAGTGACGATCAAACAATAGTTCTCTACGATGACGGAACTCATGGTGATGCTGTAGCTGGAGACAAAATTTTTACGAATTACTTCAACCTTACTCCTACAGCTAACTTAGGAGTCTGGAACGTTACGATTAAAGCTTACGATGCTGAGGGATACCTCTTAAACCAAACCTGGGTAACTTTTAACGTTACGAACGTTTATAGGGTTAACGTAACGATTTTGAACCCTACGGGGTTGACGGAAAGGCCGATAAACGTAACAATCCAAGTCAAAAACTACCTAGGGGATACGTGGATATCTGGAGCAACGATAAATTGTAGCTATGACGGTGTTTTTGTCGATAATTACACCGACTATTCTAACGGAACCTATTCGCTAACTTTTCAGGCACCTTCTACTCCTGGGGTTTACGTTTTGAATTGTAGCGCGAACAGGACTAACAACTTCGGCTGGGATACCGACACCTTTACGGCTGAAAGTACCACTTCCAACGTAAGCATCGAGGTTTCCCCTACCAACTTTACGGCAACAAACATAACTTGGTATAAAAACCAGAGTTTTGAACTAATCGTGAACACGACGAACGTAGGAAATGTTACAGCCTTCGACGTCAACTTTACCCTAACCCTTCCTGCGGGATGGTCTGCCAATTCGACGTTGGAACCGTGTGGAGACATAGGAGTAGGCGAATCCTGCACGAAAGCTTTCAAGGTAACGGTCGCCGAGGCCACACCACCCGGAAACTACTTGGTTAACGTTACTGTAGTATGGAGGAATTACGACGGGAGCGTGGGGACGAACGAAACTTCGGTAAACGTTACCGTAACTCCAAACCCGATCTTAGAAATTCCCGAAGAGATCGTATCGAACTGGGTGGTTGCTGGCGAAGAAAGGACGGTCGGTAACTTTACCCTAAATTCAACCGGTAACGACGCTCTACTGGATGTCAACTTCGAAGTCATCGGTTTAGAAGATTTTACTATAGAATTCTTGCCTTCTAGCTTAACCAGCTTAGACGCAGGAAAGACACAGAGCGTTCAAATAAACGTGAGCGTCCCGTCAAACTACCCTACGGGAGTTTATCGAGGAACGATTAACGTTACAACCTCAAACGACGGTTGGGATAACCTAACTCTAGAAATAATAGTCTCTGGCACCAATTTGACCATCGAGGTTTCCCCTACCAACTTTACGGCAACAAACATAACTTGGTATAAAAACCAGAGTTTTGAACTAATCGTGAACACGACGAACGTAGGAAATGTTACAGCCTTCGACGTCAACTTTACCCTAACCCTTCCTGCGGGATGGTCTGCCAATTCGACGTTGGAACCGTGTGGAGACATAGGAGTAGGCGAATCCTGCACGAAAGCTTTCAAGGTAACGGTCGCCGAGGCCACACCACCCGGAAACTACTTGGTTAACGTTACTGTAGTATGGAGGAATTACGACGGGAGCGTGGGGACGAACGAAACTTCGGTAAACGTTACCGTAACTCCAAACCCGATCTTAGAAATTCCCGAAGAGATCGTATCGAACTCGATAGCCCCTGGGACTGAGGGGATTTTGGGCAACTTTACCCTAAATTCAACCGGTAACGACGCTCTACTCAACATAACCTTTGTTTTAACTGGTTTGGAAGATTTTGATGTCGAATTCATTCCCTCTGGAGTCTCAACCCTAGGAGCTGGAAAAGTTCAAAGCATACAGATTAACGTCAGCGTTCCTGCTGGTTACCCAGCAGGTACCTACTACGGAAGTGTAAACGTTACAACCTCAAACGACGGTTGGGATAACCTAACTTTGGAAGTAATAGTCCCAATTAGCAGAACTTGGACCCTTCAACCTGAGTATTGTGAGAAGATTGAAATTCCAGACTGGGGGATAGTTTGTGAGGTAAACGTCACTAACACTGGTAACGACATCATAAATTTTACCATCACTCCTCCGAGAGCAAACTACACGTGGGTTAACGAAACTAGCTTCTACGTACCAAAGCAAGCCACGCATACATTCTCCGTGTGGTACAACGTTAGCGGCGTGCCCAAAGATTTTTACAACGCAACCTACAACATTACCGCGATACAACCTGCCCAACCCGCCTACCGTCTGCTCACAGTCAGTTTGTTGCCGTTCATCCCACCTACGATAAACGTTTCAATCCATCCGAAGAAGGCGGACCAATTGAGCTACTTCGAAATCTATGCTAACGTAACGGATAACGTTGGATACGGAATAAACTTTACTGAAGTTACCGTCATCAGACCAGATGGTACAGCAGATAAGAAAAACATGACGAACGTTTTCATCATCGGCGACCTCTCAACGTGGTATGCGAGATATCCGGACGGATGGGGAAATACGAGTTTGAGGGGCAACTACACGGTAATAGTGAGGGCTAGAGACAACTTAGGCGTGGAAAATGAAGTCGAGGACTGGTTCACAGTCTTCGTGAAACCCTCCATCAACGTAACGACTTACTCAAAGGAATACTATCAGGGTGACACGGCAACGATATTCTTCGAAGCGAAAGATGCACTCGACGAACCTTTAACTAACGCAAACGTAACGATTTTGATAAAGACCCCATCTGGTAAGATAGTCTTTAATGAGACTTACAAGACGAATTCGATGGGAAGGATAGAACCGTTGCCAACCTATTCCATACCCACAGACGCCGAGGTAGGAACTTACAACTTAAGTTGCGTCTTAAGATATTTTGATCCGAGTGCCAACGAGGACGTAAGAGTCGAGAATGAAACTACCTTTACTGTGGTGGAGATGGTCGTGGGCGGGCTCTTTGTGGATATAGAAGGGTCTTTCTCCTACACGGAAAAGTTCATGAAGTTCTGGATTTCAACTTACGATGCTGCAGGATCACCAGTGAACGTCGATGAACTCAACCTAACAGTCTTGGACCCTAATGATAACACACTCTTTTCTACGAACGTTTCTGATGTAGAAAGAAAGGATGAAGGTCTTTACTTCTACCGTCATAACTTGACGGGGAACGAACTCGAAGGTGACTATTTAGTTATAGTTAGAGTGAGAAAAGGAGGGTTCGAGGCTCAGACAACAAAAACCTTTACTCTTACCAAGAAGGGAATTATAGCTTCTATAGAAACTCAGGTAGTTTGGTATCCCGAAAACACGATGACTTTCATCATACACGTTTACGATGAAAGCTATGCTCCCGTAGATCCAGATGAAATGAACTTGACAGTTTACGTGGGTTCGCCGCTCTTGAACAACGTTTATTTAGTAAGCAACCTTTCTGATCCTAGGATGCAAAAAGTTGAGAACGGGAGTTATGTTTTGAGCTACGTCATGCCGGCCGACACACCGTCGGGAGATTATTGGGCAATCTTGAGGGTGAGGAAAGATACTCTTTACACTATCACAGAAAAGCCGTTCAGAGTTTCTAAGGGGGGCCCCTACGACGTGAGGATAGAATTGATAGACACGGAGGTCTATCGAGAAGATTTCTTGGACTTTTACATAATAATAGAGAATAAGGGTGAGGTGAGTCAAGACGTAGACCTAGAATATTGGGTTTCCGGCTTTAACCAAACTTGGTATTACGCCTCCGAAGCTGTATACGTGCCGGCGTTTTCCAATAAAACGTTATTGAGGAGCGTCTACATCTTCTCAACACAGCCGATAGGTAAGTATTGGTTGAACGTCAAAGTAACTTACGACGTCACCCAACCACCGATAATTAAGAACGTTACGTTTTCCGTCATCGAAAAGGTCGTTCCGACGATTCCTCGTGCACCAATGCCGGTAGCGCCTCCACCGGCTGCCCCTCCTGGAGTCCCTAAGATCCTCATAGTAGAGTATCCGTACGAAATCTCTTTGGTAGCAGGATGGACAAAGTATCCTTCCGTAAAAGTGAAGAACGTCGGGGAAGTCGATTTGTACGAGGTTGAACTAGTTTTGAGCGGGTTACCCTCACAATGGTTCAGCGTAACCCCTAAAAAAATCGATGTCTTGCACGTCAATGAAACGGGGACGTTTACGGTAAGCATTTCCGTTCCGAAAGGGGAGAAAGCCAAAGAGTATATCGTTAGGTTGATAGCCTTAAGCAACCAGACGAAGGATGAAAAAACCATGCTCCTAAGGGTGTTTACTTCCTTGGAAGAGCTCATAAAATTTGAACTCAGGAAACTGGAAATCGAATTCAGAAAGCTTAAGCTAGAGAAAAAGCAAGCGGAAGATGCTGGAAAAGACGTTTCGGATTGTTTACCGTTGATAGAAGAGGTAGGTCATCAAATCGATCTCGCAAAGAGCGCCCTAAAGGAAAGGAGGTATGACGATGCACTGAAAAACATCGACACGGGATGGAGTTTAATCGAAAGAGCAAGAGAATGTCTTGCTCAAGCACCATTCGTAAGACCTTTAATAGTACCCGTGATTCCAACCTGGATTTTCTTGGTCGTAGTTGCGCTTTTCATGGTGATTACACTACTCCTCGTCTTCACGAGGAGGTTGAGGAGGCTGTTAAGATCTATCTTTGAGAGAAAGGCAGTAGAAATGACGAGAATAAAAGAAATAGTCACACCCAAGGAGGAAAGAAAACTTCTGGAAGAAGAAAGAGATAGGATCAGGAGGGCTTTAGACTTGCTGAGGAGAGAATACGAAGAAGGCATAATCTCAGACGCTACTTATGCTGAGCTTAGGAGGGCCAATGAAGAAAGGTTGAAAAGGATTGAAGAAAGGTTGAGGAAAATATGAGAGAGAAAACTCTATTCGTAATCCTAACGGTACTCCTCCTATCGCTTCTTTCTTTCTACTTCTTCAAGTCGCAAATAACGGGTTTTTTCGCGAGCGTTGCTAAAATTTTTCTTTCGGTTTCCCCTTCAACACGAGCTTGTGTATACTTGACCGTAAGCAATGAAACCGCTTTAGAAGGAAGTACGGTCTACATAACGCTAATAACAGAAAACTGCGGAAGCCAAAATTTTTCTGGATACAGTGAAATAACGCTCTTAGACGCTTTAAACAGAACAATCTTTTCCTCTTCCTCCTTACCTTACTCTTTAACTCTAGGGTCTACCATTTCCTTTAAAACAAGCTGGTACGCATCCCCACCAGGAAAGTACCTCGTCATCGGAAAAGTTTTTTACGACAACAAAACCGAGATTAAGTATAAAACAATAACGGTAAAAACACCTCCCGCTCCTCTCCCACCACCGCCACCGACAGCAGCACCAATACCGCCCGTCGTCGCGGTTCCAGCAATCTTAAACATGAGCATAGAATACCCTAGGATTCTCAACGTTACACAAGCCGTTGCTTATCCGATACTGTTCGTTGTAAACAACACGGGAACGCTACCAATTCGCAACCTAACTTTGAAGGCATGGAGTAGTGAGAAACTAATAATGGTAGGTGAAATAAGACCTGAAGTTGTTCCAGAGCTCAGACCAGGCACTTCTGCGATTTTTTTGTTCGCGGTCTTCGTTCACCCAGAAACTCATCCAGGAAATTATAATCTCTATTTCAACGTTTCCGATGAGATTTCACGAAGCGGAAGAATAACTTTGGTTGTGAAGAAGCTCGAAATAAAAGAAAGAGCGTTCAGTCTGTTGAGGTATTACGAATTCCTCATCGATAGTCTAGAAAGTTTAGCTATGAAGGTGAAGAAAGTAGAAAGAAGGAACGTTACGCTAGCTCTCAACAAACTGATGGAGGCGAAGAGAGAGTTTAAAGTTTGTGAAAACCTTTACGAAATGATGTTTTACGAAAAGAGTATAGAAAAGCTGGAGGACGTGAAAGAAAAGTTGAGTGAGGTGGTCGAGTTGCTGACGGTCGCCCCTCCGATAGAAGTCGTCAAGCCAGCAAAGCCTACGAAACCCTTACCCTATCATCTTTTCCTTTTGCCTCTGGTAGTCATCGTCGTGATAGCGGCCACTATGGCATTTTGGAGAAGAAGAAAGCCTGTACTAAGATACAAACGTTGGTAATAGTAACGCTTAAAATGTGCTTGTTTAACTCTTTTTTCTTTTGCTTCTTTTTCTTCTTCCTTTCCCTAGAACACTCACCACATCCTTTTTGGTAATTACGTCTAACTTCCTTTTTCTGTAGGCCAATTCCTTCATGACTCTCTCACAATTTTTAAGTATATCTCTGGGTAACCATTTAGAAATCCTACAAATATACTTTAAGGCTCCAGGATGGAAAGGGTTCTTTCCTCCAACACTTTCGATTCTTTTCTCTACCATTTCTAAAGCTTCTTCAAAGCTCATCGGTCTGAGAAAAATCTTCTCCACAATTCTATGAGTAAGGCTTGGAGAAATGTTCGAAAGGTTGTCTTTAGTGCTTGCAAACACTACTGAGTAGATAAAGCCCCTGTCTTTATCGGCCTTGATTATTTCACCTAGGTTTTTGGGGATAGAATCCGCCTCGTCTATCAAAAAAACAACTTTTTTCTTCTTTTTGGTTAATACGTTCTTTAAATTCTCCCAAAAACTTCCCTTGATATAAGAATTAATCTCTTCATACAGCTCTCTCACATCACTAGTCAAATAAAAATCAGCACCATCCAAATAGATGGGTTTATAATCCGCATACTCTAAGAAACCTCTTAACCAGAGCAACAACGCCGTTTTTCCAGATCCGAACGGTCCGGAAACAAGTATAATGTCGTTACTCTCAATGGCCTCGACCACCCTTTTCACTACGTCGTCAAACCCTACAAAAGCGTTTGGCCTGAATTCGATGACGAACGGATTTGCTTTCATCCCATACCTTTTGAACCACATACTTCACCAATTATATTTAGGCAAGATAAACTTTATAAACTTTAAAAACCCGACTTTTCTACCAGGAGATTTTACCCTTTAACATAGTGACTCTCGTTTTTAAAAGATATCTTTCGTCGAATTTTTGTCCACCACCCTTTGGAAGATATCCTTCAACTCAAGAATTTTCACCCTCACCTGCTTGGTCGTGTCCCTATCCCTAACCGTTACAGTATCGTCTTGGAGAGTTTGGTAATCTATAGTGATCGCTAACGGAACGCCTATCTCGTCAATCCTCGCGTACCTCTTTCCAATCGAACCCTTTTCGTCGTAAACCACGTCGAAACCGCTTTCCTTCAGCATCTTGTAAACTTCCTTAGCCTTTTCTGGTAGCCCATCCTTCGAAACCAACGGAAACACGCCGGCGATGAAAGGAGAAATCTTTGGCGGCAAGGCTAACCAATTCCAACCTCTTTCCTTATCCTCGACGAAGCAATGGTAAAGGATCGCTAAGAATGGTCTTTCTACGCCAAAGCTGGGCTCTATCACGTGGGGAATGATTTTTTCGCCCTCTGGCGTAACGACAGCGAGCTCCTCTCCAGAAAACTGTGAATGTCTTCTCAGGTCGTAGTCCGAACGGTAAGCGTTTCCCACGCACTCCTTGAATCCAAACTCGAACTCGATTTCTAGGTCGAAGTTTCCTTTGGAGTAGTGTGGAGTTTCTTCCGGAAGCATTTGCCTGAACCTCAACGCTTCCCTAGGGATTCCCAAAGAGAGAAACCAGAGGAATTCCTTCGCCATGAAGTATCCCATCCACTTGTTCGGTATCAACCCTTTCTCTACGGCTTCCCCAACCTTTATCTCCATCTCCCTTTCACCCTTCCTCTGAGCTTCCGCGGTGTAGAGCCTTATGGAAACGTCCTTAACCCTCTCGAAACCTTCGCACTCGTTAACTTTCCTTGGGTCAACAAACATCTCTATCTCGCACTGCGTGAACTCGCGAAGCCTAACCAAGAATTGCCTGGGAGAAATCTCGTTCCTGAAGGATTTGCCGACCTGAGCTACGCCGAAAGGAAGCTTCGCCCTCATAGATTGGTAAATCCTCTTGAAATTCAGGAAGATGTTTTGGGCGGTTTCTGGCCTTAGCGAGGCCTTTTCCCCACCAGCAGGTCCTACTTCAGTCTTCAACAAAAGGTTGAACATCTTCACGTCGCTCAACTCACCACCACACTTGGGACAGGAAATCCTTTCTTCTCTCAAGATTTTCGTCAACTCTTCCGGCGGAAGGCCTTCGACGAACTTTCCGGTAGATTCTTCTATCAAATTGTCTGCCCTGAACATGGCTTTGCAGCTCTTACATTGCGTTAGCGGGTCGACGAAATGCTCAAGGTGACCACTCGCTTCGAAGACCTTGTCTGGCAGTATAAGGCAACCCTCAATCTCGTAGATATTTTCCTCGCTCTCCACGAAGAATTTCCTCCAATCCTCTATAAGCTTTCTCTTTATCCTAACTCCTACTGGTCCGTATTCGAAAAACCCCGCGATTCCACCGTAGATCTCAGCCGCCGGAAAAATTATACCCCTCCTTTTGCAAAGCTCCACTACTTTTTCCGTCTTCGAACGAGCTTCTGGCATAGGTAAGTTTTAGCCTCAAGAGTTAAAAAGCTAAAACTCCGATAAAGACTTTTGCGAAAAACTCCGTCTCTTCGATCCTTCCTGCGACTTCCCCTCCTTGTTGGAAAAATCGCTATCGAGGATCACTTTTCCGTAAACGCCGTCGTAACCGGGAACGAAGCTTACCCTTTCTTCCCTCACTAACTTCACGACCTCTGCAACCCTTTCGCCAGCGACTTTGGCTATCTCTTCAATGGGAGTTTTCAAGAGAACGTCGAGCTCACTGCCAAAGTTCCTAACCAACTTATCGTGGACCTCCAACACCCTTCTAGAAAGCAAAGATTTTTTGTAAACTTCAGCCACTATTTCGCAGAGCGGTATAAGCCTCTTGAAAGGTATGTGCTTTCTCGGAACGTAGCCCTCAGGCCTGTCGGCCAATTCTTCTACCCTTTGAAGAACACCGACGGTAAGCTTTCTTCCGCACTTCGGGCAAACGTTACCGAGCTTCATCGCTTCTCTTGGATGCAGACAAACACCGCAACTCCTATGGCCCGTGAAGTGGTACTTCCCGTACTCAGGAGGAACCTCGATCGTGTAAAGGAATCTTTTGCTATCCTTCTTCTTTATTGCTTCGTGCAAGCTCTTATAGCTCAGTTTTTTTAACTCGAACACGTTGGCTTCCCTCCCAAGCCTCCAAGACCTAGGGCTATGCGAGTCGGAATTGCTGAGCAACGCAAACTTATCGAGAGAACTTACTCTCCAGTTCATGGAGGGGTCGCTGGACAAACCTGTTTCGAGCGCATAGACATGCTTAGTCTGTTCCTCGTAGCACTCCTCGACGGAATCGAATCCCGAAAAGCTACCCAAACAACTCACCCACGGAGTCCACGCATGCGCCGGATAGACGAAAATCTCTCTACTGATCTCCATCAAAACCTCCACCAATTCTGCAGCCGTCATCCTGAGGATCGGTCTACCGTCAGCTTTTAAATCCCCGAACTTCGCGAGAGCTTCGTTGACCTGCTTTACAATCTCGAAAGAAGGAGCGTGGATCACGTGGTGAATTCTCTTGATTTTTCCGTCCTTTTCGAAGTAGGTAGCTACCTCGGTTGTTAAAATGAAGTAGACACCCTTGTAAGAGAAAATACCCTCCCTAACCTCCTCCAACTTTTCTTCGAGCTCTTCCAACCAAGCAGGATGCGTGAAATCCCCAGTTCCCACGAGGTTAAGACCCTTTATCCTTGCACCCTCGCTAATTCCATCGAGGTTCATGTCCTTGCTAGTTCCCTTGCTGTAAAGCGAGTGAATATGAAAGTCTGCGATTATCCGCATGGAATAAATTTCGAGGTGCTTAATTTTAAGTCCGTTGGTGCGTTAGAGTAGTGGGAGTTGATTGTTCATGAAGGAAATTGTAGTTAGGATTGAGGTACCGGAAGAGTTTGATGAGGAATTGTTCAGAAGGGAAATTGAAGAATTCTCTCGGAAAAGGATAAAAAACTAGTTTTACTAATCGCTTGGAATAAGCTCATGAAAGGTGCTAAAAATTTGGAAGAGGAAGAAATTACAGAGCTCTCTCGTGAGATTAAAAGAGGTATTCTCAAAAAACTTGAAAAAGGTTCTTTCTACCAAGGAGATTGCAAGATTATTCGGCCTAACAACATCTTAAGGGCTTACATAAAATTTCATCCAAAATGCTTTATAGCGAGGAAATAATTTAAATCATGGAGCACAGACTCGTGCAGAAGATGAAAGAGAGAGGCAAGCATTTTTACAAGGTCGCAACGCTTTTCGACAAGAAGAATTGTAGGTGGGACCTAGGGCTATTTCACCTTGAACAATCTTTGCAACTTCTTACTAAAAGCAAGTTACTTGAGAGAGTTGGCGATTTCCCAAAAACTCACAACCCGAAGGAACCCATGCAACTCTTGATTAAGGTCGTTCCCACGTGCAAAAGACTTGTAGATTCTAACTGGAGTTGCATAGATGTTCTAGAAGATTCCTACATAGCTTCTCGATACCTCGGTGCAGACTACGGGGAGCGTGAGTTTAACGAGTGCGAAAATTTCGTGAGGAAAATGTGGAAGGTCGTATGGAATGAAAGGGTTTTGAAATCATAATGAATCATAGGCTTGAAATTCTGGAAGATTTTGAGAAAAACAAAGAAAAATATTTCAGGAAGATAAAGGAAATAGCTTCGAAGTACAGAGGGTTCGCAAAGGTTTTTGGCTCGTTCTTGGAAAAGGGTAAGTTCATGGCTGGCAGCGACGTCGACATCCTAGTTTTCGTCCCAGGTGTGGAAAAGAATAGGGAGTTGAAGTGGAAAGTGCTGAGGGAGTTGAAAAAAGGTGTGAACGAAAACCCTAGGTTTGAATTCCACGTCGTCGGAGAAGAAGGGTATAAACTCTACCGCAAGTTCGTTAAGAAGTTTAGGAAAATTTAGGTTTTACCCCTTGCGCCCGAGGTCTTCAAGCCTAGGTGTGGTAGGCATGAACTGGCTGAACCATTTCATCTTCGCCGTCTGGGTGTGCTTCCTACTCGTCCCGCCCAGCCTAACCAACGCGTTGCTAGTAACCTCGTTTTCTCTCGTATTCGGCGTCTTGATAGACCTCGACCACAGGTTCAACCGAAGAGCCCCCTGGTACCGTAAGAGGACGTGGATCCAGGAACCACCGGCCCTGGTTACGGTAGGGTTGCCGGTCTCGCTTCTCCTTAGCAGGATAGACGAAATTTTTTTCGTGTTGGTTTTGGTTCCGTACGCGAGTCACGTTCTCCTCGACTATTTGTGTGTCTTCGAGGCGAGTCCACTCGCTCCGTTCTCGAAGGTGAAGAAAAGGGAAGGCTTGGGGGTTTTCATCCCCGACAGCTTTTTAGTCAAATCGGAAAACTCGAAGAAATGGGAGCGAAGGGTTAGGGATAAGAACATTAAAGGGATTTCGGAAAATTATTTCACGCCGTTCAACGTGGCCTCCCTAATCATGGTCATCTTGCTTAAGTTTAACCTGCTCTGAGCGTCACGGGCGATGGTGCGGAGTTTTTACAGCGGCGGTCCCAAGCCTTCGAGGCAGCGCAAGATAAACGCGTTTCATAACTTAAATCGACCGAGAGTTTTGAAAAAACATACGCTCGCTGGGTGTTACGGGAAGGTAAATTCAGTACCTTATCTCGAAACCGTCGAACTCCCCCTTGTACTCCTCCTCCAAAACCTCGACATCATCGACTCTCGCCAACGAAGGTCCCCTCTTGCAAAACTC
>CAYUFF010000007.1:0-32080 GCA_964444075.1 uncultured archaeon
TAGCGAGGAGGATATGACCCTCGCTATCACCAAATCTCCCTTTTTGAGTGTTTTCTTGGTCTGCCTTCCGGTAAACACGAAGTTCTTCTTGTCGTAACCGACGAAATCATCCATGAGCTGAGAGATGTGCACCAAACCGTCGAGGGGTCCTATCCTAACGAAGGCTCCGAACTCGACGTTGTCCACGACTTCTCCCTTCACCACCTCGTGCAACTCTGGTTTGAAGGTCAAGAGGTTGAGCACACAATCGTAATGAACGCCGGCATCTCCCGGGAGGATTTTGCCCTCCTTAATCTCCTCGACGGAAACTACCATCAGGACCATACCAAGCCTTTTATCCACCAAACCAACGTACTTGTCGGAGGCGCTTTCCAGGATAGCTTCCTTCACTTCCATTCCAAGCCTCTCAGGTGGAACCCTGATCCTGTCTTCTACCTTCACGATTTCGTACATACTCTAAACCTTACCCGAATTTCTCCTTAAAGCTTTCGATCGCTTTCTGTATTATTTCCCTCGCCTTCTCCACGCCCTGAAACTCTTTGAACTTCACGAACTTTCCTGGCTCGAGCCTCTTGTAACTCTCGAAGAATTCCTGCATCTCCCTCTTACAATGCGGTGGGATGTCGTCGACGCTCTTAATGTGCTCGAACCTGGGGTCCTTCACGGGCACGGCGATTACCTTATCGTCAATCCCTGCCTCGTCCTCCATCAGGATAACTCCTATGGGCCTAGCTTTCACCACGCAGCCTGGGAACGTGGGATGGGTAGTGAGGAGTACCACGTCCACGGGGTCTTCGTCCTCGTGCCATGTTTGAGGTATGAAGCCGTAGTCGAACGGCCAGTACACCGCGGAGTAGAGCACCCTGTCAAGCTTGAACACACCTTCCTCGTGGTCGTACTCGAACTTGTTGGAAGTTCCCTTGCAGTTCTCGACGACGACGTTGACCACGTCCGGAGTTTTTTCTCCCGGGCTAATTTCTTTGAAAAGGTTTACCACGCAAACCACCTTTATAAACTTACTCTACGCGAAAATATTTTTTACCCTTTACGAAAACGCACCTAACTCCGATCTTCCTAAGCTTTTTTCTCAGCACCTTATCGTTAGTCGCTATAACCACGCGACCCTTCCCGAGTTTTTGCGAGAGCCTTACTAGCTCTTTGTCGACACTCTCTTCCTCCGAGGGTAATAATCTAGCCCTACCGCTCTCTATCAACCTTTTAGCGAAGAGCTCGTGCCTCGGAGAAATCTTTTTCAGCTCCTCCAGTACTCTTGCAGGAATCAAGAACTCGTAAGCCTCTTGCAGGACGTCTTCCATTCTGTCCAACGAGATTTTGAACTTCATCACGCTCGCGAGGAAATTCGTGTCGAGTAAGACGAGCTTCTTTCCCATGAAAAGTTTAAGGGTTTCCGTCGACAATTAAATTTGATGAAGGGCGGAGAAAGGTTCCGCGAGGCGAAAAGAATTCTCGTACTCTGTGCACTACCCTATACTAACAACGTTCCTCACGTCGGAACCATCGTCGGTTCTCACCTACCGGCGGACACCTTCGCGAGATACTGTAGGCTGAAGGGTAAGGAGGTAATCTTCATAGGCGGTACCGACGAGAACGGAGCACCGACAGAAATAACGGCGAGGGAGTTGGGAGTCTCGCCCAAGGAGCTTTGCGACACGCTTTACGAGGTTCACAAGAAAATCTACGATTGGTTGAAGATTTCCTACGACAACTTTTCGAGAACCTCTAAGCCCATCCACCACGAGACGACGAGGGAATTTTTCCAGAGACTTTACGAAAACGGCTACATCAGCGAGGGTGAGCTGGAGCTTCCATACTGCGAGAACTGCAAGCTTTTCCTGCCAGATAGGTACGTCGAAGGCAAGTGCCCATACTGCGGGTATGAAGCTGCGAGGGGCGATCAGTGCGAGAACTGCGGAAGGTTGCTAGACCCCCACGAGCTCTTGGAAGCGAGGTGCAAGCTATGCGGCTCGTCGCCGAAGCTGAAGAAGACCAAGCACCTTTTCCTGGAGTTGAGCAAGGTTCAGAGAGAGCTGGAAGAGTGGATAACCTCGAACGAACACTGGAACGAGTTCACCAGGAGCTGGGCCCTCGGCTGGATAAAGGAGGGATTGAAGAGGAGGTGTATAACTAGGGACCTTACCTGGGGAGTGAGAGTCCCGCTCGAGGGTTACGAGGATAAAGTGTTCTACGTGTGGTTCGACGCTCCGATAGGCTATATTTCCTCCACGAAGGAATGGGCGAAGAAAGTAGGTGATGAAAAAGCTTGGGAGAGGTTCTGGAAAGACGAGAGCTGCCTCGTCTACAACTTCCTTGGAAAGGACAACATTCCCTTCCACACAGTTTTCTGGCCCGGGATGTTGATCGCTCACGGTAACCTAAACCTTCCTTTCGATGTGATAGGCCTACACTACTGCAATTATGAGGGCAGGAAGATCTCGAAGAGCAAGGGTTGGGGAGTTTTCTGCGACAAGCTGATGGAGAGCGACGTGAATAGCGATGTATGGAGGTTCTACTTCACCTTTTTGATTCCAGAAACCGGCGATACGGAGTTCAGGTGGAGCGATTTCGAAAGGAGAGTCAACACCGAGCTCGTCGGGAACTTGGCCAACTTCGTTTACAGGACGTTGAGCTTCGCGTGGAAATACTTTAGAGAGGGTGTGAAGAAGGGAAAACTTTCCGAAGAGGATGAAGGGTTGCTTAAGAAAGTAGCGAGAGAAATCGAGGCTTACGAGCACGCGATGGATAACGTGAGGCTGAGGGAGGGACTGACGGTAGTGCTCAGGATTTCTTCCGAGGGAAACAAGTACTTCCAAGAGGAGGAGCCGTGGAAGCTCGTTGAGAGCGATAAGGAAAGGTGCTCGACCGTGGTATGGGTTTGCCTGAACGTGTGCAAAGTCATCGGAATCCTCTTAAGACCGTTCTTGCCAGAGACTTCCGAGAAGATCCTCAGCTACCTGAACTTACCACCCGACTTAGGCTGGAGGGACGTTCATACCACCTTAGAAGACAAGGTCGTGACGAAAGAGCCAAAGCTGCTGTTCGAAAAGCTCACGGACGAGAAAATAGAAAGGTTGAAGAAACTCGTCACCAAACCTACCCCGCTGGAGGAGTTTTTCGGTAAGGAAAAGGAAGAAAGGGTAAGCTTCGAGGAATTCAAAAAAATCAGGATGAGGGTAGGGAAGGTCGTCGGCGCAGAAAGGGTAAAGGGTTCCAGAAAACTCTTAAGGTTACTGGTAGATTTTGGTGGGAAGAGGATGCAAGCTGTCGCAGGTTTGGGAGAGTGTTATTCTCCTGAAGAGCTCGAGGGTAAAAAGTTCGTTTTCGTGACTAACTTAGAGAAGAAAAGAATATTCGGCATAGAATCTGAATGCATGATTCTTGCCGCAGTTTCGAAGGACGGAAAGAAAGTTTCTCTGCTCGTTCCAGAAAGTGACGTAGAAGAGGGTTCTGAAATCCTCTGATCCGCGAAGAACGAATTTAAGGATTTCTTTCAAAATTCAAACAAGTATGACACCATCGATCGGTAAAGACTACAGAATGAGTGTGAGGGCCCAGGGCATGGTTTACAAACTGCGCTTGCGCGGTATTTTTTCTAAGCATCCTAAGCTGGGCCTTCCTGGACTTTCCCTAGGAGAAGCTTTTTACGCAGAAGAAAACAACCTCGGCGTGTTCGTCGTAGGGATAATTCCGGATTCGGAAGGTTATCGTGACTTTTACGAGGGATGGGATAACGAAGAAATAAGTCACGAGTCTTACGGCAATCCACGAGTTCAAAAGCTCGCCTCAACCTCCAACATTTTCAAGGATGAGGGCTTCGAAGAACTCTTTTATCGAGAGGTCAGGAAAGAGCTGAAGGAAAGGGTCGAGGAGTGCGGAAGGACGAACCTCGTTGTTTTAGGTATAGGAAGTGGCGAGGAAGTCAGGGGTATATTTTCTAAGGCACCGGAATTGAGAAAATCCGTCAGAGTTTACGGGGTAGACGCTTTTGAAGGCATGTTGAGACAGTCCCTCTGGATAAAGGAGGCCGGATACGATTACCGTCCGGTAAAGGGAGATATGAGAGAGCTGGATAGGTTGAACGTCCCGTTGGACAACGCTGTACTAACCCTCAACGCGAACACGAAAGGAAACCTGAGGAGGGAGGATAGGGTGTCGATCGACGAAAGGTTTGCCGCCGCGAAGGGAGACGCAACCTTTTACCAGAGCGTTTATTACCCTCCTGCAGACGATACTCAAAAATTGCTCTCGGCTTTTAAGTATGCACGCATGCACTGTCTAGCTCCGGCTGTGGAGTTTGACGAGCGGGAAAGAACCCTCCAGGAAGTCCTAACCAAACCCCTCGTCGCCTACTGCGTGTACAACGATTGCACCCAAAACATAGAGTTGTGGAACGTTGGTTGGGACGAGAGAAAGAACCGTCCTGTCCCAACTCTGAAATTCAGGTCGCACAGGTTTAGCAAGGAAGAGCTAAGAGGAAGCGCTAAGCGTGCTGGGCTTGAAATACGTCTGAAAAAGGATGAGAAGTATGGGATGTTTGTTGTCAGGCTGACGTAAGCTGGGGACTTATGGGAGGATGCCGGTTAGATTACCGAGCAGGCCTGTCTTTATCGGAAATTTTACCCCTTCGCAAGAACTTTTCTTCCCTTTCCGTCGACGGTGCCATCACTTTTCTCCTTAATCCCGACCTTTCCCAAAGGCTCTGCCACACCCTTCTCACGGAGCTTCCGTTACTTTTGACGTTGAACGGTCGACCTCCGAAAGAATTCTGGCAGAACTTAAAACCTTCACGATTCTCAGGTCTCAGAATCCGTTAGTAGAATAGCGTTTCTCCTTAAAACCTTCAGTATCGTATCCGCGTTGTTGAAAAAATTCTATCAGCTTTTGGATGCGATGTTTGACAATTTCGTATGCTTCTTGCCTGGATATCGTGCTTTCCCACAGCGGTTCTTCTTCCATACATTTTTTGTCGTTCGAATTATTTAGAATACTTCCAGTGACCGTCCCCTTTCGAGCGTGCTAAACCCGGCCAACGTAGCAAAACTTTAAAAACCTAAGGATGGAAATTTATTTTCGGTTGGCGACCAAAGCGGGCGGGAACGACCCGGACCCATTCCGAACCCGGAAGTCAAACCGCCCAGCGTACTGGGTAGTACTCTTCCGCTAGGGAAGGGGAGCCCCAGCGCGTCGCCAACCACTCCTTATCCTCCCAGACTCTTAAAGCAATACTCTACCTCCGTGAACCCGGCCCTCAATTCCTTGACCCTGGCCTTTATTTTCTCTTCATCCCTCCCGTCGACCAACAATCCTTTGAAAAGTTCGGCGATTTCTTCCATCTCGCTTTCCTTCATCCCGAACCTCGTCATCTCCTGTACCCCAATCCTGATTCCAGAAGGATTTCCTGTAGCATCCTTAGGAGAATCCCAGGGCAGGGCGATCTTGTTCACTATTATGTTGACCCTCTCAAGCTTTTCCGCCACAGGCTTTCCTCCGCCCAGCTCTCTCACGTCCACGAGCACTTGGTGGGATTCCGTGAAGCCTCTATGCTCACACAAGACTTTGAACCCGAGTTCGTGCAGCTTTTGAGCTAACGCTTTCGCGTTCTTCACGATTTGCTTGCAATAACTTTTACCGAACTCGTTCATCTCCAGCGCCGTTATCGCGAGAGAAGGTAGCCTAAAGATATGGTGGTTGCTCACGACCCCAGGAAAAACGGCTCTCTCCACTTTTTTCCACAACATTTCATCAAAATCTCTTCTCGCGAGTATAATTCCTCCCTGAGGTCCGGGGAAAGTCTTGTGTGTGGACGCCGTGATTATGTCGGCGCCCTCCTCGAAGGGCTCTTGGAAGAATCCGCAGTACACCAACCCGAAAACGTGGGCTGCGTCGTAAGCTATCAAGGTATCGCCGACGTGGTCTCGCAATTCCTTCAGCGGCTCTGGAAAGAGAAATACGGACCTTCCGAGCATGATCATCTTAGGGTTAGCCTCCTCAATCGCTCGTAAAGTCTTATCCACGTCGAGCTCGAAGTTTTCACGGTCGAAGGGAGCTTCGACGGAGTTCGCACCCTTTACTCCGACGACTCCGTATGGAGTGGAGGAAACGTGTGCACCGTAGGTAAGGCCAGGAGTCAGCACCACATCCCCCGGCCTTAAGAACGCGTGGTAAACGCAGAGGTTGGCGACGCTTCCAGAAATCGGTCTGCAATCGACGAAGCTCGTCGAGAACCTTTCGCCGAAAATGCGGTCAACCAGGTTTTCTATTGCCACGGCGTACTTGACGCCCTGGTAGTGAGTTTCTTCGTCGTGCTCGTTGTACCTCCCGTGGAAGTCCGAGACCAAGAATTTTTCGGCGAGTGGGGAGAGGACGTTCTCGCTCGCTATCAAGTTTATGCATTCCCTCCCCCTCCACGCGTTCTGCCTTTCGACCAACTCGCGAACTTCCTCCAGCATTACCCCTAAATTGGTCGGAAAGTTATAAATATTTTTCTTGCGAAAAATTCTTTTTCTGTGAAGGTTGCGGAAAGAAACCTTAAAGTGGTGTTGGTCGACGCTTCCCCGAAGATGGGCAGAATAGGCGGGGATAAGCTGATCGCCGCGAGCGGCCTGCTCACCAGCGAGAAGGGTTCGCTTTTGGAGAAAGTGAGGAAGCTGGAGGACAGAGCGGTGGAGGAGTTTCACAGAGAATCTACTAGGAGGGGGCACGCGTCGTTACTGACGACCCCGACGCTTTACTTCTGGATGCAGGGGAGCAGGATGATCGATTTTTTCTTCACGGCGTTCCCCTTCGGCTCGTACCTCATGTTCAGCTCTAGGAGGATACCCGTAGAGGAAAGGTCTCTACTGGTGCCATCGGAGGTCGCGAATTCCAGGTTGAGTAAACGATACGAACGGGTTTCCCTCCGAATGCTAAGAGCCTACAGGGAAAGTTTGAGAGAGGCGAAGATGGATTTTGCCAGGTGTTTGCTTCCGTTGGGCTTCTCCTCCTACGGCTTTTTCTCCTTTCCGCTCCAGACGCTGTTGACCGCTTACCATGAATCGTCGAGGCTCGGAGAGAACGTACCGAAAGAGATCCGCGTCGCGTGCGAAAGGTTGTCGGCGGTTGCTAAGGAGCATTTCCCGATGACGCTATCCTCCGCAGCCCTAGGGGGAAAAACTGGCTTTACCTTCCCCAACGTCTTCGGGGAATCGAGGGTCGAGGAAAGGAGGGGGGTAAAGGTAGTCTACCTCCACGACGATTTGCCGAGGGTACTGAGGAAGTTTAAGAGAAGTAGGACAAAGGATTACCGGAAGCTCGTCTCGGAGGCTCACGACAAAATTTTGGTTAGGGTAGTGGATGAAGTTTCGTTGGCGGCGTGGAACGAGATAAAGAGGCACAGAACCGTCCGGCAGCGCGTAGAATCGGTTTACTCCGCCGCGAGGAGGAGAAAGTTTTACCCCGTCGACCGGCAGGCTCGAAAGGAGTACGGAGACCTCCTCGAAGAGAGCGTTTCCCTCTACGAGGACTTGATTTCCGAGGGGATAGGGAGGGGCGAGGCGGCTTACATACTTCCGCACGCCCTAAAGGTAAGGTTAGTCTTGCTACTCGACGGTTACCACCTTTTTTCTCCCTTCGGCTTCTTCGGCGTTAGGCTGTGCAGCACGGCATACGCCGAAGTAAGGGAACTGTGTGAACGCACGAAAGAAAAGGTCGTGGAAGAGCTCCCGGAGGCCGATGGCTTGATAGAGCCGAAGTGTAAGCTTGGAGTATGTCCTGAAAGGAAGAGCTGCGGATACGTTAAGAAGTTCTTGGGGTAGTGCGTTAAACGTACTCCTTAACCCGAGTTCTGTCCAAGAGATAGTCTGCCACGTTAATCAAACTCTTCAACCCGGCTATGTCGAACTTTCTGGCACGTTCCTGGATGCACCTCCTTACCTTGTCGAGGAACGTGGCGTAGATTTCTTCCCGTCCCTCCTCGGAAAGGAAGGGGTTTTCTAGCATGCATTCCAGGAGGAAGCAGGTCGTGGTTTCATCGTACGTTATGGTTTTCTCGAAAAGATAGTCCATAATCTTAGACGTTGCCCCGAGGTCGAGACGCGAAAGTACCTCGTAAACTTCTTCCGCTACCGCGTCGCTTACCCCGCTTTCATGAACTCTCAGCCTTACCGCGTGCACGAAGTCTCCTACTTTCATGATTACTGGATGATGGTGAAATTACTTAAAACTTCTGCCGACCTTGTATTCCTTCTCGAAAACCACCCTCTCTCCACCCTTCCTGTAAACCGCGAAGACTCTAACTTTCTTCCACTCTCCCTTCTCCATGAAGAGGTGTAAGCATTCTGGCCTCAGGAAGACGCCACCCTTCCAACCGTCCTCCAACCTCTCGACGATGTACTCGTAAACGGAAGGTGTCGTCCGTTCCTCACCGTATTTCCTGAGGTACTCCTCGTAGATTTCCCTGAGTTCCAAGGGAAAGATCGTCCCCGTACAGCACAACTCCTTTCCGAGGGGACCTTCACCGTAGAGTTCCACCCTGATTCTCACGATGCCTTCGGCTCCTTTCAAAGACCCTCACAAACCTTGGATTTTCGTATAAATAAAGTTTACTCCAAACTCCCAAACTCGGCTCGTCGAGAAGCTAAAAAAGGGTGAGGAACTTTCGATTGGAATAAATTTTAATAGTGCGGAAAATTTTTTAATGGGCCCCCGTCGTCTAGTCCGGTCAGTTTCGAACGCCGAGAGGATACGAGCCTCTCGAGCTCGAGATCCGCGCGGACGAGAAACGCGGGTTCAAATCCCGCCGGGGGCATGATGAAGAAAAATTTGAAAGTAAAAATTAGCGAGAAGAAATTGAGGGAAATCGCGAAAAAGTTTAAGATAAGGTATGCGGTTTTGTTCGGCTCTTTCGCTAAAAATTATACATGGAAAGGTAGTGACGTGGACATAGCCGTCAAGGTTGAAAAATTGCCTGAAAGTTTTGGGGAAAATTAAGGCTGAAAGTTGAAATTGAGAAAGAAATCGAAAATAGTGATTGGAATGAGCGGTGAATTCAAAATACAGGAAAAAAAGTTGAGGGAAATAGGATTCCTAGAGCCTTATGAGGAAGTCGAGAAAATAGAGATGGGAGAATGGAAGCTTTCGGGACAGCATTATATTTGCGTCGTAAAGGTTTATCTGAGCAATAACGTGGTCAAAAAATTCATACTCAAATGCCCTTGGGACGTTTTCGGGAGCGATGCCGTTAGGGCTTGGGTCGACCGGAGGGTAAGGCTAAGTAAGCTTATCAGGCAAGCGGGTGGCAACGTTCCGAGAACCGAGAAGTACGATGACGGAACTTTGATCCAAGAGTTCATCGAAGGCGTGGAGATAGGTAGGGTAGGAGAGGAAAAGTATAAGTCAGCGTTGGAAAGGGAGTTGAAAATTTACGAAAAGCTTGGCCTAAGCTACGCGGACTCTACGTTGAGCAATTTTATACTTACCCCCGAAGGCAAAGTGTACTGTGTAGACCTAGATTTTCTGGAAAGTAAAGAGAATGTGCTTAAAAAAATTGAACGTGTGCAGCTTTCATGGGAAGGAATGATAACCTTACCGACGAAATGATTACTTTCCAGATAACCGAAGTTTCGGGAATCGAAACTACGCGACGCTGTTTTAAACTTGTGTTCAAGATTCCGAGGGTAAAAACCCTTTGTTTTAACGTAAAAACCAAAAAATAAAACTCTAAACTCGCGAAAACTAAAATAGCTTTTAACTCATAGTTCCTTTAATTTTCTCAAGGCTTGTGGGAAATCAAGCCTTTCAATTTCTTTTATTCTATCAAAGTCCGAATCGTCCGAAACGATTGTAAATATACCGTGCTCCAGCATCGTTGCTACGTGGATTGCATCTCTCGGTTTAACACCCAGTTTCATATACTTTATCATTTTTGGAACGATTGAGGAGGGTAAAGGTAAGATTTCTAAGATGGGTAATTCTGTGATTTTTTCGCAGTATTCAATAGCATTATTATAGTCGGAAAACTTTTTTACGGCCCAAGCGATTTCATCCAAAACTAAAACTGAGATAGCAATCTTTATGTTTTTATTTATGGTCAGTTCTATAAACTTTCTGGCTAAATCTCCCTTTTCGGTATTATCGAGTTCAGCATACACAAACAAATTTGCGTCTACAAACATCATGCTTGCGTGTCAGATTTTTCCCATTTTTCCTCAAATTGCGACTCGTAAACCTTTTTCAAATCTACCTTAGACAAATCCCTTCCGTATTTCTTTACTTTGTTTTTTAACCACTCTACAAAATCTTCCTGTTTCCTAATAAAGATTTCATTATCCCTAATACCTATCTTTACTTTTGTTTCTGGTTTAATTCCGGCTTTCTTCCTAAGTTCCTCTGGAATAACTATTTCGCCCTTCGACCCAACTTTTACTTCCATGGTTTAATCTTGTTCCATCGTTCAAATAAAACTTAAAACCTTTTAATTTTTCTTTAGCTTGGATTCTTGATTCAAGCACAGAACTTGGAGAAACTTTCTTTACCTTACCGACGAAATGATTACTTTCCAGATAGCCGAAGTTTCGAGAATCGAAACTAGCGACGCTTCAGGAACTTCGAATTTTCTTGAAAACTACTAAGTTTCCTTCCTTGAAAGGGTGGTATTTATAGTAGCTTTCGAAAATAGCAATTCTGTGAAATTTTTTGTGTTAATGCAAGAAGTAACAAAAAAGATAAACCCTTTAGGAGAGTTTTCTCATCGTAAAGATTAAGACTGTCTAAGTTAGCTTCTTCTGGAACGCTTCTTGGTGCACACTCTCTAAAGTATGTTACCTTAATTTAATCCGTTGTTACCATTTACTTTATTATTGTTTCATTTGCAGCAGATTACTAATCCAAAAGATGGCGCCATAGTAACTTCTACTTGTTCGTAACGTATCCCCTCAATGAATATATCACACGCTATAGTTGTTAGAGAAGAGTACCAACATCGCATTGTAATTTCACATCCTGATGTAGCTGAGGTAGGTAAAATGAAGGTGCCTCTCATAGGGTAGAGATCACATGTAAATCCACTGCCATTCCTGTAACATACCTCATGAAATACACTTCCTGGGATTTTTGGAGAAGAAAGTATATAAGCGACAGTAATAAGGCCAAAGTTAGTAGGAGCGCATAAAGCATCAGGGTTTGGTATTACCTTACCACTTCCCACAGTGCATAGTGTATAGCGACAGGTTTCAGCTGCGAACAAATCGCTAGCCTCGTAACCATCGAGCTTATCAGCGTTCAAACAAGTGGAAACGCTACCGTTACCCATTATAGTTACTTTCTCTCCAACCTTTAGCACAGTTTTATTAACTTTCAAAGCATTGCTCTCAAAAACCAACCAATCGCTAATAGGGTAATAACTTCCCGAAAGGAAAACGTAGATATCCTTAATCAAATGAAAGGCTGAGAACGAGCAATAACCTCGTCAAAGCTCAGTGACTTAGAGAAGAATGGTAAGATCAAGATAAGGCTTAGGATGACAACTCCTGAAAGAAAGAACAACTTTTTCTTTTTTTCGAAGGGAATCGGTAAACCCATGTTTTCTTTTGACTCTTTGGATACTTAAAGTTAACGCCAATACCCATGCACCGCTACCTCCACCATACCACGGATTAACCGACGATTTCCCTCTCGGCTTTCTTCGCTTCTTCTTCCCCTACTTTCTCGCTCTCCTTCAGTACGCTTTCCCAGTTATCCCTCAGCCACGCTTCCACATCCCTTACCCCCTTTACCACGAGCCTCTTTAGGATCGTTCCGTTGGCGGGAAAGGCGCCCTTCAAGATTACCGTATCGTCGACCAGCGTTGCGGCGACGTAGCCTACTCTTTCGCCCCTACTCCTAACCTCGAGGATGGTTTCTCCGAATTCGTTCTCACCTACTCGCGAAACCTCTATCCCGCCTTCCCGGGGTGCGGCTTCCCCACCCTCTTTTAAAAGCTCCCTCAGAACCTTTTCGACATCCTCTCCTGGAACTCTCCTGAAAACCTCTACCTCGAGCGTTGCGTAATCCCACTCTACCCTACCGTCTCTCACGTCGTAGCCAACCCTTATCCTCACCACGTCCCCTTTGTCGAGTTTGAGCTTACCGACGAGGAGCTCGAAGAGAAGTTTGTTAAGCTCTCCCGCGGCCCTTGCGACCTCCTTCGGGTCTAGGGCTCCCTCCCTGAGCTTCTGCCTTTGCTGCGCGAAGAGGGTCTTCCTCACCTTGTCGGCGTAGGCTCCGACTATGATGTACCCGGACCTCAACTCCATAGAATAATTTTGAGAAGGACCCTTTAAAAACTTAAGAGCTGGTCTGGTCGGGCTGGGAATGCCCCTGGTGGGATTTGAACCCACAACCTGTGGCTTAGGAAGCCACCGCTCTGTCCAAGTTGAGCTACAGGGGCATGCATCAATTAAAAATTTTTGTATGGCTTTAATTATTTTTAGGTTTGTGGGGTGCGTTCGTGTGAAAAGGAAGAAAAAAGAAAGTAAGAAGGAGAAAGGGCGTGTGATAGCCGTCGGTAAGAGGAAGAAGGCCGTAGCGAGGGCTGTCGTTTTCCCAGGAAGCGGAAAGATATTCGTAAACTCGAGGCCGCTGGAATTGTTCGGAAATCGCAACGAATACATCAGGCTCATGCTAGCTGAGCCCTTGGAATTGGCCGGCGACCTCGCGAAACGCGTGGATATCCACGTCAACGTCAGGGGAGGCGGGATCATGGGGCAAGCGGAAGCTATAAGGCAGGCGGTAGCCAGGGGGTTGGTGGAATACTATGGCGACGAGGACTTGAGGAGGAGTTTTTTGGAATACGATAGGAACTTACTCATCCCCGACCCTAGGAGGACGGAGCCGCATCACGCGGGCGGTGCTAGCAGGAGGGGCTCGAGAAGGCATAAGCAAAGGTCTAAGCGATAAACCTAGCGAAATTCTTTATGATGGTTTTCTTAAGCTCTCTTTCTTCGATGTTTTTAATCTGGGAAACGAGCTTCAACGTTTCCTCCACGTTCAAAGGAGAAAACTTCAACCCCCTGTACTCGTAAGGTCCATCGCTCTCCGTCAACAGATTTTCCAACTCAATCGCTTTCACGACTTTCTTGGATTTCTCTTGAACCCTTAGCGCCAAGTTTACGGAGACGAAATATCCAGAGTCCTGGATTTCTTCCAACAAGTCCAACGGTCCCGTAAACCAGTGGAACAAAACCTTCTCCAAGCGGAACCTTTTAACCAATTCGAAAGCTTCCTTCCAGGCTCCGGCTGCGTGCAGGTTCACGGGTAACGAGTACTCCTTAGCTAGGTTGAAAAACATAGTTAACACCTTCTTCTGGGATTGGAAAGTTTTCGGGGTAAACTTTTTGTCGAGACCTACCTCCCCGAGCCCAACCTTAACGTTAGCATCAACAACAATCCTCCCGAAAATTTTTTCGAGCCCCTCGACTTTATTACCGCGTCCAACCTCCCAGGGGTGCAGGCCGACGAAAGCTACGATGTTTTCAGGGTGCTTTTCCGCAAGCTTTAGGGTCTCGAACGAGCTTTCGAGGTCGTCGCTAACGGCACCTATGACAAAACCCTTTTTCACGAAATCCTTTATCTCTCCTTCCTCGAACTCGTAGAGGTGACAGTGGGCATCTACGAGGGAAACCTTCTCTTCTTCCACGGAAATCACCCTTTTGCCTTAACGACCTTCTTTCCCCTTTCGGAGGGCATTATCTTCAGCCTCGCGTCGCCGAACTCCATCGTAAAAACCTTTTCCAATACCCTATCCAAAAACACCGCGAGTGCCGCCACCTCGCTGTGCGGTTGCGTGCCTATCGAGATATTGTAATCCGCTAGCCTGTAGACCTCGCTCGGGACCTTTTCAGCGCCGACTATCGCGAGAATCTTCTCTCCCCGCTTAATTTCTTCCAACTTCTCTGGTAGCGGTACTCCGTACATGGTAAGGTGGACCTTGAGACCGTCGAAACCCTTCAAGAATTTCCTCCACTCCCTAACCTCTTCCACAAAAAAATCCTTCCCTCCCCACCTCTCGCACACCCTCCTTATCGACTCGAAGAGCTTCTCGTCCTTGGTCGTGAAGTATATACCGCTAGCCCCGAAAGCCCTTGCGACGAGTGCGACGTGCGTAGAAATCCTCTTGTCCCTTTCCGGCCTGTGTCCCAAGCGCAACACGTAGACCCTCACAATAATCTTTAAAACTTCTCTCGGTTTAATTTTTACTTGGAAGCGGAGGTCGCCTAGCCTGGTCGATGGCGCAGGACTGAGGCTCCTGTGGGTTAGTCCCTTCGTGGGTTCAAATCCCACCCTCCGCAGCTCGTGGAGCTTCTTGAGAGCTTCTCCTCCCTACGAAAACCGAAGGTTACGGCGTAGGGAAGAAGCCTTACCGTGTGCCGGCCTCATCCGAACATGGGGTCTCCCTTACTACCACCCTTGTCCCTTTTCTGGAAAGGAGCTTCACCCAGTTTATCACCGAGTTTGCGGAGGAGGCGGTCGACCCTTTCGTCGAGCCCCCAGGTTTTCCACAGCTTGTACGCTTTCCCGCAACCGACGGAGGGGAGGAAGTCGTTTCCGAAGAACATTAACTGGTGCAGGGCCTCTGTCATTCCGTAAACTTCTTCCTCTCCCATCCCATCCTCGCTTTCTACCATCTCTTCCGCCTTTTCTAAGTGGGAGAAAAGCGCTTCTTTGTTCCTCTCAAAACTTTTACTCACGAAGTTGCAGTAATACTGAGATGGGTCGACCCTTTCACTGTCGACCCTGAGCTCGTACGCGACCGTCCCGCGAAAGTATCCGCGAGTGATCAGGAAGGAGAGGAGCGTTTCTAGGAATGGCCTCACGTGCTGCGCCCACTTTTCTTCCCCGATGTCCTTCCCCTCTACCACCTTGTCGTTAAACCATACGCGTGTGTCCTCCTTGCTGACTCCCCTGCGAAAGCCGCTCGCTTGGGAGAAAGGAAGGTCGTATGCGTAATCTTTGCTCACCGGGAAGGAAACCCTGTACACGGAATCGAGCCTCATGAACTCTCCGTCGCCGCCGTCCAAAAAAACCGTGAACTTGTGCTCACCGTCGACGATAGCATAGTTATCTCCCCTCTTGGTAGAGAAGTTAGCCTCGGAAGAAATTTTCACTCTGCAACTTTCCGTGACCGACCGAGCGTCCGACTCGTACAATTCTACGATGAACCGTGCCGTCAAACTCCCAAGGTAGTTACAGTCGATCCTATTCGTTTCGAACACCCCCGGAAGGGTCGCGGACGGAAGTTGTTGCACCAGCGATACTCTGCTGTCTAGGGAGAGCGAAGCTTCGAACTCCTCGCCGCCATCCCTCTCCCCTTCTAAAGACTCGCGGTAAGAGCACCTTCCCAGCAACGGAGAGAACCAATCTTGGGAAAACTCACCACGAGCTCGTGTCGACCAGCTTATAACCTTCTTCACATCCTCGACGTACAGCAACCTCCTGAGAAAGGGCGTCAGTTCCGGGTTCGGGAGCGGAAAGACCTGCGGGTTGACGTTGGGCGGCGGGAACCCCCTCAAAGGTTCCTCCACCAACTTTACTGAATAGACTCCACGAAGGAAGCCCATGAGTTTTTTCACGAGACCCTTGCTATCGTAGTGCTTGCTTTCCATTGAATAAAGGATGAGTGAAAGATTTTTAAAGTTGTCGGCTGGCTAGGTCAGCTACCCTTCGTGCGCGAGGAGCGATGAGGCTATTTCCCTTTTCAGCAAGAGTTTCGTAACCTTTTGTGGAAGCCTCGCTACGTCCAGCCGTTTGAAAGGTCCGTAGTTCCTCAGGTCTTCGGCGAGGAATGAGGGAAAATCCTGGTTGAAAACGAGCAAAGGGACCCCTTCGCGGGAAGCTAGCCCGCCGCTCGCTCGGGGGGTGAGGATGCTCTCGAAAAGTTTCTCCCTCCTTTCTTTAAGCAAGGAGAGTATTTTCGCGTAAAACCTCTTTTCTTCCTCAGTCAAGTTCTCGACGCCGAACTCCTTCCCCGTCCTCGCCACGGCAATCGCGTGGTTTATTATCTTCCTTTCTCTCCTGTTGACGACCTCTTCGAGGATCCTTTCCACATTTTTTACCTCCAGGGCGACTTTCTTGTCACCCTTCCTTTCAAGGATCCTTCTTTTTTTCTCCAGGTACTTTCCGACGTTCTCGAAAAAGTTCTTCGGGAGCTTCGCGGGCTTCGGCGAAGACTTCTCCTCCCTGTGGACCTTCCTTATCAGCTCGAAAGTTATCGCCTCTTCCACTTTTTCCTACCCCTCCTCACCTTCAGGAGCTTGAACGGGTAGTTGATGGGGTTCTTCACTTTCTTCCCTTCACAGACCTCGTCTGGCTTGCAAATCCCTATATCCTCGTAAAAGAGCGAGTGGTCGCAGTTGGCGGGGAGCAAATCCCTTTCCTGTCTGAAGTTCCACCTCAGCTGAGCTTTTACGTAGTTCTCCCTGAGCGGTGGTTTGTTGGCTTCGTTCCACTCGAAGACCCTTTTCTCTATTTCCTCGAAGCTCCAGTTCATGTGCCTCAGGAAGTTCACCAGAGTAAAAACGCTCCTCTTCCTACCGTCGCTAAGGCCGGAAAGGATTGCCTTGATGCATGGAGGGAAAAATTCTTCGGGAACGGGCTTGCCGGGCTTGACTCTCTTCCTCCTCGCCTCCTTCGGTAAAACCTTTTCCTCCTCTTCGGAAAGAGCAGAAGCCCAATCCAGGGCCTCTATCACCAAGGCCTCGGCCTCCGGAAACTCCGCGCGCTTTTCGAGGAAAGCGAAGTCGACGTCGATCTTCTCCGGGTCCGCGTACTCCTTCTTGAACCTCTCTACCCTTTCCTCTTTCAAAGGAACGCTCACGAGGAGGGTAGACTCGTGCAAGGAGTACGGCAGCCTGAAGAGGTGACGCGAGCCGAAGATGTCTATCGTTATCGCTTTGAACGGGAGGAGCTCTCCGTCCTCGGAGATTTCCTCAACGCTCTTCCCAACCCTCTGGGAGATTTCCTTGACGTCGAACCTTTTAAGGAGAGAATCCTTTAGGTCGTCCTCCACGTACCACTTCAAGTATTCCGTGACCTTCTTCGCAACCTCCGGATATTGCTCCTTGGTGGGTACCGTGTTAATCTTTTGCGGAAAGCTTTCGAAGGGAAGGAAGATGTGGAAAGACTTGCCACCCGTAAACTTAACGAAAAAATTCTTTATCCCGTGGTCCTTCAACGCCTCGACGAAGCAACGCGTAGCTATTTTTGCGACCTCGAAATCGCTAACGTCTATGTCGATGAGTAGGTCCCACCCTATCCTCAGCGAATTCAGTTGCTCTTGAGTCATGCCGACGTCGAGGTTCATAGGGTTCGACCACCTTTCAACGCTCCCGTGGAAAGCTACGGCACCCTCGCTAACGGCTTGTAAGATGTCCCCAGGATACTGCAGTACGTTAGGCCTTTTTCCGAACTGCTTGTTCCCGAAGACCACGACTACCTCGCGATTCCTTCCGAACTCCAACAAAGCTTTCTGAACGCTTTCCCTGGAGTACCAGTCGTAAACAACTTGGTAAGTCTTCGAGACCATCGATGATAATTTTTTGGAAAGATTTATTAAGCTAACCGTAGCATATTTAACTTATGGTAAGGTTCAAGAAGCCTAGGAGGGGTAGCCTCGCGTTTTGGCCGAGGAAGAGGACGAGAAGGATTTACCCTAGGATAACCTCTTATCCTGAGGTGGAGAAGGTCAAGCTCTTGGCTTTCGCCGGTTATAAAGCCGGGATGGCGCAGGTGATAGCCGTTGACGCTCAAAAGGACTCGCCGACCTACGGGCAGGAGATAGCGATCCCGGTTACCGTTTTGGACTGCCCTCCGTTGAGGGTCATAGGAATGAGGGTTTATGAATCCACGGTCAAGGGTTTCAGAGCATTTTGCGAGGCTTATGCTAAGGACTTACCCAAAGATTTGGAGAGAAAGGTAAAGATAAACCCGAGGGAGGAGAATCTTAAGGAAATCGAGGAAAACCTCGACAAGGTCTCGAAGCTCAGGGTAATCGTCGCGACCCAGCCCAGGCTTTCGGGGGTAAGGAAGAAGAAGCCGGAGGTTTTCGAAATCGAAGTCGGAGGGAAAGACATCAAGGAGAAGTTCGAGTACGCTAAGAGCCTTTTGGGGAAGGAGGTCAAGGTCTCGGATGTTTTTCGCGAGGGTGAATACGTGGATGTAATAGGGGTTACGAAAGGGAAGGGAACCGCAGGGCCCGTGCAGAGGTTCGGCGTGAAAATTCAGGTGAGGAAGGCCAAGAAAAAGTTGAGGCACGTCGGTAGCCTCGGCGCCGAAGGTTTGGGAAGGGTGTTGCCGACGGTTCCGATGGCGGGGCAGCTGGGGTTCTTCAGGAGGACCGAGTACAACAAGAGGGTAATCAAGATAGGGAACGGCGAGGAGGTGAACCCTCCAGGAGGTTTTAAGAGGTACGGGGTGATAAGGGGTAGTTACGTTTTGCTGGAGGGTTCCGTTCCGGGGCCTAAGAAAAGGTTGGTGGTCGTGAGGGAAGCGATAAGGCCGCCTAAGGTCAGGTTCTCCCCGGTTGAGGTTAAGGAAATAATCAAAGGAGGAGGGTGAGTCGTGAAAACGAACCTTTACGACGTTGGTGGTAATCTCGTCGGAGAGGTCGAACTTCCGAAGGTTTTCGAAGAGCCAGTCCGCGAGGACCTCGTCCTGAGGGTTGTGTTGGCAATCCAATCCCGCAAGCGTCAACCCTACGGTACAGACCCTATGGCTGGGAAGAGGACTTCAGCCCATTATCATGGAAGGAGGAGGGAAAGGTTTTCGATGATGAACAGGGAGATGGCAAGGTTGCCGCGAATCCACGGTAGGGGGGTACCTCCCTTCTTGATGTGGGAAGCGAGGTTCGTCCCGCAGGCAAGAGGTGGTAGGAGGGCTCACCCTCCGAAGGTCGAGAAAATCTGGGAGCAGAAGGTTAACAAGAAGGAAAGGAAGAAAGCTATAAGGGCGGCGATAGCGGCTACCGCCAAGAAAGAATTGGTAGAGAAAAGGGGTCACAGGGTTGAAAAGGTCGAGAAGCTTCCGATCGTCGTCAAGGACGAGCTTCAAAGGATAGAGAGGACCTCGGAGCTGAAGAAGTTGTTGGAGAACCTCAACCTCAAAGAGGAGTTGGAGAGGATTAGCAAAAGGAAGGTCAGGGCTGGGAAGGGAAAGATGAGGGGGAGGAGGTACAAGGTTAAAAAAGGCCCCTTGATAGTGGTCGCGAAGGACGAGGGAATAAGCAAGGCGGCGAGGAACTTGCTCGGAGTAGACTTGTGCTTGGTGAAGGACCTCAACGCGGAGTTGCTCGCTCCAGGCGGAAAGTGTGGAAGGCTCGCGATATTTTCAGAAAGTGCGCTGAAATTTTTGGAAAGGGTGGGGTTCTAACAACGGACAAAATCAAAAAACTTTCTCATGTTTTATTCCTTCATTACCTTTCAATGCTTTTTGCTAATGTGGTATATGGGCTCTGCTCTGGAGGGCTTCCAGTCTGTAGAGTTCTCTGTGGAGGTTTTTAAGGTCGAGGGCCTCTTGTGGCCTTAGGCGACTAAAGACCTCAAACTTATTTAAGTGGAAAACAACAATAATTTTTATGTGAGAAAATGAAGGGACAAGCCGCGATGGAATACCTGATGACCTACGGATGGGCAATCCTCATAGTGATAGCAGTGGTTGCAGCTCTTTACGCGATGGGAGTCTTCAAGTTACCGACGGGAGGCGTGGCCAAGTGTAGCCCCTGCTTCCCTCCAGGTTCCGCTGTGGCATACGTCGATCATACGGCTGACGACCTCGTATTGACGGTAGGCCCCCACGACATAAAGGTTACTGCAGTCTATAACGACGCTGGCGCGTGCACCTGCTCGGCCGGTACGAACGTCGTTCAGGCAGCACAATCCAAGTTCACACTGACCTGCGCTGGTTGTTTCAGCGGAGACGTTAGCGTGACGATCGAGTATGAAGACCAGGAAAGCGGGCTAACACACAACGTCTCGGCAACTCTTCACGGAGCTTAAGTGTAAAACCTTTCTTTTCTGGAATTTTTTAATTTTTTACTCTACCCTTATCCTAGCCCACAGACTTCCTAAGTAATAACTCCTTTCGGGAGTTTCTAGGAAAAACTTGATCTCCGTCGAGTTTAGCGAAACAGCAGGATACTTGAGATAAAGGGATAGAGCTGCAACCATCTTCGTGACTTCTAGCTCTCCTCCAACGTTTTCCATGATGGTATGCAAATCGTAATCCCCAAGATAAAACGATTCACTTGCTTCAGTCTCAAGGTAAAAATGCTTTACCTCCTTGCTCACGCTAGCGATGTCCCCTACGAAGATAAACAACACTAGCGTATCGTTGGTAAAGTTGTAGGATTCCCTAAATCCTGGGTCCTCTTCCAAGACCATGGTTAAGTTGGTTTCGTTGACAGTAAAGTTTAGGTGGTAGGGAGGCTCTCTGTTCGCGCAAACTCTCACACCTTCAGCTACGGAAAAAATATCTTCCAACCTCCCCGAGCAGATGTCAAAAATTTTCAGGCTAATGACCCTCGTTACCTCGACTCCCCCTTTGGAAGTAATACCACTACCGATTTCTTCGCCACCGATTCCTTCGGTGAAATTTTCCTCTCTCGTGGTAACGTTGACTTGAGTTAAACTTTCCTTCCCAGTCTCGTTCTCACCGAGTATCGTTGCGTTTTCTTCAGAGGGAAGTTGTGGCTGGGTTGGTTGCTGACGTTGCTCTACTTGCTTCTGAGGCATAAGACCAGTGAAAATTAAGCCGCACGTTACCAACGCGATGAGGATAGCTGCTAACAAAACCTTCTTCATTCCACCACCACTCTTGAGCTTACGTTATAAATTTGGAGATGGGTGAGGTTATTGATTGTGGTCTCGTTGTCCAGCCTGAAGCTCTCGGGCATTCCAGAAATTTTATACACCTCCACTTCCTTCCCAGAAAAGTAGAGGTAATCGACGCTACTCCTTTCAAGGTACACAGGAATTCCCAGGGTCAGCAACTCATCTTTGTCGACGAAGCTTTCCAACCCTATCGGGAGCCCGGAGACTTCATACTTTGGTTGGACGAAGTACTTTCCCTCGAGTCTGTCGAGGAAGCTGGCCCCACGCAAGCTAGGATGGTAGTATGAGTTGTTTAAGTCGTCCTTCAAGTTCGACAAGTCATCTTCCGAATAGTTTCCCCAGTGAGGACTTTTGAGTATGGTGTTGGTAGCCCTTCCGTAGGTGTTGAGTGGGTAGAGCGGGTCTTCGAAACCCTCTATACCAACGAAGGTGACGAGCCTCCTCTCTCTGCTCAAGTTTGCTACACCTTTCTCGTCCGCTATGCTCACGCTTAGGTTGAAAGAAATCTGCAGGGTAAAGCTATCGTAGGGTAATATCGTTACGCCTTCCACTTCTACGTCGCAAGCAAAACTTTCTTCCTCGCACAGGCTTTCTATTTTCCTCTCCCAATCCCGGATGGTAGAAAGTTGCATTAGGGGTTGTGGGGCTGAGTTTATGCTTCCGTTGACGATCAGCTCCTTGAGTGTTTCGTTCGAAGAGTTTAGGGGAACTCCGTTCGAGACCACGTAGTTTATCGCCGAGGAAATCGCGCGCGTGGAAATTATCGCCACGGCTTTCTTCGAATCCAAAACTATGTCTCGGTATAAATTCAGCATGGTATCGACCCTGCCTTCTACCATGCTCGCTGAAGAGTGACGAACGAACAAGGCTTTTTGGAAGATTAACAGGGCTACCACGAGCGTAGCTAAGAACACGAGTATAAGAGTGAAGAACATGCCCTTCATCCTCTCTCCCACACCAACACTTTGAAAAGGCTGGGTCCCCACAGCCACTTGATTCCGTGCACAGCCTTAGTATCGTACTTCACGTTTTCTAGGCCTATCTCCCCAGTCTGGTTGAGTAGTCTTTGGATAGCATCCTGGATCGCTAGAGAGGAAGAGTTGAAAACTTCTCCGTAGCCGACTATTCCCTTGACCTTGTAAGTGTACTCCAGGGAGGACCACGGTAGTATGTAGTTGGTCGACGAGAGAGAGCCACCAGGCTGAACGTCTTCGAGCTTCACATGATTCTCACCGACTCCCCAAATGCTTGGAGGTATGTAG
This sequence comes from uncultured archaeon, assembly GCA_964444075.1. Lineage (GTDB taxonomy): Archaea > Aenigmatarchaeota > Aenigmatarchaeia > CG10238-14 > SCSR01 > CAYUFF01. The sequence continues at coordinate 22,118 of CAYUFF010000007.1, forward strand.
ACGTTCTCGGGAACAGCCCTCACTGCTGGCGACTCGAAGACCAGGGTTTCGGATTCGTTATCAAACCACGCGTAGGTCCTTATCATCGAGCTGAATCCCTGCGCTATGTGGACGAAGCTTTCCGAAACTTCGCTTTCCCTTTCGGTGAGGTTGAAGTCAAACTGCTTTGGATTTTCGGCATCGCCACCGAAGATGAGCTCTTTCGTGATGTCTATCTCTCCGTAGAGGATAGGAGGCTTATCCAGCGTGTAGGATATTTCCACGTAGCTGGAGCCGTTCGGGTCGCGTAAGGGACTCGAGTAGATGGTAGCGTTCCTCCTTCCCCAATGGTAATCTCCGTAACAGTTCACGTAGACCGAAACCACGTTAGTCCCGTTGACCAGCTCGGAAGTTATGTCGAAATCGAGAACCCTATCGCTTTCCCCAGCGAAGTCCCTCACGCAGTAGTAACCTCCTTCCGCGAAGAAGTAACACCAAGTAGAGGAAGCGTCTCTGTAAAACGGCTCGTCGGAGTTCACGTAAACCCTTATATCTTCGGTATCCCACCACCACACCCTCGTGTCGTCGACATGCTTAAGGTTGAGGTGAAGCCTCCCAGAAACGTTCTTCGCTCCCTCCGGAATGTAGAAAGATAGCGTAGCCCACGCTCCCGTTCTTCCGACGACGTTGTCGAAGTAAAACCTTTTTTTGACCGTCCTGTTGGAAGAGTAGAGGTCGTAGGTTAAGCTGTAAGTGACGACTAGCCTCATCCCCGGATGCAAGTGAGAGTGGTAGTTTGGTGTTTTTATCGAAACATAGATGGAATTGTTTCCTGGTCTCAGCTCTTCGGTAACGTTCGCGTAACCGTAGACAGCGGTAGTTTCCCTCCAGCTTTCTTCCTGGAGGTAGAGCCATACTATTTCATCTTTCTTCTCCACCCCGTTGACCGTCAAATGCTCGAACTCTGCGTTCTCCTGAGAATCCCCTAGATGGGCGGAAACGTAGAGCTTGGCGTCGTAGATGGTTATGTTCTCGGGAAGCGTGAAGTTTTTCGTGACCTCGAACCTCCTACCCGTCCACCCAGAGCCTTCAGGTAAGAAAGGTATTATCTTCGTGGTGTTCTTCGTAACCTTCGTGGCCCAAGCCCTCGCGATGTAGCCAGAAACAGGCTTTCCCACCTCGTAACCAGAGGCCAAGCAAGACGCTACCGCAATTATTTTTCCCGTATCGTTGCAGTTTGAATAGATCGTTTGGTTTTCGGTCTGCAGGCTGAAGCAGTAGGAGGTAAAGTTCTCCAGCACTTCCCCCGTGATGTTGGCGGCTATGCTGTGGTTACCGCCGTACCAAAAGCTTCCTATGAGGTCCAGCAAAGATTTTTCCTGGAGGTCTTCTTCGGTAAGCACGCCCCTTTGGAGCAATCTCCTTATCGTGGGTGTGTCATCGAACTCCTTAGCCTTGACTGTAGAAAGAAAATCCACCATGTCCCTGGCTTGGTAGCTGAGGAGTTGGAAGCTGGAAACCCTCTCGAAGCTCGTGCCTTGCTTGAGCAGGATAACGATTCCTAAGAAGAGGAAGAGAGCGCACATCCCTATCGCAGCATCTAGCGTAAAAACCCAGCCTCTCCTCATCTTCCTACCTACTCAAGACAGTTTTTATTACCACGGGAGAACCGTTCCAAACCGCTATCCTTTCTATATGGTATACGTCCTTCTTCCCCAAATAGTTAACCTCGGGAAAGAGGAAGAGCAATTTACCCTTCCTATCCCTAACCTCGAAACATAGGTCCCAAGTACCCAGCGAGAGGAGCGAGGCTACCTTACCGTAACCCATCTTCACCATCGCGTTGACCTTGGTTTGGTTTATCTCTCCCTCGCTTGCCAATCCCAACTCTACCACGTTGCTCTCGTTCCAGCCCTTGGGATAACCTTCCTTGAACCACACTTGGGAGGAGGAAACGAGCTTTTCCAGCGCGAAATTCTTCACCCTCCATTCCTCGATTTCCAAGGAAGCCCTGTACCAGTAGGTCAAGAGTAGCGTAACCGCCAGTAAGAAGATGGCCGAAGCTACGAAAAAATCGTAAGTAACAGCTTGACCTTTAACCCACATGGATAACACCCCCGGCGTTCATTACTACGTTTCTTCCCTTGTGCACGATTCCTTGCACGTCCTTAACGAGTATCGTCGACGTCACGCTCTCCCCATCCCATTTCACCCTCACTTCATAGTTTCCTACTTCTACAGAAAAATTCCTCACGCCCTCAACAGAGCTTGGAACGAAGAACTCTCTCGCGTAGCCGTCTCCAGCCTTTGCCGCGAGGTTTATCTCGAAGGCTATCCTATCGCTGAGCTCTTGGAATTTTTCGCGGACCTTCATTTTGGCTAGCGAAGCTAGGTAGCTAGAGCTGTAGATCGCCGTGACCGCAAAGAGCATGCCGAGCAAGCATACTAGAGTAATGAATTCCAAGCTAGCTTGAGCTAACACTAACGTTCACCCCGCCTCCCAAGGCTTCTACCTCGACGTAATAATTTCCTTCCTTCGCCGGAAGGTAGCCGCTGACGTTTCCCAAGCAAGGATAGTATATGTCTGAAACCCCAGCGGAGGTTTCGATTTTCCAGATTATTAACTTGTCGACGAAGGTTACGTTCCTCACGTTCCTCGGGATGTAAAGGTTTAGCGTTAGCTTAGAGGGTGGACCGCGAGTGTATACCCAATCCACGGCCTCTCCAAGCTTTTGTAAAGAAGAGAAGGCTGCGAGGGTAGAAGCCCTTTCACTGTATTCCCTGAAGGATGAGTAGAGGTAAAGCAAGTAAGGTGTCAGTACCATGAGGGAAAAACCGACTATCATGAGGTACTCCATCGCTACCTGCGCTCTCATGGTAACAATAATTTTTTGGTATTTTTGTTAGAAAGGTTTTTCGAAGATTTTAAGAGGGTCGATTTTTTGGAAATTGTGAAGGTTTAAGTAATTTCTTGTCAAAATTTTTCAAGGGTGGTTTACAATGCCGAAAGTGATAGAGGCTGTTTATGAGAAGGGTGTGATAAAGCCTTTGGAGAAGGTTGAGATGAAGAGAAAAGGGAAGGTAATTGTACTGTTAATGGAAAGAAAAGAAAAAAAGTACTTACGAAGGACAAAATTCCTGTCAAAACTCAAGCCGATAGACACAAGGAGGAAAATAACTCTCGAAGAAATAGAAAAACTGAGAGTTGAGAGGTATGAAGGTTTATCTTGACACAAATTTCATCATTTCGCTGCTCGTCAAGACAGAATTCACAGAGAAGGCGAAAAAGATTTCCCAATCTTTGCTTAGAGATGCTGAACTTTTCGTCGGGATGAATACGGTTGAGGAGACAACTTACGTTCTGATGAGAGTCTTGAAAATAGGAATTAACAAAGCTGTAAAAATGCTGGAAAATTTCCTGGAAGAAATGGAGGTGATAATCCTAGAATTTCTTCCTTTTGATATCTACATCGAAGTTTCTCAGAAGTATCGCTTACTTCCAAACGACGCTTTGATTGCAGCGACCTGCAAGTATTATGGAATCAAGAAGATAGCAACTTTCGATGAGGATTTCGAGAAGGTCGATTTTCTCGAAGTCGTCAAGTTGTAGGAAGCTGGATTTTTTGACGTAAAACCTCGTATCACACGATTACTAGTTTTTCTGGTTAGTTTGAGAAAAGTTGGAGTGTTAAATTTTTAGGAAAGGGAAATTAAATTAATGGCACCTGCTCAGAGGGAAATCAAAAGGGTGAAAAGCGGGATAGAAGGGTTGGACGTTTTGCTGAGAGGAGGTTTTCCCGAAAACTCTACCATCCTTCTTTCCGGAACTCCAGGAACTGGTAAGACGATATTCTCCATACAATTCCTTGTAAACGGTGCCATGAAGCACGGGGAAAACGGGGTTTACGTCTCCTTAGAAGAGGATGTCGAAAGACTCGCCGAGTACATGTCGATCATCTTCAACTGGCCAATAAAAGAACTCGTGAAGCAAAAGAAGCTTCTCCTCGTGAGGTCGGATATCTACGATTTCAACAAGTTCAAGGATTTGATAGAAACACACGTGGAGAAGTTGAACGCTAAAAGGCTTGTAATAGACCCCATAACCGTTTTAGGCTTGTTCTTCGAAAGGCCGCTGGAAATAAGGAGGAGTTTGCTTGACTTGGATAGGCTTCTGAAAAAGTTGGAGTGTACCACGATACTCACTTGCGAGATCCCAGAAGGAGAGAACGCCATCTCCTCCTTCAAAATAGAGGAGTTCACTTGCGACGGTATAATAATTTTATCTTACTACAGCGGTGAGTTTCCTCGAGGTTTAGTGATAAGGAAGATGAGGGCTACGGAGCACGATACCGACGTTTTTCCTTTCGAAATAAAGAGCGGTGTCGGAATCGTCGTGCATTCGAAGGAAAAGAAAGCTGCCCGGTAGTGAGTTATGCTTAGGTTTTTCCTCAGGTTATTTAAGAGGAAAAGGGTACCGAAGAAGGAGGAAAGGAAGACAGCGAAAAAACGCAGGGGAAAGAGGCGTAGGGTATCGAAGATCTTGAGGAGTAAAGGAAAGGTCGAGGAGAAGATTTCTACGAAGGTCGACGAGATGTACAGGATTCTGGAGGAAGAGGGGACTAAGAGCTTCTCGGAGCTTGCGAGAAGGCTCAAGGTTCCCGTGAGCCTCGTGGAGGAGTGGGCGAAAGCTTTAGAGGAACACGGCCTCGTTGAAATTTCCTACTCGGTCTTCGGGAGGGCTTACGTTTCCGTCGCTAGGAAAAAAGAAACCACGTCTTTTTAACCGCTAGCGGAAAATTTATTGTATGGGAGAGAGCGTTCTCGAAGAGTATGATGTCGTGACCGACGAGGGTTTGAAGGCAAGGGTAAGGATAAAAAAAGTCGGAGACTTCGTTCCTCACTATCAGCTCGAGCTTCCCAAGATTTCCGAGCCGACGCTCATGCTGCTGGACAAGATAAAACTCTCGCTCCTAACGCAAGTTCCGGTCAAGACTTCCGAAGCTCTAAGCTTGACGGTTGTTGAAAGGATGAAGAAGGAATTTCTGGAGAAGGCCATGGAGATGATGAAGAAGGAGTTTCCGTCTTTGAAGAAAGAGGAGAGGTTTTATCTCGCGGGTCTTCTCGTGGATGAAATGTTCGGCTTGGGAAAGATAGAATTTTTACTCGCCGACGGTAACCTGGAGGAGATCGTGATAAACAATTCTAAGGAGCCGGTTTGGGTCTACCACAAAAAACACGGGTGGATAAAGACCAACCTGAAGGTTAAGGACGAGAACGAAATCCTCAACTACGCCAACACGATAGGGAGGAGAGTAGGCAGACAGATAACGATCCTCAACCCCTTGATGGACGCACACTTACCGAGCGGTGATAGGGTTAACGCGACGCTTTTTCCCATCTCTTCTCACGGAAACACCCTTACGATAAGGAAGTTCAGGAGGTCTCCGTGGACAATCACGGATTTCATAGAGAACAGGACGTTGAACTTGGAGACAGCTTCGTGGCTGTGGCTTTCCGTGCAGTACGAGCTGAACGTCATCGTAGCGGGAGGAACGGCATCCGGAAAAACCTCTTTGCTCAACGTCATCCTCAACTTCGTTCCGCCGAATCACAGGGTAATCAGCATAGAGGATACCCGGGAGCTTTGCCTGCCAGAGTTCCTTCACTGGATTCCCTTAACCACGAGGGAGCCAAATCCTGAAGGTCTGGGAGAGGTGAAGATGCTGGACTTGCTCGTAAACAGCCTGAGGATGCGTCCGGATAGGATAGTAGTAGGAGAGATAAGGAGGGCTGAGGAAGCGGAGGTTCTCTTCGAAGCTATGCACACGGGTCACTCCGTCTATGCAACCCTTCACGCGGACACGGCCGAGCAAGCCTATAAGAGGTTGACGAACCCTCCGATAAGCGTGCCCGAAGTTGTGATGGAAGCGTTACATCTCATAGCGGTCGTTTTCAGGGACAGGAGGACGGGGAGAAGAAGGTTGTTCCAGCTCGCAGAAATTTTGCCGGGAGGTGAAAGGGGAGGCACGAAAATAAACGTGCTCTTCAAGTGGAGACCTTCCAGGGACGAAATACTGAAGGAAAACGAGAGCTACAGGCTGCTGGAAGAAATAAGGATGCATACTGGGATGAGCGACGAGGAGCTGAGGGAAGACCTGGAAAGGAAGAAGGAAATACTGGAGTGGTTCGTGAAGAAAGGCGTTAGGGACGTGAACACCATAGGCAGGATCGTCGGTATCTACTATGCCGACCCCGAGTATGTTGTGAAGAGCGTTAGGAAGATGAAAGACGTCAAGGAGGTGGTGGAGGGTTTCTTCGCATGAAGAGGATTCCTTTAGTTCCCTTCCCGGTAGAAAAAGCGTTGAAGTTTTCACGCTCGTTCCTTTGGTTAGCGGACAAGCTTCTAAAATTCTTCCCAGCTCTCGAAGGCAAGCTGCTACAAGCGGAGATGGAAATAAGGGCAAGGGAATACCTTGCGATGGCTATCTTCTCTTCCCTCTACTGGTTCACCCTGCTCTTCTCACTCCTCTGCTTCGTCGGAGCCGCAGCTAGAGTTGCGGACGCCCTAGCTCTAGCGTTCTCCCTCGGCGTTCTGGTAGCTTTCGTAACTTTCTTTTACATACTTTTCTACCCCAACCTGAAGGTTGCGAGGAGGGTGAGGGAAATAGACAAGAACCTCTTCTTCGCGATAAGGCACCTGTTCATCCAGGTGAGGTCAGGAGTTCCTCTGTTCGATGCCATGGTTTCTGTGGCTAGGGCTGACTACGGAGTACTTTCTCGAGAGTTCGAAAGGACCGTGAAGGAAATTAGCGCGGGAAAGGATGAGATAAAAGCGTTGGAAGACTTAGCGCTGAGGAATCCAAGCTTGTTTTTCAGGAGAGTGATCTGGCAGATAATAAACAGCATGAAGGCCGGCGGCGATATAGGAGAGACACTCAACGTACTTACCAAGAGTCTTTCCGACGAGCAGAGGGTGAGGATAAGGAAGTACGGCTCTGAGCTAGCTCCACTTTCTTTGATGTACCTTATGCTGACGATAATCCTTCCCACCCTAGGCATAACCTTCCTCATAGTTTTCTCTTCCTTCACGGGTTTGGTAATTCCTGAGGTTCTGTTTTACACGATACTCATGGTGCTGGGTCTTTTCCAGTTCATGTTCATGGGGATGATAAAGAGCAAGAGGCCGAGCGTGGAAGCGTGAAGAGCAGGAGGATTTACTACAGAGTTCTCGGAATATACCCCAAGCGGTATGTGAGATGGTTGAAGAAGAACCTCGCTTACGTCGACGCAAAGGTAGGAGTGGAGAAGTTGTTGTTTTTCTCCTTTTTCTACGGTTTAGCTTTCGCAACCTTAGCTGGGGTCTTTTCTTTCATACTCTTTTCACAACCTCTCCTATCGCTCTTCGTTGCCGTTTTAGTTTTTCTCTTGCTCCACATAACGAGGGATGCTAGCTTTATGCTGGTAGCCGAGAAAAGGGGAAAGTGGGTGGAGGAAGTGCTTCCCGACGCTTTGCAGCTTATGGCCTCGAACATAAGGTCGGGGCTGACTCCGGATAAAGCTTTGCTCTTCGCTGCCAGACCGGAGTTCGGCGTGTTTCAAAAAGAGCTTAAGTTCGCCGCTAACAGAGCTATGGCCGGAGAATCCTTAGAGGATGCTTTGCTCAAGATGACACGCAGGATAAAGTCGAAGTTGGTTGAGAAGACCTTCACCCTGATAGTAGAGGGTATGAGGAAGGGTGGTGAGATGGCGAGGCTTCTCGAGCAGACCGCTGAAGACATAAGGAACTTGAAAGTTCTGAGGAAGGAAATAGCCTCGCAGGTAGCGATGTACGCGATCTTCATCTTCCTTTCGGTGGGCTTCGCGGCTCCGATACTCTTCGGATTCTCCTCCTACTTGGTAGAGACGATGAGCAAGGTGGGCGCGAGTATTAAGGTGGAGGAAGCTTCTGCCTACGCGGGTTTCGGTAGCTTACGTTTCGGCTCGGTCAGAGTTTCTCCCGAGTTCATCAGGTTTTACTCGCTCGCATCGCTGACCATCACTTCGATCTTCGGAGGGCTGATAGTAGGGTTGCTGCAACGCGGGACGGAGAAGGCGGGAATCAAGTACGTGCCCATACTACTTCTCCTCACGTGGAGTATTTTCTTCCTCACGCGAATCTTCATCGTCAACTTCTTGGGAATATTCACCCCTACGGCAACGTTGCCTTGAATGTCTTCACTCGGAGAACCGTAAAGTCTAGCCAGACTGGAGTAATCCTTTAACGAAACGTCGAATCCTCATGCTGACACCTACAGGCTTGAGATTCTCTAGCTGGCCAAGAAGACGCTGGAGTTTCGGGTCAAATGGAAAGCGCTCACCGCTATCAGCTTAGGAAATCCCTTAACTTTGTGAAAAAGTCGTACTGATTACTCTGATAAAACTCTTTCCAAATCCCTCAAATCAAAACAGTAAACCTTCCTGCCCTCATACTCCTCAATCTTTTTGCTGAAGCTTTTTGCGAAGATTGCAAACCTTTCCTTCCTTCTCTCGTTATACCATTGCACATACCGAGCTTTTTCTCTGAGCTCCTTCGCTATTTTTGAGGCGTTTACCCCACCCTTCCATTTACATTCACAGAACAAGATCTCCTTCGTTTTCTCGTTGAGGGCAACTACATCTATTTCCTTATCCTTATGCCACCACTTGCCGACTTTTGTAAACTCCGAGCGAAAAACGAGGTTAATAATCTCTGCTTTTATAAGAGTCTCGAACTTTCTTCCTACGAACTGGTTGAAATTCCTGAAAAAATGCTCCTCGAAATTTTTAAACTCGTCTATCTCCAAGTCCGACTTGAAAGGTTCGACGAACGAAAAATAAAAATCGAAGAAATTATCCTTTATCGAGTAGATTATCTTCTTACTTCTCGGCTTTTTCTCCGTGACTATTTTCTCCTTCGTTATTATGTCCAAGTTTATCAGAGCTTGCAAATACTTGGTTAACTGATTCGGTGGAATATGAGAGTAATTGGCTATTTGTACGAGCTTTGTATTTCCGAGGGCAATCGCTTCAACGATTCTCTTGTAAGTCTCGGGTTCTCTGAATTCTTCCTTAAGCAAAAATTCCACCTCTTCAAACAATCTGCCCTTCCTGCTTGCAATCTCATCCCTAACGTTTTCGAATGTGCTTTTTTTAGGGGAGAATTTTTCCATATAAAACGGTACGCCGCCAAGAATGTTGTGGAATTCTATGTTTTTTTTCTATCGGATTTCCCGGATAAAACTCGAAGTATGAGCGGAAAGGAAGAGTTTTTACCTTCAGGTGGCCGGTCTTCCTACCGTATAAAGGAGATTTGTAACTTAAAATTCCAGTTTCCATCATGGGCATCGAGGAACCGCACAAAATAAGAAAGACGTTCGAGTTTTGCAACACGTTATCGATCGCTCTCTGAAATACCGAAGGGATAGCGCTATCCTTTTCTACCAAGTAGGAAAATTCGTCGAACACGATAACAGCCCTCTTCTTAACCCTATTTACCAAATACTCGAATATCTCTCCCAAATCGTTTGTGGCAATTTCGGGTTCCCCCAAATACCTCACCACCTCTTTTTTAAATCTTCTGATGTTTTCTTCGGTCCCTTTTTTATCGCAAAGAAAATATATGTGTGGCTTGTCTTTTATGAACTGTAGAGCACTATGAACTCAAAATTTTTGTTTTTCCATCTTTCGTTAAGGAATTTTAACTCAAATCTTCTGTCCACAAACATTCTGCTCACAATAATTATTATCGTAATCAGATATATAAATTCTGCTCGAACGCTCCAATCTTCTCGGGAATCGCACCTTCAAATACACAAGGAGCTCGTGAGCTAGGGTTACCCTTCGGCTTTTTCACATCACATCATCTCTGATGGTTTATCATTTTGCTTCATAGCCTTCATAAAACCTTAAGATTTTAGTGCTCGAAGGTTCAAATTTATCTCGATGATGAAAGGAATATCTCCTCTA
>CAYUFF010000008.1:0-25962 GCA_964444075.1 uncultured archaeon
TTCTCCTGGATGATGACCTGGGTTGGGGTATCGCAGGCCCGTTCCCTGGGGAGAAGGCAAGTAACTAGCGTAAGCTTTGTAGGCTATGGCTAAAACAACCGCTAGTAAAATTGCCGTTGCGACCTTGCGTGTCAAGAGGGTTAAGCGTATCGATGACATCAACATAAAGTTTTTTTTGCCTTAAAAAATTTTCGTTTTCGAGCAAAAACAAAACTTTTGGTACGCGAGTATGCGAGCAAAGCTTAAGTAATCATCCTACAACTTAAGTGTAAGGTGAAACTCATTACTCCAAAGCGAAAGCGTATGCTCACAGAAGGAAGGTATTCCAAGAAAGATAAGCGGAAGTTGCTAAGAATCATCGACGAAACGATGAAGAGTTTCGGGATAAGGAACTATTTGATCTATGGCTCGTTCGTAAAGCGTAAGTACTTCAGGGATATAGACATAGCGATCGTAGATAAAGTAAATGAAAGCAAACTCACGAAATTATGGGACGAGTTGGAGAAAAAGCTCGGTGTGGAAGTCGACCTGAGGAGATACGAAGAATTACCCGAACCGATAAAATTCCTAGCTTTCTGTAAAGGTATTAGGAGGTTGAGTAAGAGGAAAACACGCCACTTAATGAGGTTCGCCTATGTTTACATGGATGTAGCCGAGTGGTTGAAAAAATGGTTGTAGACGTTGATGTCTGCGAATTGGTGAAGGAGTTGGGGAGAAGGTTGAGGAGGTGGGAAGAAGACGAGAAGATAAGCTTGAGGAAATTTTTGACCGACAAGGAGAAGCAGGATTCGATTTCTTACAACATGCTCGTCGCGATCCAATCAGCCATAGATTTAGGTAATTACCTGATAGAAGAAAGAGGTTTAGAACCAGCATCTACTTATGCGGAGGTTTTTGAGATTTTAGCTAGACACAGAATAGTTACAAGGCGTCATGCAACAAAGTTAAAAAGGTTGGCAAGGTTTAGGAATGTGTTAGCACACCTCTATTGGCGTATAGACTACAAGAGGGTTTATCGCATGCTGAAAACTGGCAGGAAACCTTTGGAAAGGTTTCTAAGCGTCGTCGAGAGATTCGTTCGCAAAAGTGAGGCGGGCAAATTCAAGCTTTAAGTAGCCTCTCCACAAGTTTTTATTATTACCATGGAGAAGGTTGGAATACTCGTCGTTGCTTACGGGGCTAGGGAAAACGCGATAATAGATAAGCTACTCTCCTCTCCGAACTACGACGTGAAGGTTTACTGTCTCGACAGGCAAAACAACCCTTTCAACAGGAAGCGATGCGAAAAGCATTTCGTTTCGAGAAGTCTCGAGCTTAACGAGATTCTCAAGCTCATCCGAAAGTATCGGGAGAGAATTGACCTTGTCGACGTTCCATGCGAAAAGCCGATAGTCGAGGGTGTGAGGGATGAGATAGAGGAGAGGTTCGGGATCCCCGTCCTTTGTCCGACGAAGGGGTACGCTCTGGAGAAAAGTAAAGCCCTCCAGCGGGAGCTGATGCAAAAGTACGTTCCAGAAGTCTGTCCGAGGTTCAAGGTTTTCGACCCCCGTAAGCTCGGAAAGGAAGATGCGAGGAAAGAGGTTGAATCGTGGCTGGAAGAGTTGGGAGGGGTGAAGAATGCTGTCCTCAAGCCTGACAAACCTGGATACGGAAAGGGAGTTTTGGTCGGGGGTGAACACTTGTTCGACGAGGAAGAATTTTTACGCGAGTTCTACTCGATTTTCGGAAGGGGAGAAAAAGTTTTGGTCGAGGAAAAGGTAGAGGGAGTCGAGTTTAGCCTGCAGTGCTACTGCGATGGTAAACGACTCGAAATCTTACCGGCTGTTCAGGACCACAAAAGGGCTTTCGACGGAGATAGGGGTCCCAATACTGGCGGTATGGGGTCTGTCAAGGATGTGGGCGAATATCTGCCTTACATGGAAAGGGAAGATTGGAAAAAAGCTAAGGAGGCGACGAGAAAGTTTTTCGAAAAGATTAGGGGAAGGAAGAGGAACGAAGGCCTCTTAGGAATGCCGTTCTACTGGGCTTTCGTCTGCGCGAACGATGGTACAAAAGCTTTCGAGATAAATTCGAGACCTGGAGACCCTGAGATAATGAACGTCCTCCCGATAATGGACAACGACCTCGCGGAGTTCTACTTGAGGCTTGTTGACGGTAAAATGCCGAAGGTGAAGTTGAAGGAGAAGGCGACCGTCGTTACCTACCTCGTCCCGCTCGATTACGGCGGGTACTTGCGTGAGTACACGGGAGATAGGAGAATTAGGCTAGAAAAACTACTTAAGTATGCGGAAGAAAACGAGGGTAACGTGAAGGTTTACTTCGGTTCCGTCGAGGAGAGGGCAGGGAAAGTCTACGCAGGTAAATCGAGGAGCGTTGCCGTCGTTGGTATAGGAGATTCTATCGAGGAAGCGAGGAAGCTTTCGCTGGAAGGTATTAAGTTGGTTGACGGCCCTTTGCGTTACCGTTGCGATATAGGGGCGAGAGATAAGATGCTAAAGGATGTAGCTAAAGTAAAGGTGTTGAGGGGAAGGGAGGTGTGCGATACAGAGTTGCGGTCGATGTTGAGGGCCCTGTAGTCTCTCCCTCCGTAGATTTTGCCTGGAAGCTCTTGGAAAGACTCTACGAGAGAGGGAAATTAAGCGAAGAGGAACTCGAGTTGGTAAAGCACTTCGATGCCTACGACGATTGGAGGTGGGAGGTTGAGCGGAGCAGGAAGGGTTGGTCGACTGGAACTACGCCGCTCGTAGCTCAACTCTACGTGAGCTGTTTTTTGAAGTTTCCGTCGATTTTCAACCTTGGAAAAAAGCTTTCTAGGAAGCTTACTCCAGGAAGCAAGGAGTTCGTGAAAGGCTTGATGGAGATGGGTTGCGAGGTTTACCTGGTGAGCAACTCTTTCGCCGGCATGGTACTCTCCGTAGCTAAAACGCTTGGCGTCAAGTTTGAGAACGCGTTCTCTTCAGGGTACAACTTTAAGGAAAGGGTGAGGAAAGACCTTTACCAAGAATCTTGGGAAAGGTTTCCGTTCGAAGGAACGATGGAAGAAAGAGGAAGGGTTAAACAGATCGTTAGGAATTGGTTGAGCGAAGAATTCTTGCCGAGTTGCAAATCGGCGGTCGAGCAAAAGAATGCGACATCGACGCTACCGACGGAGGTTCTCCTCCGCTCTCTGGAAAAACTTCCGAAGAAGGTTTTTCAAGAAGTTTACGACGCCTTCTTTGCTCAGACCACGGTGATGGGGGGTCATAATAAAGCACGGGTGGTAGAGAAGCTCTCTTGCGAAATCTTCGAGGGCGATAGCATCGTCGACGCCGATGCGATAGCTTACGCTTCCAGACTCGCGACTTGCGGGATAGCTTCCAACTGCACCGATAAGTTTTCGCTAAGAGAGTGTAGTTTTAACGTTTGCTACCTCGACGCTAGCTACAAGCTTCCGGTCTACGAGGACGTTTTGAGGAAAGGTAAGATAAGGGTAGATGAATGGAAGAAAGAACTTGAGAGCAGCGAGTTTAGGATTTTCGGGAGAAAAGAAATCGAGAGAAATTTTGGTAAGGTTATCGAGGTCAACAGAAAGTTTAAGGAAATGCTAAAAGGTAAAGGTTAGCGTCCCTACGTAGCTGGGAAAAGTCTAGACAGCGGGAAAGAGTAAGAATAAGCTCAGGATACCCACTCCTATTCCCATGAGCAGGAATGCCCCTATCATACCGCCGAGTTTGCAAAAACTCCTTATCTTCATCCCTCCTCCCTCTATCCATTCCAAGTCTATCCGGCTGTGCAACCCCCTCAAAAACCACCCTCTAACCCTTGCCTTCTTCCCTACAAGTTTGGGTACCTTCTCAAGTCCGAAGAGTAAGTTCCCCAGGAATGGTATCCAGCTTTCGTAGTTTATGAAGATGAGCCCGTTGAGGTCGTCCTTGAACATCATGTCTTCAGAAAATATTAGGCCGGGAATTCCCCTTCCCACCACCTCGCCTTCGAGCTCTACGTAACTACCCTTCACGGGAGAAGCGTAAGGGTTTGAGAGGAGCGAAACCACGTGGGAACGCTCTAAAGATTTTGAAGAATACCTGTAAAGGGTTTGGACCAGCACGCTGAGTCCGAAGCCGATCATCGGAAGGGAAACGAAAAGCACGAAAAACTGAGGTAAGCTCGATACGAACCCGAATGAGAAGAGTAGGAAGGCCACCACCGGGAGCGTCGAAGCTAAACAGAACGGCAGCAGCACTACCACCACGTCTTTCAAGAAGGCTCTGCACATCCTTCCCTTGTCGACCCTCGCTTCCCTAGCTATCCTGTCGAAGTCGAAGGGAGGGTTCGGCGATAGTTTGCACAACCTCCTGATCCTCCTCGCAGTCAGCGGGTGGGTCGACTTAAGCTCTGACAGAAACGCCCACGGGTTGTAGAGGTCGAAAAGCATTATTCTCTCTAACGGTTTGAGGTCACCGACCGACTTACAATTGTAGAAAGCCAGGCCGAGCGATTTGGCTTCTCTGAAGTTGGTTATGCCGATGAACTTCGTAGATTCCACCAACCTTACGTTGTCTGGGTTAGCCAGTATGCCGTACGAAATTTTTATCAAGGCGGAGATGAGTCGGTTGGCCCCGACATGCTTCACCGAAAACTCGTCCGCATAGTATTCCCTTATCCTGCTCAGGAAGAGGATGACATACTGCCCTACTATGTAAAACACGTACGCTAGCAGGGCCAGGAGAGAAAGGTACGCGCTTTCCCTCCCCCTCTTCGAGTCTCTCACGCTTCTCATGAGAACGTAGTGGATTTCGTAGAGGAGTTGGAGGAGGGTAGAGGCTATCGTCATTATTATGAAATCCCTGTTCTTGATGTGCCCGAGCTCGTGGGCTATCACGGCCTCGATTTCTCCGTCGTCGAGGTAGTGGAATATACCCTCGGTTAGCACTATCCTGGCGTTCCACCTCCCGGAACCGTAGGTGAAAGCGTTTGGGTTTTTGTCGGGAATTATTCCGAGTTTCGGTATTTTGAAATTGTACTTCGAGCAAACTTCCCTTATCACCCTCGCGGCGCCGGCAGATTTTCGAGCAAGCTCTTCCAAGGAGACCCACCTCAACTGGTAAAAGTACCGGTAGATGAAATCGGAAATCTTCGGCGAGATCAACCAGACAATGATGTTGTAAGCGACCGTCAGCAGGATGAGGAGGACAAAATCGACGTAGCCGTAGAGGTAGAACACTAAGAGTAGGGTTGCGAAGACGAAGCCGGAAAGTAAAAAGAGCGTTAGCAACGAGGCCAGCCAAAGTTTCATATAGAGTTTTTTGTGTTAGAAATAAAAGAAAAATTTTCACGCTTCTGATTTTTTGGGCGAGAAGGGTCAAACTGGTACTAGGAATCCATTCCTCGCCACAAGAAAACGGGAGGTGCCCTAGCTCAACGCTGGCTAAAGGAAACTTTATAGAAATCCTTAAATTTTATCCTTCAGGGCAGTTTTCAGTTGTTTATTAGAATTCACTTCCGTTGACGGAAAGAGCTTATCCACAACGTTTTTGAAATATAGAATGTTCGAAAACTCGTAGGCCGTTATAACAGCACCACTATATATTACCAACCTTTAATCCAATTTTATCCACCAAAAGTTTTACCATTTTTACAGGGGTTAGGTGTTACGGCCTTTTAGTGTTTGGAGTTATACTATTTCTTTATCCCAAGAAATAAAAAGCATTGAATGCAACGCCCCGACCGGGATTTGAACCCGGGTCGCAAGCGTGACAGGCTTGCATGCTAGGCCACTACACCATCGGGGCTTTAAATAAATGATAAACCTTTATCATTCTTAAAGGTTATTGATTCTCATGAAGACGGTAACCCTCGATAACGGAATAATACTACACCTCGACAAGCTCGGAAACGTCGGTACGGTAGGGATTTGCGTCATCGTCGGCATCGGGAGCGTTCATGAAAATGAGGAAGAGCGTGGTATCTCACATTTGTTAGAGCACATGATGTTCAAATCCAACGAGAAGTACAGTTATAGGCAGATAGCAAACACCTTGGAGCTGAACGGCGGTAAGAGCAACGCTTACACTTCAACGATAGCGACGGCTTACTTTTTCGAGACCTTGCCCCGTGGCTTCGAGAAAGTCTTGGACGTCGTTACCAGCATGTTCCTCAACGCAAGGTTCAGGGAGGATGAGTTTGAGAACGAGAAGAAGGTCGTGCTCAGCGAGATAGAGAGGTGTCTCAACGACCCCGAGTCTAGGTTAGTCGAGATATCGTCTCGAGCGCTCTACGGAAAATCGGATTATGGTGACCCCATAGGCGGTTACAGGGAGACGGTCGAGAGTTTAGAAAAGTCCCAAGTCGAGGAATTTAAACATAAGTTTTACGTTGGCAGTAACATTTTCGTTTTACTCTCCGGAAACTTTTCCGAGAGGCACGCGACGTTGGTCGAAAAAGCTTTCGGGAAGGTGGAGGAGGGGGAGGTGGAGAAGAAGCGACCTGAAAAGAAAACGGGTAGGGACATCCTAATCCAGATGCCGACGAAGAATCAAATCTACTACTCGAAAAACTTCCACGTTGCCAAGGCCGACCTCCATGTCTTGTACGCTTTAGAAGAATTCTCCACGCCAGGGTTTTCATCACCGCTTTTCCAAATCTTCCGGGAGAAGTACGGAATTGGCTATAGGAACTTCTTCGGAATCCTGAGGAGCTTTAGCGCCAGAGAAGCTATGCTAAGCTTGATGATACCCGGTTTCGAGAAAGATAAAGAAGGTGTGCTGGAAAAAGCTGAGGAAGAATTCTTCCACTTCCTTTCGGAGAAAATCGAGAAAAAGTTTTACGAGGGGAGGAAAAGGAGGCTGAAGCTCGAGTACGAGAAAAGAAGAGTGAACGTCTTCGAGCGGATGCAATGCTCTTGTCTACCCTTGTTGTTTTTCGGAGAAACTTACGATGAGTTTATGAGAAAGGTTTTCAAGGTTGATGAAGCCTCGTTAACGGGAGTCGTTAAAAAATTAAGGAGGCCAAAAAAGGCGATTATCGAGCCGTCTTCTTGAATTTTTAGAGGGACAACCTTTTTAATGAGAAAGTCCCGTTTGAGTGCGTGGGTGTGACAGAACCGTTCCACCCGAGGTTTCGCGTAAGGATAGGGACGAGACGCTCGGCCTCCTTTCTCGGTTCTGAACACTCCAACAAAAACGTTTTTTAAACCAGTCGCAACTTTATTTTAGCGGCAGGGGTCGCCTAGCCTGGTCGATGGCGTAGGGCTTAGGACCCTATGGCTTAGTGCCTCCGTGGGTTCAAATCCCACCCCCTGCACAACCAGTAAACTAAGAATATACGATTACGTTTTCAGAAAAGGAAGGTTTGTAATTAGACCAACTTACCGTAACCGATCAACCTCCACCTTCCAGCAATCTGCCTGGAAATCGCAACCCTTTCTCCGGACTCGGCACAAACCGGGATTGACAACGACGCTTCCACCACATCTCCCTTCACTTTGGTTATCCTTCCCAAAGTCCTTCCTGTACCAACATTAATCATTATGTGCTCGCCGACTTTCAATGGCTCTACCCTTTGGAATTCCTCGCTTCCAACGACCCTTTCCAAAAGCTCCACCTCAATCCCCACATCTTCAAGGATTTCTGGGAGCGAACCCGGCTTTCCCACGACGTTCCCGACAAGACCGTCGGACTTGGTTAAGTAGGGGTCTAAGTTCGTTGAAACCCCGACCAATCCGCCCGGTCCGGCTTCCCGTAAGTCCTTTCCGGCCTTTTGCAAACCTTTTACCTGCGTGACCAACGGAACATACTCGCCCTTAGTCTTGACACCAGGTTTTATCTCTATCTCATCACCAACTTTAGCTTTACCCCTTATCACGCTTCCTCCCAACACACCACCGACCAGTCGCTCAGGTGGTGTGCCAGGCTTGTTCACGTCGAAACTCCTTGCCACGAGCATCCGTAGGGGAGCTTTTTCGTCCCTCTTCGGGGTCGGAATGTATTCTTGGATGGCCCGAAGTAAAAAGTGTATGTTCACCATCTGCTCCGCAGAAACGGGTATTACCGGAGCGTTTTCCAAGCTCGTCCCTTCCACGAACTTCTTAATCTCCTCGTAGCTTTCCCTCGCCCTCTCTTCCGAAACGACATCTATCTTATTCTGCGCTATTATTACGTTCTTGATTCCCACGGCTTCTAAAGCCATCAAATGCTCTCTCGTTTGAGGTTGCGGACACTTTTCGTTCGCGGCTATTACCAGAATGGCACCGTCCATCAACGCCGCTCCGGTCAAGACGGTCGCCATCAGGCTTTCATGCCCGGGACAGTCTACAAAGCTAACCGTTCTCTGAGGCGTGGCATCGCTAAAGCAGAAAGGACATTTTGGGCTCGTGGAGAAATGACCGTTCTCGCATTTGTAGATCGTAGCGTCGGCATACCCAAGCCTTATCGTTATGCCCCTCTTCAGTTCCTCGGAATGACTAAGGGTAACCTTACCGGTAATAGCCTTTACCAAGGAAGTCTTCCCGTGGGAAACGTTTTCGGCCGCAAGGAGCGGTGTCCGACCATCCCTATGTTAACCTCTGGAATTAATCTAGGGTCTATCCTGCTAACCCTTCTCACCCCCCTCTTTTTCTTCTTTCTTCGGAATCAATTCTTCCAACGGTTTTTCACCGTACTCGACCACCTTACAGTTTATCTGCGCTATGTCCTCAGAAATCGTGTTTCCTCTTACAAGCTTCCTCCTCCTCTCTCCTTTTACCCTAGGGTGGAAGCAGGGTGGACCGCTGAGCAAGAGCCTTTTTCTACCCGGACCTTCTACGTCGCGGTGCATGGGAAAGCCGTCCCTGTCCGTACCTCCGGTAATCTTCAGCTTGTATCCTGGCAGGCCCAAGAAACCGCCGTCGACCACGTCGCCTATCCTCAGCCCGAGTACGCCGGCCGCCCTTTCTTTCTCTACCTCTATCTGGTAAGCCTTCCTGGTAGTGGGATCGCTCACGACGAACTTGAAGGTTTCTCCACTCATGCTACCACCCTATGACACCTTGCAAGACCCTTAAGATTTAATTCCTTCGCGTCCATAAAAAACTTACGAGCCAAGAGTTATCGCTAACGGCAATTGTGAAAAACGAAACAAAGCGAAAAAGCCGTTGCGACTTTTTGCGTCCTCGGAGAGCTTTAAAGCTCTTCTTCCTCCCCTTCGAACTCTTCCTCTTCCAGCTCCTCCTCTTCCAACTCTTCCAACTCCTCCTCTTCTTCTAGCGGTTCCTCTTCCTCCTCGAACTCTTCTTCCCATCCCTCTTGCATGCTTTCACTTCAAAAATTAAATTAGCTAGGGGTATTTAAAATTAACCCTTCGCTGCTCCTGGGCTCGAAGGGAAGCACGCTCGACAAGGCTCGAGACGCATCCACACACTTATTCTAGAACCTTTGCCCTGAAAGTATCTTCGTTGGCGAGCAGGAGGGTGAAGTAAGTCCGGGAGATGGGGGCGTTTTCCCTCGACCAACCGAAATCGTAGAGCTCTACAACCTTCCCCTTGTAGCGCTCGTCCAACCCCTCCTCGGAGAGCGTGATTACCAGGATGTCGGTGAAGTCCCGTTCCTCAGCCTTGAGGTATAACGGAGGGCACCTCCCCCTGTCGTATACCACTACCCCTCCTCTGCGCGACCATATCAATCTTTTGTCCGGGATGGCGTAGACCTCATGACCCCCAGAAACCGTGTAAGGGAAGAAGCCCATCTCCTTTACCAAAAGTAGCTCGCGACCTCCATATATACCCACGCTCCTACCGTCCACGTACGAAGAAATCTCGGGCAGGCGGTATCCTATGCAAGCGCACGCTGAAAATTTCACGGTGGGTCTCGAGCGTGGTGTGACGTTCCTGACGACGTCCTCCACGCGTTCTTCCAGCCACCCTCGGAATTCGGCGTCGACGTCCCTTACAATCTCGACCGAGCACCCCATAAGTAAAAAAGTGTGGGTAAAATTTTTAAGGGTTATCCGTCCTGAGCATCCAAGGGTCAACCCATAAAAATTTAACGCTCAAACTCGAAAAAATTAAGATATGTCTGGAGTTGCGGTGAGGGAACCCGTGGTCGCGGGCAGTTTTTACCACTTGGACGAGGGCTCGCTGAGGAGGCAGATAGAGGCGTGCATGCTCTCCCACCCGCTCGGCCCTGGGAGGGTTTCTCAAGGTGAGTTCAAGGTCGCCGTGGTACCACATGCCGGCTACGAATACTCCGGTCCCGTCGCGGCGTGGGTGTACGCTTCCCTACCCCGTGCCAATTACGTGGTGTTAGGTCCTAACCACACGGGACTCGGTGAAAGGTTCAGCGTGATGAAGTCCGGTGTGTGGAAAACACCGTTCGGTAGAGTAGGGATTCACGAAGAGTTCTCTAGCATGCTGCTGGAAAGGTGTCCGATCCTGAAGCACGACCTACTCGCTCACTACCGAGAGCACTCCATAGAGGTCCAACTTCCCTTCATCCAGTACAGGTACGGTAGCGATTTCAAGATAGTCCCGATTTCCATACTCAACGAAATCCCGGATGAAACTCTACTCAATGCTTGCGAGCTCATAGCGAGGTCGGTCTTCGAAGTCATGGAAAGGACGGGCGGAGAATGGGTGGTGATTGCCACCACCGATTTTTCACACTACGTCCCTCAGGAAGTGGCAGAGGAGAACGACTCCTTCGTGATAGAGGCTATCTTGAAGCTGAGGGCCAGGGAATTCTTCGCGAGGATCGTCGAGCGCTCGGTGAGCGTCTGTGGTTTCGCTCCGGTCGCGGTAGCCATCTTCCTCGCGAAAATGCTTAAGTTGAAGGAAGGTAAACTTTTAAAGTACGCCACCTCCGGGGACGTTACTGGAGAGAAGGATTCCGTTGTGGGTTACGCCAGCATAACCTTCGGTGAGTGAAATGACCGGGGAGAGGAAAAAGCTGGAGGAGAAGGTGGTCGCTTACAGGGTTTACGAGGGCATGCTCGGTGCCCTTTTAGAGAAGAAAAAAGCTTTGGCGAGCAAGCTCTCGGAGCTCGAAAGGGTGAAGGAGAGTCTGGGAGAGGTGAAGATAGGTGCGGAAGTGTTGCTCCCGTTGGGAGGGGACGTATTCTCGTTTGCCAAGTCGACGGAAGAAGACTCGTTCCTCGTCAACGTCGGCGCTGGAATTTTCGTCAAGAAGGGGAAAGAGGAAACGAGGGAATACTTAGACGAGAGGAAAGAGGAGCTTGAACGGCTGATGGAGGAGATCGAAGCTCAAATCTCCAGAGTGAGTAGTGCCTTGAGCAAGCTCGCTACCGAGATTCAGGAGGCAGCGAGGGAAGTCGGTGGTTGAATGTTCGAGTTCCTGAAGGAAAGGTTTGCTAGGCTCGCTAAAAGGCTGAGCGAAAAGACTCTTACCGAAGAGGACGTTGAAAGAATCCTCCGGAGTTTCGGGGTCGAGTTCATAGAGGCAGACGTTTGCCCCGAGGTCTGGGAGGAGCTGGAGAAGGAGATTAAGGAAAGGCTCGCAGAGAAGAGCGTGAAGAGGGGCGAAGAAGAGAGGGCGGTGGTAGAATTCTTCAAGGGGTTCGTCGAGTCCAGGCTCGAGGAATGCAAGAAACTCGATTTTCTGGAACTCGTGGAAAGGGCTAGGGAGGAGAAGGGCTACGCGACGCTTATATTCTTCGGAATCAACGGGGTGGGGAAATCGTTGACCGTGGCGAAGGTCGGAAGGTGGTTGAAAGGAAGGGGCTACAAACCGATCATAGCAGCCGCGGATACTTACCGGGCCGGGAGTATAGAGCAGCTCGAGACCTACGCTAGCGTGGCAGGTATTAGAGTTGTGAAGCATTCCTACGGTGCCGACGCTTGCGCCGTGGTCTACGACGCGAGGAAGGCGGCGGAAGCGAGGGGGTTTGACGTGGTCTTGGCCGATACGAGCGGGAGGATACACACGCAGAGGAACCTCATAGACGAGCTGAAGAAGATAGTAAGGGTAAACTCACCGGATTTAAAGATTCTTGTGCTCGATAGCCTTAGCGGGAGAGATGCTTTGCTGCAGTTCGCTTATTTCAACGAGGCTGTTGGAATAGATGCGGTCATCTTCACCAAAGTCGATGTTAACGAGAAGGGGGGTAACATACTCTCACTCTGTAAAAAGTATAGGGTTCCCATACTCTTCCTCGGTACCGGACAAGGAATAGAAGATTTGCGGGAGTTCTCTCCTCGAGAGATTGTGAGAAACTTGTTCCAAGAATAATGATATAAGTTTGCGATACAATCTTTACACGTATGAAACTCCAAGCGAGTGCAGTTTTGGGTTTAATACTCCTAATCGTAATCGTTGCAGCAGTTTATTTTGTTTACACTTCCTTCAAGTTTCCACCGAACCACTTGCCACCGAGCGATTACCATCCACCACAACCCACTTATAGCAACGATGTGATTTCACTCGAAGACATCAAAATCTCGGGAGCTAAGCTCTACCCCGGGATGGAGTTTTCGCTTAGCTTTTTCCTGAAGAACAACGGAGAAAGGAAAGTGAAAAATTTGATGGTGAACTTTTTCAGCCCCAGCTTCGAGGAAAGCGTGCTCAGCTTGCAGAACCTGACTTGTGAGGATTCCACACCGTCCCACACACGTTGCTCCTGGGACGAGTTGGAAAGCCTGTCGTCTAAGTACGTCGAACTGAGGCTGAGGGCTGGAAGGGAAGAATCGACTTCGCCGGTACCGTACACCTTGAGGTATTTGGTGAGGTACGATTACGACACTTTCAGGACCGCTGAGGTTCCGATTATAGACGGTACTACGGTGACGGAACCAAAAAGAGGTTTTTCGCTTAGCGAGCCCGATTATTCTCCCGTGCAAGTTGATGTGAGGCTCGAGGGTGAGAAAGACTACGCTATCCAGGGGAGACCGTTCATGCTTACCATTACGCTTACCGACGTCGGTACTATGGGAAAAAGGTCTACAGCAACGATCGACGCAATTGAAATAAAATTCCCTTCCCAATACATTTCTCAGGAAGGGTATTGTGATTTGAAGTGTGGTAACGATAGGTGTAGCGTTTCCGAGAAGTTCGTTCTTTCTAAAAAAGAACCGTTAATTTTCAGGTGTCAGCTCATTCCGAAGAAACTCAAGGGGGTTTGGCAGTTCATCGCTCACGTAACGGTTTCCGCCAACTTTACTTACGGGTTCGAGGAGGAAGAAAAGATAGTGGTCCTGCCGTATACAGTAGTCTAACCACGATCCGGTTGTAGAAAAAAGGGTAAGGAAAAACGCGTAGACGCCCAGATGTCACAGGCTTTTTATAGGGTGTTACATTTGACGTTTTTTCTAAAAAACCTCGTAACGATTTTTTTAAGGAAAGTGTACGGAACTTTCACACACCTTCTAACATCTTCGTACCTATCGAAAAAGTAGAGTAGCGACGCGAGGCTTAGTGCTGAATGGTAAACCACGTCAAGATAACTTTCTTCCAAACAATACCCAGGGTGGAAAGTGTGGCAGGGTACTATCATCGTACTGCCCCCTGAACCTAAGTCTATCGTCACGTGCGAAAGTGTGAGAATACTACCTATCAAACACTTTTTCAAGAGAATTTTTCTACCAACTCCCCTCTTGTCAGAAAGGAGGTAAGGTAAGGTGTTGAGCGCACCGCCCAAGAAAAACGATATCGGAAAGGAATGCAGGTAACCGCGATGACCCCCTAAGAAATCCGAGAGCCTGGGAGAAAGGTATGATACGGAGTCGACATCCGGAGAGGCTCCGCAGACAGCGTTCACCCTCCAGTCCTCGTTCGTACGGAGCCTCTTACCGAGGAACTTTCCCAAGGAGGCGGCGGTAGAAACGTGCGCAAGCTCGTTGAGGAAGGACTGGAATATCTCGAGAACGTTCATAAAAAATTTATGAGGACCGAAAGCTTAATATTTTTGAACGAGAAAAAACTTAACTGTCGCGAACACTGAAGCGCTTTAAGCTTCGACGGTCGTGAGGTGTAGGCGTGTTTCCGAGAAAGAAGCTTATCAAGGCTTTCTTCAGGGAGAAGCCGGTGGAAATTTTACTGAGTTTGAGGGAAGGACCGAAGTACCCTACCACCCTTTCGAAGGAGACGGACTGCACCTACTCTCATACGATAAAGCTCCTGGAAAGCTTCAGGAAGTTCGGGCTCGTCGACTTTGAGAAGAAAGGGAGGATAAAGATAGTCCGCCTCACAAGGGAAGGTGAGGAGTTGGCAAACGCGTTCTATTCGGTTTTGACCAAGTTGTACAAGCTGGGGGGTGGTGAACCTGGCGAGGAGAAGGGTTGAAAAGCGAGGTGTAAAGGGTAGGGAGAAGAAGGTAGCGAAAAGAGGGGAAAAACCGAGAAGAGGGAGGGTTAAGAGGAACGTCCTCATAGCGGCTGTCGCCGCCGTCGGTGCTGCGGCTGCGGCAACGTTGTTAGGAAAGAAGAGGAGAAGGAAGGGGTAAACTCAGGAAAGGAAAACCTTTCGGTACGCCGGAAAAATTTTTAAGACTTTCTTTTTCCCTTAATTTTTAGTGTAAGCCCTGATAGCTCAGCCCGGTAGAGCACCTCACTGGTAATGAGGGGGTCGCGGGTTCAAATCCCGCTCAGGGCTTCAATAAGATTCTCGGGCTTCTTCCGCTTTCTACGGCCTGCCCAAAGCGGTAAAAGTTCGAGGAAAAGTTTTAATTTCTCACCCTAAACTTTACTTATTATGACCCAAGACGTCGGAGGGTTTACACGAAGGTCGGTGGCAAAAAAGGTAAGGGTTTGCGACCTGCTGAAGGGAAAGTACGTTTACGGGAGTAGGGAGGAATTCAAGCCGAGCTTCGTCATAACCCCTTACGGGGAGAAGGTTAGCAGGGTGAACATCCTCGGCACCGTTACCGACGCTTACACGAGCGACGACGGCACGTACAGCTTCGTAACCGTCGACGACGGTAGCGGCGCCATAAGGGTGAAGGGCTTCAAGGAAAAGGCAAAAACGTTGGGAGAGTTCCAGCGAGGTGATTTGGTGATGGTCGTGGGGAAGGTTAGGGAGTTCGGCGGAGAGGTTTACGTCAACTGCGAACTTGCCAAGAGGGTAGAAAATCCTAACTACGAGACTCTCAGGAGGCTGGAAGTTTTGGAAAGGTTGTTGCGCCAGAAGAGGAAGGTGGAGAGGCTGAAGGAATTCGCGAAAACCGCCACGCTGCAGCAAATAAAGGAGTTCGCGAGCAGGGAGCTCGGTATGGACGAGGAGGCGGTGAGGGTCGTCCTCGAGGAGAGGTTCGAGGAGGACTACAAGAAAAAGGTTCTGGAGCTCGTAAGGACCTTGGATGAAGGGGATGGCGTCAGCGCGGAGAGGGTGTTCGAGATCTGTAAGCTACCCCCAGAAGTCGTCGAGAGGACGATGGACGAGTTGCTGGAGGAGGGGAGCCTCTACGAATGCTCCCCAGGGAGGTTTAAGGTAGTCTCGGGTGCGTAGCGATGGGTAAGAAGGGTACCCTGCCGAGTTACGAAGAAATGCTGGCGGTGGCGATGGAAAGTCTCCCTAAGAGGTCCAAAGACATAGAGAGGTTTAGGATACCGCAGGTAGTCTCCGAAGCGGAGGGTAACAAGACCGTAATCAGGAATTTCACGGAATTCCTGAAGGTCTTCAGGAGGGACGCTAAGCATTTCGGCAAGTACCTTTGCAAGGAACTCGCCACGCCAGGGTATCAGCACGGGAACTTCTTCGTCTTGCAAAGGATCGTACAGAGGAACGTTCTCCAAAAGAAGATAGAAGATTACGTGAAAGAATTCGTCTACTGCAAAGAATGCGGAGAACCGGATACGAGGCTCGTGAGGGAAGGTAGGGTCTACTTCTTGGTTTGCGAGGCGTGCGGAGCCAAGAAGCCGGTGAGGAACCTATGAAGGTAAACAATAACGCGAGGTTTTGGTCGAAAGTCTTCAGGACGAGGTACGAGATGGTCGTTGCCATTTGCGACGAGGACTTACTAGGCGAAAGGCTCGTCACAAAGAGGTTCGACGTGAAGGTCAGCGAGAAGTTCTACGGGGGGAGAATAATAGATTGCGACACGGCTATCAAGCTGATGGAATCCGCTACGATAGGAAACTTGTTCGGCAAAAACATCGTCGCCCTTGCTGAGAAGCACGGATTTGTTTCAAAAGAAAACGTTCTCTATATCAAGAAAGTTCCGCATGCACAGTTTGTGAAAATGGTGGAGTGAAAGCGTGGGTAAGAAAGGGCAGTTTCTCCTTTTAACAGCCTTCATCATGATAATCTTCTTCTACTTCATGGCAAAGTGGATAGAACCTAGAACTATCGTCGACCCTTCCAAGTTGATTTTAAAAGAAGAGGCGTTTGTTTTCAACAACATTAAAGAAAAAAGTTTTTACTTCGCTGCAAACGGCACCAAAAGTTGTAGCGATTTGAAGTACAACATCGAGGAGTTCCAGGCTTTCGTAGAAGAATATGGGTTAAGGAAAGGAGTATACTTAGATTTCAACTATACGATGAGCCCGTGCTACGAAGAACCTCCACTCTTTCCTGTAGTAGTGAAAGTCAGACTTACGCTAAAATCTGAGGACACCTTCTTACAAAGCAACTACTCGATAGAATGGGTTCCACCTTCACCCTAGGTTACAATCGTTCCTAGTGTAAACCCAGTATCCACGACCTCTTTCCAAAAAGTTTGTGGCTTCCCATTTTTTTGTCGTAGAGTTCCAGTAGAGTGCTAGCTTTCCGTCACGTGGCTCTAAGTTACAAGTCCCTAAGTGTGCTGAGATGTTAAAGCCTCCCCAAGTAGCGCCGATGAGGTTGTACCCTTTCTTGAGTTGAGGTACGTCTGCTATCTTTATCAAATCTATCCCTTCAATTTCAATCCTACAACCTTTTCCGTGAGGGTTGTAGTACCAGTAAGCCTTTCCTCCTTCTAAATCTTTCCACGTCACATCTTCCCACTCTTCTAGCACTCTGTTCAAGTAATGCAAAGTTTCGTTTTCTATTCCACAATCGTCCAAAGAGATTGACTTTACTTTGGTAAAGGGTACGGAAACTAGGTTCCATCCAGGTGCGAGGTTGAGCTGAATTATGAGTTGTTGTTGAGTGAGAATCTTTATCTCGACAGGGGAAGAAAAACCAACGTTACCCGCGTTATCCTTTGCTGCTGCACATACCCAAACGTGGGAAGAAACCGTTAGCGGAGGTGTTTGATCATAAGAACCATAGTCGGTAGGACAGCTTCCTGGATTGGTAGAAAATACTTTTAGCTTGTAGGAAGTTGAATCACATCCACTAAGAGAATCGCTACACGTTACTGTAATGGTTGCTGGAGTGATTTGCCATTCTGTAGGTGCTCCGCTAATTCCTACTGTCGGAGGTGTTTCATCACACCTTACAAAACCGCCAGTAGGTCTGTACCAAGGACCGCCGACGTTTCCGTTAACATCTTTACATTTTAAAGCAAACCTTACATAATCTCCCTCGGAAGCATGATAAGTGTAGGTAGTGTAACTCCCCCAGCCTATCTCGTGCCAACTTCCATGATGATAAACGAACAAATCGTAGGGGTCGCTAGCGAGACCGACGTTATCGCTACAACTCCAAGAGAGTTGCATAGTGCAGCTTGCTACCCATCCTGCTGGAGGCGTGTTGAAATAATCTAAAGTTGGAGGCTGTGTGTCTGGGGGGTTCGTTTCTACGATGAAAGAAACGTCTATACTTCCCGAATCGGGGCAACAACAACAACCACCGCATAAACTACCCGCTGCAAAGTATACTGTGTCACCGCTCTTGTAACAATAAGTGCTTTGTCCGAACCAACTACCTTCTACTCTACACTTTTCGAGAGTAGTAATCTTGGCGTTCTGCGAGTTCACCCAGGCACTACCTTTAAAATATCCTGGATTGCCGCCACAACAATCGGCTTTACTGATACCCCTGATCAGAATCCTGTATTTTTGGTTAGGGATTATAGTTTTCCTTTCTACGTGCCAACCGTCAGCACGCCAGTAGTGACCCCCAGCTAGATTACACCAAAAGGGACAGCAACAGTCATTGCACGCGTCATAAATCCTGAAAGTGTCGTCGTTCACGTTTCCCTTTAAATTCGCGTAGTACGTTGTTGCTGTTGAAGCTGAAGAACCAAAAATCTTTAACGGGTCTCTCCTTGCAACATCGATACGAGTTGCTACCTCCCAAGCTACGACACAGGTAGTACTTAAGATTAAACTTCCGACTATCGTCAACACGAGAATTGTGAGTAATTTAGTATGGTGCTTCACGATACTTCACCCCTTCCCTCTTTAGGTACAGGAGAATGAAAACGAGAAAACCAGCCGCTATACCTATGGCTAAAGGAAGAAATATTTTCCTCAGGGTAGGAGTTTCTAAGATAGAAAAGGAAACCTTTACTCCGAGCAACCGTTTTGCTGGTAAGAAACGTTCTTCACCCTTAAAGAATACAAAAAGCGGGAGCGTATCGTTAGTTATGCATCTTTTATAATCCTTCTTAATTTCAACTTCAAAATAGCAACTTCCATCCTTTTTAGTAATACACTTTCCCACCAAACTTTCTTTAACCCCCCCGAAGCATACCCACAATTCGATTTCCTTCCCCGCTAATTTCGTCCTGTTTTGCAAACTCAAGGTCGCAAACACCTTAACCTTCTCCCCTACCTTTACCTCCTTTGGAGAATATTCAGCTTCAATCACTGTTTCCATGAGCTTAGGCTTCACTTTCTCAACTTCTCTCACCTCAAATCTTACCACACTTTTTCCTACGTTCCCGCTCAAGTCAGAGCAGTAGACAGTGAGAGAAACTTTTCCTGCAGGCACCTTAATTTTCGAGGAGTTTGCGTTGAGAGTCACGTTCAAACCTTGGTTAACGCTGTACTTACACCACTTCACTTCCTCATCAGCAGAAAAGTTAAGCCAAACCTCCCTACTCTGATAAACTTTTCCTTCGACGGGAGAAATTATCCTCACCAACGGCGGTGTGGCATCTTTCTTTACCTCAGGAGGTTTGTAGCCACACTTTGTGGAATTCTCGATTATATCATATTCACACTCTCCAGTCGATGGGTTGCACCTTCCGTTGGTATAAAGGGTCGTACCTACGCATTTATCCTCGCAAGTGACGTTTGCACAAAGGTCCTGAGATGGTTGTGGACAAGGGCAATCGCTTGGGCAAGAGTAACAATCTTCACCGAGCTCGCAAATTCCGTTTCCACAAGAAGGTTGCTGGGTAGGTTGCGTCTCTTCAGGAAAAGTTTCGTCGCTCATGAAGAGAATGTCATAGTTCCCTCTCCTGTTGGAAGACCATACCAGCATGAATTTTCCGTTAGAAGCGAAGATCACCTCAGGCTGTGTATCCGAAGAAGGAGAGGATGTGACCTTTTTCGCTTTCTCCCAAAAAGTATCGTAACTCATATACCAAAGCTCGTTATCACTCTCGTTGTTGTAAACTACGTAGATTTTTCCGTCGGCTTCAACGCTTGTGGGAAACTCTACGTTACTCGCCAAAACTTGAGGAGTGGACCAGCTAATTCCATCGGTTGAAGTAGAATAGTAAAGTTTGCTACCGTTACACCAAGTAGCGAAGAATTTTTCTCCGAGTTTTTTAACTTTCAAGAAACCCCCATCACCAACTTCTAGATTAGTTTCCTTTTCGCTACTCCAACTCTCCCCATCGCTAGACGTTTTGAACACGAGTTTTGTAACGAACCCTTGAGGCGATCCGGGAGAGTAAGAAGTCTTTACCCAAAACACATACAGAAGGTTGTTATGCTCTACGATGGAAGGGTTCCTTTCTTCCTCGTTACTTTCTAATCTGGTTAAATTTTTAATCTCTGACCAGCTTTTACCATCTTCAGAAAAAGTTAAGAAAATTTTCCTGACGTCAGTTCTGTATGACTCGAAGACGACAAAATACTTGTTCAGACAAAAGCAACCTCTTGGATTTTCATCATCAGAAGAATTGGTCGTGAGTTGCACAGGCGTGGAAATAAGATTTCCTTCGCTATCGAGCTTAACTGAAAAGATGTCAAAGTTTCCGTTAGCGTTAAATGAGTAAACCAAAAAAATTTCACTACCATCAGTCTTTTCTATCAAGAAGGGTTGCATTTCATCGTTGCTACTCGAAAGCAAAAAAGAAGCCTCGATGGAACACGAAAGAGTTGCATACAAGCCTAACAAAAAGATGATAAACAAATGAAAGAAAAATTTCCTAATAACGCTACTTGAGAAATCCTTCATCGGTACCATAATTTCCATTTCTATCCTTCTAAGGTGCTTGTTGACCAAAGAACTTTCCGGCATACCTGGCTTCACCTTCTACCCTTTCGAGGATGAGCTGGCAAATCTTTAACCCTGGAGGTAGGGAAACTGGGGTAGAAGAGAAGTTCAGCACAGTTATAGAGATTTTTCCTTTAGAACCGGGATGAACGAACCCACTACTCAAATGCGTGAGTAACCCTACCCTAGCTAACGTCGACCTACCCTCGATCCAACCACATAAATAGGACGGAAGCTCTATTTCTTCCATTGTTACGGCTTGAACGAGTTCTCCAGGCATTAAAAGAAAGGAAGTATCCTTCTCTAACTCCACGAGCTCTGTAGCTTCTTTGTAAGTTTCTTCCGATACCTTCAGCGGTTCCCTGAATTTTTTTAAAACTCTAAACTTGTTCCCTAGGTGAAGGTCTATCGACGCTGGGCCAACTTGAGATTCTTCGAAGGGTGAAATTTTTATTTCACCTTTCCTAATCAATTCAAGGATGATTTCTCTGGTGAGCACAACCATGTTTAAATTTTGTCTCGCTAAAAAATATTTTTGATTTTTGGATGAGGGTGGAAAGATGATTAAAAAACTACTGAGAAAAAGCGGCGATAAAAGAGAATTGGAAAGCATACTCCTTAAACTTTCACCCAGAGATTTTTCCACACTCTTGGATGAGGCGAGACCGGAAGTTAGAAAGAAAATATTGTCCCAACTCTCGGAATCGATGCTACTGAAACTTTTACCAGAGGTTTCAGAAAGTGTAAGGGTCGAGTACATCGCTTCTCTTGACACACGAAAAGCCTCAAAACTCTTAGAAAGGTTACCGCCAGACGAGTGCGTCGATATACTTGCAAAACTACCGGCACGGAAGAGAAAATCCATACTAGAAAGTTTTGGGGAAAAGAAGAAGGAAGAAATTCTGAAACTGTTGGAATACTCTCCAGAGACGGCCGGTGGTCTGATGACGACGGAATTCATCGCGTTGAACCAAGACACTACCGCGGAAAAGGCAATCTCGTATGTGAGAAAAAAAGCAAAGAACTATCCAGTGTATTACATTTACGTCGTTGATGATGAAGGAAAGCTCACTGGCGTGCTTTCGCTGAGACAACTCATCTTGGCATCTCCGAGAGAAAAGCTGAAAAAAATCATGAAGAAAGAAATAGTTAAGGTAACCCCAGAAACCGATCAGGAGGTCGTGGCAAACCTCATGAAGGATTACAACCTCGTCGCGCTACCTGTGGTCGATAGGAAAGGAAGGATTTTGGGAATAGTTACGGCGGACGATGCGATGGAAGTTCTAGAAAAAGAGGCTACAGAAGACATCGTGGGTATGTCGGGAGTGAAATTGATGAACGGGTTGTTGTCTACCCCACCTAGACTGATGGTGAAAGCAAGGTTGCCTTGGCTGTTGATAGGAATTCTCGGGGAGCTTATAGGAGCGAGCGTCGTTACGAGCTTCGAAAAAACTCTTAGTACTTATCTCTTGCTCGCGGCCTTCATGCCGGTGATACTTTACGTAAGCAGTGCTACTGGTACGCAATCACAATCTATACTAATAAGAGCTCTTGCTTTAAATCCTAGGCTTGAAGCGAAAAGATACATTCTGAGAGAAGCAAAAATCGTCAGCGTACTTGCAACGATTTGCGGGGGCTTTATCTCGCTTATCGCAACTTTATCGATCGGAATGCCCCTTCTAGGGTTGATAGTAGGCCTCGCGATGTTCCTCAGTATCCTACTAATCTCAACTATAGCCACCTTCCTTCCGCTAATTTTCCGGAGAGTTGGTATCGACCCGACGACGGCTTCGACGCCGATGTGTAGCGTGATAAGCGACGTGCTAACGCTTGTGATTTACTTCTGGATAGCCACTTTACTCCTTAACGTGTTTAAAACTACTTCCTTAGTCAACTAGTTTGTTGGTAGAGACAAACAAATAGGGTGTAAGGAATTTTCTTAGAACGTGTATACACCAACTCAAGATATGAAGCGTTAAACGTTTAACGTAAAATCCTGCATTCTCTCTCGATAAACGACTTTACTGAAAAAATTCAGGTCGGCTATTAAGGAATTGAGTGTTAAACGTCTAACATCTGGGAGGTTAATTTTAACCAGAGAAGAATTTAAAAAATAATTCATGGAAAAGAAGAAAGTTTATACGATAAGAGGGTTTACACTCTGAGAATCGTCAAGATGAAATTATTGGGGTCTACGTTAAAGGGAAGGTGAAGGGGGAAAGGGAGAAAGGGAAGCTGAATTTTTCGTAAATTCTGGCGCAGATCTAGTTTTACTTCCCAAAGAGATAGGAGAAAAAATTTTGCCTAGAAAAGTTGGAGAAGCTGAACTGACATTAGCAGATGGAAGCAGAATAAGGAGGGAAATTTATGAGGTAGAGATTGAGGTTGTCGACGCCACGGGAAAAAGAAAAAGTTGCACGGTCCATGCTTCCATCGAGAGCATCGACGAGCCAATAATAAGTTTTGAGGTCCTAGAAAAGTTGAGCGTGTTGATCGGCGTTAAAGAAAGGAAAATCTTCTTTAAAGAATAACCTCTAACTTCTTCCTACACTTAATTCCTTCAAAAAATTCTGGGAGACTGCCATAGGCCTAGGGAGAGTATCGAAGGCCTAGCGACCTCGGGCGATTGGGAGTGGCTGGCTCACGGCTCGGCCGAAGCCTCGCCGCTTACACCACCACCCCATCAACCGGGTCGTCTACCCGAGCCCTCGTCGCGTGACTAGAGCAAAAGCTCTAGCCACGCGAACGGCCCTCTATTTTTCCGGGGGGCTTCCCTCTTAGATGCCTTCAGAGGTTATCCCCTGCGGCGTGGCTGCCCGGCTGTGCCTTTCGACAACCGGTACACCAGAGGCCGCGGAAGGGTGTTCCTTTCGTACTTACCCTTCCTTCCGGTCAGAGGGCCGACACCTCCGGTAGATAACGACCGAACTGTCTCACGACGTTCTGATTCTGGAGGGTTAACCTATCGACCCAACGCGCTTGCCTAACTCATCTCTAGCTAAAAAGCAAAAAATCGTTAGGCAGTGCGTAGGTTAACCCTTACCCAGCTAACGTCCCCTTTTAACCAGTGGGCACCTGTACCCTTGGCCGCTTGCAGTCGGGTTTACGGGACCTAGACCAACTAAATCAAGGACCTCAAAAAAGAGATGACATCATCCTTACTCTTTAAACTTTCAAGTTCTTTCTTTTTCAATCCAAATGTCTTAACCGCTAAATCCAAAATTTCGTTTTTCTCAAATCCAAACCATCTCTTACTGTTTTTTGTAACTTTTACTCCTGGAACAAAACCTATCTCCTTAGCAAATCGCAGAATATCCTTCTTTTTAAATAAAACAATCTCATCGTTAATCTCTCTTTCCGTTGGAGAGAATCCTAGAACCTCAAGCATTTTTAGGACAGTTTTTCTTATGGAAGGTGATTTTGAAGCAAACTTCACATATTTTTTGATCTCCCATACTTTTTTCCTTCTGTTCCACACAGGGTAGAGAACTACGCAGCCGTCAGTCGAGAACATAACTCTCAGCACTTCTTTCATCTCCTCTTCAGAAAGCTTGAAAATCCATTGGTGGAAGGTTTCCACACTCTCCTGCAGTTTTTGAGCTATTTCTCTGTTGGAAACTTTCGTCCGTTTGATTTCTTCTTGTCTACAATCTTTACCCTTCCATACTTCCTCTACTCCAAAACATTTTCTCATTTTTTCCTCGAAAATTTTGTGGAGGATTTCTGATTTCCCTGTGAATTCGATCTGCCCTCTACTTATACTACCGTCAGTAAGTATTAGCCCTACGAGCACTCCTAATTCACACGTTGGTCTAGGCCCCGACACGTTGGTCACCACCCTCCCATGTTTTTTTAGTTTGTCGTCAGATGTATTTAAACCCTTTAGGAGAGGGTGGTGCCCCCGAATTCTGCACGGCCAGGTGAGGGGGAGCCGATTCCGCGTCTCTTCCTTAAGGAAGAGACTCAGCGACGCACCAACGCGCCGGGTCGATTTGCCCACCGGAAGGTGTCGGTCGTTATCTAGGAAGCAAAAGACCCCTTCGAGCTGGCTGTGGGCTTTCACCGGCTTCCTGGAAGAGAAGGCCCTACACAAGAGACTTTAAAAATGCTATAACATCTTCCTTGGTTTTGAATCTTTCTAATTGTTTTTTGGTGAAGTTTAAGGTTTTGACGGCGAGTGTTAGTACCTGATTTTTCTCGAAGCCCGACCAAATACTACTATCTCTACCTACTTTCACTCCTGGGAGGAATGCTACCTCTCTTGCGAACTTCAGAATATCCTTTTTCTTTTCTAAGGTGATGTTGTCACCAGAAATTCTGGGAGAAAAACCTACACTCTTTAGAAGTTCGAGGAAATCTCTCCTAAGGTCAGGATGCTTACAAGTTAGCTCAATCCTTCTCCTAATCTCCCAACTCCTGTTCCTTTTATGCCATCTCACGCTTACTGATACACTACCATCTGCCGAAAAAATAGCTTGTATAAATTTCAACTTAGATTCGTCCGGTAATTCTTTGATGAACTCTGGCAGTTTCACTGGGGGAAATTTCCCACTTTCAAGTCTTTTCCTTCTGAACGTTGGGAGATTACAAACACTCAGTAATTTCTCCACTAAAGGTTTACTCGACACCTGAGTCCTCTTAGTTCCGTTTGCTTCAATCCTTTGGGTGAAGTGAACATTACCGAAAATTTTAGTAATAAGTTTTTGGAATAACTCGTGCATCGCTTCGCACCTGTTGTGGAATATTACAAACCTTTGACTGGAAACACAACCATCAGTAAGCAAGAGTCCCACTAGGATTGCTAGCTCTTCTTTTCTTTCATTGTCCATTTTCATTTTTCTCCCCGAGGCTTATTAAATTTTACTCCCGTAGAGCTTTAAAAAACTTCACCTTTGACCGGGCGGGCCTTCCCTTCACACAGGCCCATTATCCCCGAGTTCGCCCAGAGTGAGGATTCCCTCACTCTGTGTAGCTTTTCTGTTACAACCAGCCCCCACCAAGAGGAGCTGGTTGATCGCTAGCCCACGGTTTCCCGGCTGGACCCCATACTGTGAGGGGTCCAGTCAACCCAGCTTTTGCGCTTACACTCTACCCCGGATTTCTCTCGGGTGGTAAGGGTAGCATCATCAGCTACCTCGATTCTCATCAACATCAACCTGGAGCAGTGTAATCATAGCTACCCCTTACCATGACCCGGGTGAGCTGAGCTTGGGGCGCCCTTGATACCCTTTCAAGGGCGTACCGCCCCAGCCAAACTGCCCACCTGACGCTGTCCCCCGAAGGGTTAGCGGTGGAGTTGAGCAAGGGTGGTGTTACACTTGCCCCTCACCCATCCCCTGGCGAGGATGGGCTCCAAGCGGGTCCCACCTACTCTATACAAGCCCAACCCCACCACAACGCCAGGCTGCAGTAAAGCTCTACGGGGTCTTCGCTTCCCACCGGAGGTCTCCGGCCTATTCACCGGAAAGGCACTTTCGCTGGGTCCCACCCCGGGACAGTGGGAGGGTCGTTAAGCCATTCATGCAGGCCGCCAATTAAGCGGCAAGGGATTACGCTACTTGTGCCGCCCAAGCGGCTACTTTCATCTCTTGCGATCAAGTGACCGTCTTGAGTTACGACGGTCAGGGTTACCGCCGCCGTTTGCCAGGGCTTCACCCGGTTGTACCCGGGTTTCACACACTGGCACTGGGCAGGCATCAGGGGCTGTACAAATCATTTCTGACTAGCAGCCCCCTATGTTTTT